>JAJFUP010000041.1 GCA_021372395.1 Deltaproteobacteria bacterium
CCCATGCTCTTCGGCATCGCCGTCATCGGCATGAGTCTCCAGCTCATCCACAGCTACCTCGTGGAGAAGATGCACACCCGGGAAGAGATCATTGCAAACCTCATCAAGATGGTGCTCGCCATGTTCGAGGCCTACCTCACCAAGGACGGCAGGGAGGCCCTGGAGTTGACCCGGCAGTCGAGCTGACGACACCCCGCAGCTAACGCACCGCTCGCTTCGGTTCATGGGATTCACCTCGCACCCGACAAAACAGCTCCCTTGCCTTGCCTTCTCTCCCGTACTTTCACCCGAAGGATCGAAATATTTCAAATTTTGCCTTGACATGAAGAGTAATGATAATTACTATTCATGATAGTGAACCTTCATTACTGATTACAAGCACGGCTTCTTTCCTTTCGTGAATCGGTTTTGGGGCTTGTCTTAAAGATGAATTACGGGGCGGTCCGCTGCCCCGGTGAGGAGTTGACAGCGTGGGGATGGAATCCATTTTCCGAGAGAGTTCTACACGTCTTTCCCAGTGCCGGCCCGGACCGGTGTCCCGTGAAGTATCTGCAATCTCACCTTCGTACATGGAGGACCTATGAACCGGAATGTGGATGAGCTGTTCGTGTACCCGAAGCAGTGGATGGATGAAGAGTCCAGAAGCGTTGCCGCGCTGGTGAGGCAGTGGGCCGACAGGGAGATCATCTCCAAGCGCATGGAGTACCGCGAGAACTACGCTGCGCTCTTCCCGGAAAAGAGAAAGAAGCTCTGTCTGGACATCGGTCTCCAGCGGCTCACCCTGCCCGTGGAACACGGCGGTTTCGGGTGGAGCGGCATCGCAAATACCCCGGGGATCCTCACCATCCTGTGCGAGATCGGCAGGGCCGATGCAGCCGTTGCGGCAATCGCGGCAGTCAAATATGCCATCCTCGCAACCATCTCGCTCGACCACAACCGCGACAGGAAGCTCTGTGAAACGCTCGCGCCCCTCTATGCAGGGGACGACCTCCGCACCCCTGCCCTCATCCTCCCGGGAGCTGGCATGTCCGGACAGGAGTCCCCGCTGTTCAGGGGCCGCGCCCTCCTCGCCGGGGTCCATTCCGTCAAGGGCGGATATGCCGTTTCCGGAACGAACCTGAGGCCGCTCTTCGGCGGCCATCTGGCCGACCTTTTCTGCGTCGTGTGCGAGGGCGGCAAGGAAGGGCCGTGCATTGCCTTTGTCCCGGGCGATGCGGCCGGGGTGGAGAGAGGACCGCAGATCCTGACTACCGGGCTCAATGCCTGTGTCAACGCCGACGTGACCTTCCACGATGTCCTCATCCCCAAAGAAAACGTGATCAAAGGAGATGCCGCCGTGGAAGAGCTCTATGTCTGGCTCAACCTCCTGCTGGGCGGAGTGAGCACAGGCGCAGGCACAAACTTCTTCGAGATCCTCTCCGACTGGAGCGAGACCCGCGTGATCAAGGGCCGGACCATGCTCAAGGAAAACCCCCTGTGCGCCTCGGTGCTCGCCGACGTGGCAGAGGAGATTGCCCTGGCCAAGCTGCTCCTCTACGACCTGGCAGAGCTCATCACCAGGCCCGAGGAGTGGAGCAACGGGAACCACAAACGCGTGTTCACCTACGCCTCGATGATCGGGAGCCGCGTGCAGCAATCCGTCACGAGGGCCATCAACCGGGGCCTGGAGCTCATGGGCTCTGCAGGGTACGCAAAGGAGTGGCATGCGGAGAAACACTGGAGGGATGTGAAGACCATCGGGTCGATCCTGTGCGGGGTGGCTGCCGAGGCGCCGGTGAAGATGGACACCGCAAGGTTCTTCTACAACTGCACCGAGATCTGAGGAGGGTGTGAAGCCATGAAGCATTTCGACGAATTCTCCCGGCCCGAGGAATACATATCTCCCTTCGACAGGCACTTCAGGCACGTGATCCGCACCTACCTGGAAAAGGAGGTCGTGCCCTATCGCCGGAAATATGACGAGGACTGGAAGGGTCACCTCCTCATCGAGCCGGCCTTCGACAAGTTGATGGGCGAACTCGGCCTCCAGAAGTCCCTCTTTCCGCAGGAGCACGGCGGGTGGGGCCTGGCCAACTCTGATTACGTCTTCCGGGTCGCGTACATGCTGTGCGAGGAACTGGGCAGGGCCGACACGGGCATGGCCGTGGCCCTGGCCGTGACCTTCTGGCCCCTGCTCGTGATCATGGTGGAACCCCACGTGAACGACCGCCTGATAAAGGAATTCGCGCCCATGTTCTGCAACACCAAAAAGGCCGTCTTCGCAGCCAACGCCATGACCGAGCCCCAGGGCGGGTCCGACATCGAGAACATGGGGCTCCTGGGCGGCAGGACCATCCGCACATCGGCAAGGCTGGACGGCGACGAGTGGGTGATCAACGGCCACAAGCTCTGGCCCACCAATTCCGGCGGCGTTTCCCGGCTCTTCGGCGTGCCGTGCACCACGAAGGCAGGCTCGAACGACACGAACGACTTCGCCTTCATCTACGTACCCGCGGATCTGCCGGGCGTGACCCAGGGCGGGGCGTACGAGAAGGCGGGCATGGCCGCGGACAAGAACGGCGACATCTGGTTCGAGGACGTGCGCGTACCCTCATGGTACCGGGCCCACGGTCCGGGAAAAGATGCCGATGCATTCTACCAGCTCATCCCCTTCGGCCAGGTCGCGAGCTGCGCCTTTCTCACCGGGGCCATGCTGAACCTCTACGAGCGGCTCTACGAGTTCGTGTCCACGCGCACCTACAACAACCGGCCGTTGAAGGAGAACGACGCCATCGCCGCCATCATCGGCCGCATCGCAGGCGACATCGACATCTGCCGCATCCTGGGCCATGAAGCCGCCATGATCGGCGACAGGCGCAACAAGCCCTACGGCAGACCGCTCACCTCGGAGGATGTAGTGGGCAGGGTCCGCAACATCAAGGACTTCGTGTCCGACCGGGCTGTGGATTGCTTCGGCAAGGGCATGGACATCCTCGGACACTACGGGGCGGACAGGGACTGGGACATCGAGAAGCACTGGCGCGACATCAAGATGGTGCAGCTCTGGATGGGCGGCAAGCAGCTCTGTCAGATGGAGGCTGCCCGGTACTTCTTCAACTGCGAGACCCTGTGAGGTGATGCCATGGAACGACAGAGCACCAGAGGGATCATAGACGCACAGAGCCGTATCCTTGAAGAGCTCCTCGGGAAAACCGCCTTCAAGGACGGATTGAGGTCCCTCCTCAGGAACATCGACCCGGAGAACAGTCCGAAGCTCATCCGCGCGATCATGGGAAAGGACATCGAGGTGCCGCTGGCGATCGTGAGCGCCCTGCCCGCCATTGCCAACTGCTTCATCAGGATCGCGGACGAGCTCCTCGTGGAGGTGCGGGGGAAATTCCCGCCCCCGTTGCTGGCAGGCTTCGTGGCATCGCTTCTGGACGAGATCGACAGGGAGGCGCTTGCACGGGCCATCGCGAACACCAGGAGGCTGGCAGAGGACCTGGCCCCTGTCTTCCAGGCAACGATGAAGGGCCTGGAAGAGGACAAAAAGATCGGGGAGGGAACCTAGCATGTCTACCGGGACGTTCACCAGAACACACGGAGGCATCCTCAATGAGATCCTGCGCACGCCCGTGTTCAAGGACATCCTCCGAACGAACCTGAACCAGGTGAACCCGTCTACCGGCAGCGACCTGGTGAAGACCCTCCTGTGGCAGGACCCGGAGCTTTTCCTCGGCCTCGTCAGCACTCTGCCTGCAATCGTGAATTCCCTCACCCGGGCATGCCTGGAACTGGGGGTCCAACTCAAGGACAAGTTCCCCGCAGAGCTCCTGAAGTCATACCTGGAAGCGCTGTACAATGATCTCGACACGGAAGACCTCAAGGGGTGCGGCAAGGTCTGGGGAGAGCTTGTCTCCTCGATGTGGGAAGCATCGTCCGAGTTGAGGGTCGGAGCAACGAGATCCATCCTGGCAGCAGGCCCGAAGGTCGTGGCCAATGCCATCAATGGCCTCGCGCGGTCCGTGAATGCCTTCACCCGGGAAAACCCCGGCGCAGTCGGCATCTTTATCGCTTCGGTACTGAAAGACCTCGACCGGGAAGAAGTCAGGCAGGCTACTCACAGCCTCGCCGGAGCGATCCTCGATCAGAAGTGGCATCTCACCTCGTGGGCATGGGGCCTTGCCCGGAGCAGGGTGAAAAAGAGGTTCGGGATATGAATACACATGGCGCAAGGCATCGGGCAAAAGGGAGGAATCGGGGGATTCCTCCTTTCACCGACGACAAAACGCCCGGCGCTGTACGCCCGTGAAGGTTTTGCCTATGACCAGGCTTGTGGAGAAGAAGAGGCAGTACACGAGAGAGGCGATCATCCGGGTCGCCGAGGAGCTGTTCAGCCAGAAGGGGTACCACAACACCCAGATCATGGACATCGTCAAGACCGTCGGCATGTCCGCGGGCACGTTCTACAACTATTTCAAGGATAAGCGCGATCTCTTTGCCCAGATCACCAGGCAGAACTTCGGCACGTTCAGGACCCGGATCAAGGAGGTCAGGAACCCGGTGAACATCTGGGACCGCGCCGACAGGCTGTCCAAGCTGAACGAGACTTTTTCCGCCTACTTCGACTACATCGACGGCCACCACCAGCAGTTCCTCATCCTGCTGCGCGGCAGCTTCGGGGTGGACGAGGAATTCGATGACAGCGTGTGGAGCTACTACAGCGATCTCGCCCAGGACCTGGCAGAAGACATCCAGGCCTGGCTGAATGTCGGCGTCATCGAAGGGGTGAACCCCTACACCCTTGCCTATTCCGTGGTGGGCATGGTCATGCACCTCGGCCACAGCTACCTCATGGAAAAGAAGTTCTCACGGGACGAGGCGATCCGGACGCTCGTCTCCCTGAGCAACCTGATGTTCGAAGCGCACCTTACCGAGGCCGGCAGAAAGGCCCTTCAAGACATGAACGAGACTACGCGGAGGTTTGAAGGATGAAGACCACGGGAACGAGTGATGAACTTGCCCGCGTCTCGGCCAGGATCATCGGGGAGACCATACGTTCGGCCGGCGCGAGGGCCCTGCTGGCCGAGGTGGCGAAAGACCTGCTCGGCGCATGGGCGTCACGGGGCGGAATCAGGGCCGGGGTTGCACGCCCTGCCCGATGGATCGTCTCAAAGATCCTGCGGCCCGGGCAAAAAGATTCCGGACGGGGCATCTCGGCAGATGTGGGACGGCTCCTGACCCTTCTGGCACGAAAGGTCAATGCCGACCATGCCGACAGGACCGCCTGTCATGTCGCCACGCGAGGGAACGCCATCCAAAGCTTCCTTTCCCATACCGACTTCGGCGAGATCCGGGAGATGGTGGAGACCTCCGAGCCATGCGTCCTGAAGACCATCGAGGCCTTCAACGAGCAGCTCTGGAAATACCCGGCCAAGGTGGGAACCCTTGTCGCGACCGTCATCCCGCTCATGAACACCCTCACAAAGGCCTCGCGCGAGGTCCTGGTCCCCATCGAGAAGGCGATCGGCCCCGACCTTCTGGCCGACATCCTGCTCTCCGTCGTCAAGGGCATCGACGGCGCAGAGACTGCGAAGCTCATCAATACAGGCCGAGAGGTCATCCGGAGGGTCCACACGGGGAGCCTCCTGCTCGGAAAAGGCGGCAAACCTCTGTTCCAGATCTACCTCACGGACCTGCTCCATGACTGCCTGAGAGAGATCGACCCGAAGCTGGTAAAACAGATCCGTGTCATCTTTGCCGAAGACAGGGAGGCCGTTGCGAACGCTTTTGCTTCGGCGCTCTCCCACAACCCCGAGCTAACCTTATCCTCCCTGGCGTCCTTCGGTCTGGTGAAGACCTCGGACATCAGGGCAAGAGCCCGCAAGCTGGGCGTCATGGAGGAGATCGACCTTGAAGGCCTGAAGTCGGCCCTCTCCGAGAGCATGTCGGACCTCGACACCTACGAGATCGCCGGGCTCGTGAACATTGCCTTAAAGGTCGCCAACAAGATCCATGCTGCCAAGCCGGACATCGTGAGCAACGCCTTGAGCGGGGTCGTCGACTCCGTGAACGCCGAAGAGGTCAGGAAAACTCTCCAGTGGCTGATCCCCGATGTGGTAGATGCCGTCAAGCCCCTGGCATCAACCGTGATGCCTTTCCTCATCAAAGCCCTCAGCGAGCTGATCAGCCCCGATGACGGCTTTGCGAGCCCGGAGCACAGGGAGGCCATGGAGGCCTTCAGGACCGTTCTGGCAACAGGTGGTGAGAGATGATCGACAAGCTGAAAAAGGCCGCAGCGAGCCTGAACAACGAATTCGTGCAGAAGTGGAAGGAGGAAGGCGGCAAGGTCGTGGGCTACTCGTGCACCTTCATACCCGAAGAGATACTTCATGCCGCAGGGCTGCTTCCGTTCAGATTACGGGGCGTAGGCACCACGAAAGTCTCCATCGGCGACTCCTACTTCGGCCCGGTGAACTGCAGCCTCCCCAAGTGCATGCTGCAGCTCGCAGGACAGGGGGCGTACTCTTTCCTGGACGGAGCAATCTTAAGCAACGGCTGCGACTCCATGCGCAGGCTCGAAGAGTGCTGGAGAAAGGCGAGTGACGATTACCCCGGGACCCTGCCGGGGTACTACGAGTACTTCTCGGTGCCCCACAAGGCAGTGGATTACAGCATCGATTTCTACGCCCAGGAGCTCACGGATATGATCGCCACCCTGGAGAAGCATTTCAGGGTCAAGATCACGGGCAAGGCCCTGAAGAACTCGATCAAGGTCTACAACCAGGGGAGAGTTCTCCTGAAAAAGCTCGACGAGCTCAGGGAGCGCAGCGAGGTGCCCATCACGGGGTCGGATGCCATGGCCATCCTCATTGCAGGTCATGCCATGCCGCGTGAAGAGTGGGGAGCCATGCTCGAGGATATCATTGCAGGCCTCGAGAAGACGCCGGCCGTATCGGACCACAGGAAGCGCCTCATGCTCGTCGGGAGCGCCAACGACGATGTGGATTTCATCGGTCTGATAGAGGAAGGCGGTGCCATTGTCGTTGCAGACACCGTGTGCTTCGGGTCGCGCACCTATGCAAACCTGGTGGATGAAAAGGCGGACCCGATCCCTGCCCTTGCATCCCACTACCTGAACAACAGCATCTGCCCCCGCATGCTCGGGGGCTACAAGGACCGGCGCTCCTACATCAGGGACCTCGCGAACAGGACGGCGGTGGACGGCGTCATCCTGCAGAACGTGCGGTTCTGCGACCTTCACGGCTCGGAGAACGGCGTGCTCGAGCGCGACCTCGAAGCAGCGGGAATCCCCTGCATGCGGCTCGAGAGGGAGTACGGCCCCCTGGTGGAGACGGGCAGGATAAGGATGCGTCTCGATGCCTTCATGGAGAGGATTTCTTAAAGGAGGTTTTCATGTGCGAGATTGACAGAGAGAGCATTGCCGTAGAGGTGCTGCGGGACATCGCCCTAGACGACGCAAGGATGCTCGCCGAAAGGCAGAGGGCCATCGATGCGCTCACCCTCTTTCCTTCATCGGCGCTCATGACCCTGGAGTACATTGCCCGCAAGACCGACCTGGAGGTCCTCAGGGAACGATCCCGGCTCTACATCCAGAGGATAA
>JAJFUP010000045.1 GCA_021372395.1 Deltaproteobacteria bacterium
AGCTGGCAGTGTTCTGCAGGACGAACCGGTTTCACCAGGCAGACAGCGGGGAAGACTTCGAGTGCTACCGGTTCTGCCTGGACAAGGCCACGGACGCAGACTGACCAGGGGATCACCGACGGGCCTTTGGGCAGCGGATCCACGAGAAGCCCCCTCCCTCAGACGCCAGAAGAGAGGGACCCGACCTTCCCATACATATTTTCGTGCGAATGCCCGAGGAAATATATGATAGTATGATATAAGGACGACAGGTGCCCGACCATGTGGCGGAAAAAGAAAAAGCCCAAGGATGATTTCTTCGAGCTGCTCTACGGCCAGGGGGGAAAGACCCTGGAAGGTCTCGATGCCCTGTGCGCGTTCGTCTCGAGCAGCACCAAAGAAAATGCAGAAAAGGTCAAGGATATCGAGATGGAGGCCGACGATCTGCGCAGGATCATCATAGACAGGCTCAACAATACCTTTATTACCCCCATTGACAGGGAGGACATCTTTTCGCTATCTAGGGCCATTGACGACGTCATGGACTATGCCTGCACGACGGTGTACGAGATGCAGGTCTACAAGGTGGATGCCGACGGGCACATCCTGGCCATGACCGAGATCCTCAAGAAGGAATGCAAGGAATTGATAGCAGCGCTCAAAAACCTTCGTCACTACCCGAATGTCGCCATGGAGCACGCGCGGGAGGCGAAGGCCTGTGAAAACAGGATGGAAAAGGAATACCGGAGGTCTCTGGGGCACCTGTTCGAGGGCAGCGATCCGGTATACATGCTCAAGATGCGGGAGATCTACCGGCACCTGAGCAACGCCGCCGACCGGGGAGACGAAGCGGCGAACATCATCAGCGACATCATCGTGAAGATGACATGACCGAGGTCTCCAGGAGGCCCGGGTTTACGGGGGTTTTATGAATCTCTATACATGGCTTGCAACACACGCCCGGGTGCGGCCCGACAAGGTCGGCCTCAGGTTTCGGGGCAAGGGGACGACCTACGCCGAGCTCTACAGGCTCACCGACTCGCTGGGGACGGCTCTCCGGAAGGCCGGCATCCGCAGGGACGACCATGTGACCATCGTGCTGCCGAATGTCCCTGAGTTCGTCATCTCCTTTTTGGCGATCGTCGGGATCGGCGGGGTCGCCACGCTCGTGAATCCCGCCTACACCTCACGGGAACTGAAGCACATCCTGACCGACTCCGACTCCAAGGCCCTCATCATAGGCCACGAAAACGTCGGGCTCTACGAAGCCATAGAGCAGGAGTGCCCCCAGGACATCGTCATCACCACGGGCGAGGAGGGGAACTTCTCCGGGTGGGTACAGGCTGGCGGCAGCGGCATCGTGGAGGAGAGGGGACCGGACGACGTCGCAGCCATGATCTACTCGTCGGGTCTCACCGGCTACCCCATGGGTGCCATGCTCACCCAGGGGAATCTCGATCACCAGTCGGACCTTTTGCGGCTGTGCATGGATGCCGATGACACCGACACCACGCTGACGCTGATCCCCTGCTTCCATTCCTTCAGCATCAGCACCAACCTGCTCTCCATGATCCGGTACGGCGGCACCGCTTACCTCATGAAGAAGCTCGATTTCAAGGAGCTGCACTACGCCCTCAGCGAGGGTGGCGTAACCGCGATATGCGCGGTGCCCACGCTCTTCTATGGAATGGTCTTCCACCCGGATCTCTCGGACATCGATTACAAGCACATGCGGTCTCTGATTGCAGGCGGCTCCGCCCTCTCCATGGAGGTTTTCCAGGCGTTCAAGGACCGCTTCCACACTGAGCTCTGCCAGGGGTACGGCATCACCGAGGCGTCCCCCGTGTGTTCGGTCAACAACCGGCATGTGGAAAACAGGCCCGCCTCCATCGGGCTGCCGGTGCCCGGCGTCGAGGCCAGGGTGGTGGACGATGCGGGGCGGACAGTCGAGCCGCTGGAGACCGGGGAGCTCCTGTTCAAGGGGCCGAACATCATGAAGGGCTACTACAATCGACCCAAGGAGACCGCCGAGATCATCAGAGACGGGTGGCTCTACACCGGTGACCTCGGACACGTGGACAAGGACGGCTACCTCTATATCACCGGGTACAAGAAGGACATGGTGATCACCTCCGGGTTCAACGTGTACTCCCGCGAGGTGGTCAATGTGCTGAATTCATTGCCCGGGATACGTGATTCGGCCATCGTCGGCGAGCCCGACCCCATGAGGGGGGCCATCATCAAGGCTTATGTGGTCTGTGATGATCCGTCCATCACCGAGGACGACGTCAAGAAGTCTGCCCGCAAGCAGCTTACCTCGTACAAGACCCCCAGGAAGGTGGAATTCGTGAGCGCGATCCCCCGGGATAAGAAGGGCAAGGTGCTCCTGGATCTCTTGAAGCACAGGACATGAACCCGTGCACCCTGTGCCCGAGAAGGTGCGGCGTCGACCGGTCGAGAGCCAAGGGCGCCTGCGGGGTCGGGGATGAGATCCGGGTGGGGGCAATCGTCATACACCGGGGCGAAGAGCCTCCGCTGGTCGAAGGCGCCGGATCGGGAGCCATATTCTTCTGCGGCTGCCCTCTTCGGTGCTCCTATTGCCAGAACAGCCAGATAAGCCACCTCTGTCAGGGAAGAACGATCGCCGCCCCCGAGCTTGCCGACTTCATGATGCGCCTGCAGGATGCAGGGTGTTCCAACATCAATCTGGTGAGCCCCACCCACTATACGCCCCAGATCCTCGACACCCTCGAGTCAGCCTTCCGTCTGGGGCTGAACCTCCCCATCGTCGTCAACTCCGGCGGCTATGAAACGCGGGAATGTCTCGAGCTCTGGGGCAGGTACGCCCGCATCTATCTCATGGACCTCAAGTACGGCGACAACCATGCAGGCAGGAGTTTGAGCCGGGTGCCGGACTACTGGGACCAGGCCAGGGAGGCGATCTCCTTCCTGTGGGAAACGGTGGGGCCCCTGGAACTGGATCGCGAGGGCAGGGCGGTTGGCGGCCTCATTGTCAGACACCTCCTGCTGCCCGGGATGCTCTCCAACCCCTTCTCCGTGCTCGAGTTCCTCGCCGGGCTCTCTCTCGACATCCCGTTCAGCCTCATGTCCCAGTACAACCCGAGGTTCTATCAGGGTGAATCACCGGAGATGATGCGCGGTCTCACCAGGGACGAGTATCAGGTCGTTCTCGAGCGGGCACTCGACCTGGGATTCACCACGATTTTTGCCCAGGAGATGAATGCGAGCGGCTCCTATAACCCCGACTTCGATGCCGACTCCCCCTTCGGCGACCTCACGAGGCTGCTCTAGCCGACCCGTGCATCCTCGGGTCCCCGCGTCAGGAGAGGGCTGTCACTGCACCGCCGCGGCAGTCTCGGGTGCGGCCGTGCTCCCCAACCCCACGCGGAAGGTCATGAGCCTCTGGGTGATGGAGGCCGCCTTCTGCGGCTCCATATAGGCCAGGATGCTCCCTGCGATGTCTCCCTTCATGTTGAGGAAGACCTCGACAGCCACATCGAAATCGCAATTGTTCATCAGCGTTGCCGCTGCCTTGGGCTTCATGGAAGAATAGATCTTCACCAGGTGCTTGACCCGCTCGCCGCTCACGAGCTTGTAGGACTGGAGGTCGGTCCTCACGGCCGCCTCGAGGGTTTCTAGCTGCTTGATCTTCTCGCCGACCTGTTTTTCCAGCTCCTTGAGCTCCATCTCGCGGGCCTTCACCCGCTCCTCCCGCTGCCTGATCACCTCCATCTGTTCGCCAGGTGTCAGGATCTCCTGCTGCTGCACCGAGGTGGCCGCCGTGCTGTTTCCGGCCTCCACAGGGGAGGGTTTTATGACAAGGTAGATGCCCACGCACATGATATTCATCAGTACTATACCCAGCAGGATCTTCGCCTTCATCTCGTACCCCCATGCCTCATTATTGCGATCTCATCGATGAAATTCATCTCCGCCTTCCTCTCGAGGGCGTCGAACCGTTCGCGGTGGATCTCTTTGAGCCTTTCCACAGCCTGATGTGCCCTTTTTGCCTCCAGGAGCTTTTCCCTCTTCAGCGTTACGTGCTGCTGGGAGATCCTGATGTTCTTCTCGATCTTTTCCAGGCTTTCTTTCAGGTGAGAGAGGTATTCGTAATATCCCCTGACCTCGGACGAGTTTATTCCTCTCTTCATCCGGTTCATGAGATCATGCCCCAGGTCGGTGCTTCTGGACTCGAGCTGTCCTCTCCTGGCCAGGAGGCTGAGGTGGTTCCTCTGAGCCTGGGAGAATGCCTGCTGGGCGATGTTCTCCCTGATCCTCCTCACGTTCAGCAGTGTCTCGTACCGGTATTTGAAGGCCATTATGAACCTCCTGCGCCATGATCGCCCACCACGGCGCACATCTTCAGGACCGTCTCCTCGATCGTGGCCTTTTCATTGACCGCCTGCTTCAGGAAGCTGTTGATGGCATCGCTGTGACGGATCGCGGTGTCGATCTCGGGGTTGTTCCCTGCCACATACGCCCCGATATTGATGAGGTCCCGGGCCTCCTCGTAGACTGCGCACATGGCCTGGATCTTCCGGGAGGCCTCCAGGTGCCTGTCCGGAACTATATCGGTCATGACCCTGCTCACGCTCCTCAGGATATCGATGGCCGGGTAGTGGCCCCGCGCCGCCAGATCCCTGGAGAGCACGATATGCCCATCCACGATGGAGCGGACGGTATCGGATACGGGCTCGGTGAGGTCGTCTCCCTCGACGAGCACCGTGTACAGTCCGGTGATGCTCCCTGCGGACGAGGTGTTCCCCGCCCTTTCGAGGAGTTTGGGCATCTTCGCGAAGCAGGAAGGCGTGTACCCCTTGGTGGTGGGGGGCTCCCCGACGGCCAGCCCGATCTCGCGCATGGACATGGCATACCGCGTCACCGAGTCCATCATGAGGAGCACATTCAGGCCCTGGTCCCGGAAGAACTCTGCAATGGTGGTGGCGAGGTAGGCCCCGCGGATGCGTATGAGGGACGGCTGGTCCGAGATGGCAGCCACGACCACCGATCGCTTGAGCCCCTCTTCCCCCAGGTCCCTTTCCAGGAACTCCTTGACCTCTCTGCCCCTCTCACCGATGAGCGCGATGACGTTCACATCCGCCTTGGTGTTGCGGGCGATCATGCCGAGGAGTACGCTTTTGCCCACCCCCGAACCGGCCATGATGGCCATCCTCTGTCCCTTGCCCACGGTCAGGAAGCCGTTGATGGCCTTGATGCCGAGGTCGAGCGGCTCACGGATGCGTTTCTTCTTCAAGGGGTTGTAGGGGTTGCCGTACAGGGGCATCTCGTGGTCGAGGATCAGCGGGCCCTTCCCATCCAGAGGAGAGCCCATGCCGTCGATGACCCTGCCGAGCAGCGATCTGCCGACCTTGACCAGGGGCTGCGACTTCCGTGCGACGATCATGCTGCCGGGGCCTATCCCGGCAAGGTCTCCCAGGGGCATCAGCAGGACTCGCTTGTCCCGGAATCCGACAACCTCTGCCATGATGGAATCTTTTTTTGCCTTGGAGTAGATCTCGCACATCCCGCCCATGGCGCTTCCAGGTCCGTGACCTTCCACCACCAGGCCCACGATGTTGGTGACCTTGCCGCGGACCTGAATGGGCTCCAGTTCCTGCAATGCCAGGATATGTCGCTTGAAGTCGGTCATTTTTCCAGCAGCGTCTCTTTCATGAGCTCTATCTGGGACCGTATGCTCGCATCGATCTCACCAAACTCGGTTTCGACGACGATGCCGCCACGATCCAGCGAGGAATCCTCGATGAAGTGGATGTTCCTGTTTCCGCTCAGGTGTTTCGTCAGGATGCGCTCGATATCGCGGATGTGCTCGAAGTCCGATGGGTGAAGCCTCAGGCGGATCTCGTCGGTCTCCATGAGATGGCTGCAGGAAGACTTGACGGTATCCAGGACGATTTCCGGACTGAGCTGGATCTGGCGATGGATGACCTTTTCCGCCACGAGCAGGAGGATCTCGATGATCTGGTCCTGGTGCTTCTCTATGATGAGATGCCGCATCTTCTTGAGGTCTTCGATGCCCTTTGCCAGGGTGTCGAGCAGGGGTTCCATCTTTTTGACAGCCATCATCTGGCCCTGAGCCTGACCCTGTTCCAGTCCTTTCCGGTAAGCCTCCATCTCGATGGCTTCCTTCTCGGCCTTGGCCTTTCCCAGGATCGCTGCTGCCTGATCCTTTGCATCCTTGAGATCTGCGTGCCTGACACGGTTCCCCATGTCCTTGGCGCAGTAGGGGGTGATGGTGCATTCCTGCTGGTCGCCGCCGCGGATGATTCTAGATGAGGACATCCTCTCCGCCCTTTCCGCCGATGACGATCTTCCCGGCAGCCTCGAGCTTCCTGGCCACGCGGACGATGTTCTGCTGGGCGCTTTCCACGTCGGAAAGTTTCACCGGGCCCATGGCCTCCATGTCTTCCAGGAGCATCTCGGAGGCCCGAGACGACATGTTCTTGAGGATCTGGCCCTTGAGGCCCTCGCTCGCGGTCTTGAGCGCCAGCGACAGATCTTCGTTCGTGATCTCCTTCAGGATGGTCTGGATGCCTCTGTTGTCGATGTTGATGAGGTCCTCGAACACGAACATCTTCTGGCGGATGCTCTCGGCCAGGTCGGCATCCATCTCCTCCAGGGAGGCGAATATCATGTTCTCGGTGTTGTGATCGAGCTGGTTCATGATCTCGGCCACGGTCTCGATGCCGCCGAGTTTCTTGCTTTCCACGCTTCCCATGGCCTCGATCTCCTGCTTGAGCACATCGTCCACGTCCTCGATGATCCCGGAGGGTACCATCCCGAGATTCGCGATCCTGAAGATGATCTCGGACTGGAGCTTCTCCGGCATCTCTTTGATGATCTGGGCAACCTTCAGGTGGTCCAGGTGAGCGAGCACGAGCGCAATGGTCTGGGGATGCTCTCCCTTGAGGTATTCCACGAGCAGCGAGGAGTCGATGCCCCGCAAGGAGGAAAAGGCCGCAGTGTCCATGGCCTGGGAGATGGAATCGAGGATGGGTTTTGCCTTGTCCTGCCCGATGGCGGATACCAGGGCACCACGAAGGTAATCGATCCCCTTGCCCGTGACGCCGCTTACCTCCGAGCTCAGCTGGTGGAACTCGTCCATGATGGTCTGAACGGTGTCTACGGAGATGGTCACATCTTCGAGGGCCGCCATGCGCTTGCCGAGCAGTCTGATCTCCTGGTCTGCCAGACCCTTGAAAATGGCCTTGGAGAACTCGTCCCCCATGGCCATGAGGAAGATGGCGGCCTTCTGGGGGCCGTCGATCTTTTTGAGCTTCGCCATCATACGTTCTCCTGAAGCCAGGATTTCACCACCGCCGTGGCGGTGTTCATGTCATTCTTCGTGATGTTCTCTATGGCCTTCCTCTTGCCCTGGACAGCCCGCTTCATCTCGTCACTCTTGGCGCTCGCCTCGATCTGGGGCCTCTCTTCGGCCTCGATCTGCGCGCGTTCCTCCATGGTGATGGACATATCGCCGCCGTACCCCCGATCCGCCACCTTGGCCGACCGTGTGGTGATCCACTTCATCAAGGGCCTGATGACGAAGAGCACCACCAGGATCACGATGAGGAGGAACACGACGGGCTTCAGGAGAGAGGTCAGGAAGTCTCTCGTCTGCTGCTTATCCGACACCGAGGTGAGGTCCGTGTCTTCCTGGGCGAAGGGCATGCAGGAGATGGCCATGGTGTCCTCCCGGTCTGCGCTGAAACCAACCGACTGCTTGACCGCGTTCTCGATTTCCTTGAGCTCGCCGGCCTGCCTCGGGACAAAGATCCTGTTCCCGGACGCATCCTTCTTGTACGTTCCGTCCACGACCACGGAAACGGTGAGCCGCTTGATGTTGCCGGGGGAGAGGATGCTCTCGGTCTGGTTCCGGGCGATCTCATAGTTCCGGACAATGGCGGAGTTCGACTGGGAACCGACGGCGGGCACGGCATCCGCCCCCCCTTTCCCGGTGGGAAGGTTCGACTGGGTGCCTGCGATGCCCAGGGGGTTCTTGTCTGCGCCTGCCCCCGAGTTCTTGACCTCTTCACTGCGCACGACGTGGATCTCGGGGTCGTAGGTGTCCTCGACCCGCTTGACCATGTCCATGTTCACATCCGCGCTCACCTTGACCACGGCTGCCTGCGGTCCCACGATCCTCCCCAGGAGGTCCTGAGCCCTCTCTTCGAGCATGGTCTCTATGGAATGCTTGAATTCGAGCTGGTTGTTCGCCAGCGCCGCCGAGTCCGTCCCCTTCTTTCCTGCGTAGAGGACCCGGCCCTTGATGTCCACGATGCTGATGTTCTCGGAATCCAGCCCCCGCACACTCTTTTCCACCAGGTACACGACACCCTGGACCTTGGACTGGTTCATCTGCATGCCGGGTTTGGTCTTGATGACGATGGAGGCCTTGGCCGGCTTCTCATCCTCGATGAAGATGCTCTCTTCGGGCATGACGATGTGGACCCTGGCAAATTCGACTTCATCGAGCGACATGATGGTGTTCGCCAGCTCATTCTGCAGCGCCCGCTGGTAGTTGATCTTCTGGACGAACTCGGAGGTGGAAAAACCCGTCTCGTCGAAGAGCGCGAATCCCTTGTCGACCCCTCCCTTGGGGAGGCCCTGGGCAGCCAGGCTCAACCGGGTCTCGTAGACGTTCTTCTCGGGGATCATGATGGCCGTCCCCCCCTTGGTGAGCTTGTAGGGGATGCGGTTGTCCTTGAGGTTCTGAATGATGAGCGAGGCATCCGAATCCTTCAGGTCCGTGAAGAGGTACTGGTACTTCGGGGCCAGCGCCCACATGAGGCTCACAAACACCACGGCCGCCACCAGACCGGCCACGGCAAGGATGCCGAACTTCTGGCTCATGCTCATGCCGGCTACTTTGGACGAGAGTTGCTTCAGCGTATTCGTCATAAGTTATCTCAGCGTGTTGAGTTCTTTATAACCGTCAATGATCTTGTTGGTCATGGTCACGATCATGCGCAGCGTGATGTCGGCCTTCTGCATTGCGATCATCGCCTCATGGATGTTCGCGGACTTGCCCATGGAGAGATCGAGCGCTGCCTGTTCGGAGTCCTTGACCGTAGCGTTCGTCTCGTTCAACGCCTCCTTCAGCGAATCCACGAAGTCCAGGCCCTTTCCTTTCTCCTGTCCCTTGGGGGAGAATGGTCCGGTGAGGGTAAAGCCGAGGTCATCTATACGCATCACTACCTCCCGATCGACAGCGCCTTGAGCGCCATGTCCTTCTGGGACTTGACGGCGATGGTGTTTGCCTCAAATGCCCTGGTAGAGCTGATCATGTTTACCATCTCTTCCATCATGTTGACGTTGGGCATGGTGAGGTAGCCTTTCTCGTCGGCATCCGGGTTGCCCGGGTCATAGATCTGCTTGCCCGGTGTGGGGTCTGTCACGATGCGTTCCACATCGACGCTCGCGAGTTGTCCCTCGAAGGAGTTCTCCTTCAGGATCACGTCTCTGCGTTTGTAGGGACCACCCTCGCTCGTCCGGGTGGTCTGGGCATTGGCGATGTTGGAAGAGATGATGTTCATCCGTGTGCGCTGAGCTCTCAGCCCGCTCGCACTGATGTCCATGGCGGTGAAAAGGTCCATTAGCGGATGCCTCCTATGACGTCTTTGAGCTCCTGGAGCTTGCTCTGGATGATCTGGGCCGAGGCGTCGAAGAGGATCTGGTTCTGGTTGAGCTTCATCATCTCCCGATCGATGTCCACCGTGTTGGTGTCGTTCCCGATCCGGGAGAAGGGGTCTTCCGTGACGGGAAACCTGCTCTCCATCTCGGTCTTCTTCAGGTGTTTCTCGTCTGTCGTCTTCATGCCCAGCCTGGAATCCAGCTCCTGTTCGAAAACCGCCTCCTTGGCCTTGTAGCCGGGGGTGTCGACATTGGCAAGGTTGCTGGAGATGATCTCCTGGCGGAAGGACCGGTAATTCATGTGGGTGGTGACTTCCGGGATGACCTTTCCGAATATTGAACCCATTTTCATCCTCCTTGCCCTGAAGAAGCAATAGTCATACCAATGGGGCCCTGCCTCATGTTTCCATGGGTTCAGCCGTGGTTTCACTCGCGGGATATGCCCCATCACCGTCAGAAAATTGACCATTGCCCGTGTACTCGTTGAGCTTGTTCCTCAGGGTCCGGATGCTGATGCCCAGGAGGGAGGCTGCCCTGGTCCGGTTGTTGTCGACGCTGTTCAGGGTCTGGAGGATGAGGCTCTTCTCCATGTCGTGGATCGTGGAGCCCACGGAGGAGGCCGTCCGGACCGTCATGGGGGAATCCGGAGCCTGGTCGATGTGCTCCACAGAGATCGCATTCCCTTCGGAGAGGATCATGGAACGCTCGATCACGTTCTCCAGCTCCCGGACGTTGCCCGGCCACGGATAGTTCAGGAGGGCATCTTTTGCCTCCCGGGTGAGCGTCTTTTCCTGGATGTCCTCCCGCAGGGCGATCTTTTTGATGAAGTGGAGGGCCATAGGGAGGATGTCGTCCCTGCGCGATCTCAGGGGAGGGACCTTGATGGGGATCACGTTCAGACGGAAATAGAGGTCCTGCCGGAACCGACCGCTTCTCACCTCCTCCTCGATGTCGCGATTCGTGGTGGAGATCACGCGGAAGTCCACCTTGATGGGCGATTTGCCGCCCACCCGGTCTATCTGCCTCTCCTGCAGGACCCGGAGCAGTTTTGCCTGGAGGCCCTGGCTGATCTCGGTGACCTCGTCCAGGAGGATGGTCCCGTTGTCGGCCTGCTCGAACCTGCCTATCCTGTTGGCATATGCCCCTGTGAAGGCGCCTTTCTCGTACCCGAAGAGCTCGCTCTCAAGAAGGGTTTCCGGGATGGCGGCGAGGTTTATCCCGATGTAGGATCCCCCTCTTCGCTTGCTCAGGGCGTGGATATTCCTCGCAATGACCTCCTTGCCGGTACCCGACTCTCCCTGGATGAGGACCGGGGCCTGGGTTGGTGCGACCTTCCGGATGATCTCCACGATGCGGCCCATGGCAGGGTCGGCCACGACGAAGGATCCGTTGTCCTTCGCGCCCTTGCGCTGTCTGGAGCTCAGCAGGACTTCCAGCACGCGCCGGATCTCCTCGGCACGGAAGGGCTTCTTCAAATAGTGGGCAGCCCCAGCCTTCAGGCTTTCCGCTCCATCCGCAGTCCCTATGCCCACGATCTCGATCGCGTCGTAGACCTGCTTGGTTCCTTCGATCACATCGACGAAATCGTCGCAGATGATGGCGATGGAGTGGCTCCTGGGGTTGATGGCCTCGAGGAATTTATCCTTGTCGATAAACGGGGACGGCGTCTCACCCATGTCTGCAATGAGCTCGGCGAGGATGTTCACCGTTGCCTTGTCCTGGTCCAGTATGGCGATTCCCATCGAGCTCATTTCTCCCTGGAGCGTTTCTTCAGGAAGCCGTACGCTTCCATGTCAGACCGAAGGTCCATGTCATCCGCAGCCGTTCTCGCTGCAGCGAGCAGGATCGGGTCACTGCTGAGTCTGGTGACATTCGTGAGCAGCCCCTTGGCCTTTATGAAATCACCAAGCTCGGATTGAACCTGTGCAAGGTGATACATGGCCCAGTGTGTGCGTTTGGACCGGGGGTAGGTGGTGAGCATGTCCTGGTAGAGCGTCCCGGCCCTCTCGAACTCTCCGGAGCGTTTCAGCTGGGATGCCCGGAGGTAGAGAGCCTCCTCGATCACGGGGGAGGTGAGGGTCCCGTGATAGGAGATGATCTTTTCGAGAGTCTGTGTCTCTTTTTCCGGCATCGAGAGCCTGCGGTAGGCATCGCAGAGGTAGGAAAGCGAGGTGAGCGCGGGTTGCCCCCCCTTGTTCGCAGAGGTCTCGAGGTATGGCATCGCCTCCCTGAGATTACCCAGGAGGTACAGGACCTCGCCCCGTTTTCCCCTCATGACGGGGGCATCCTTGCCCTGTGGGTACGCGTTCAGGTAGAGGGTGTTCCACGTGAGGGCCTCCTGGTGGTTGCCCATCTTTTCATCGATTGCAAAGAGCAGGGAGAGAGCCTGATCACGGGTGGGCGAATCCCCCTTGACCGAGGAGGCGAGGACTGATCGGGCCATGTCCTTATGCCCGGTCCGGTCCAGGGAGAACCCGATGATGAAGAGGATCTCGGGGTCGGAGAATTCTTTCATGAAGCTATCCTGGTAGCGCGCATACAGCGCATGGATCTGCTCGTACCGTGAATCATGGAAGAGGAGACGGATACGCTGCGAGATGCTTTTGGCTGCCTCTGCCTGGGCATAGTGGTGGATCGGGTCCGTCTTTTTTGTCTCCAGCCAGACCTGCCGGTAGGCATCAAGCGACCGGTCCCAATCTCCATGTTTTGCATAGGCCTGAGCGATCCGGACCTTCACCAGCGAGGCAAGGGACGGGTCGTTGGTATCTTCCATCGATGTCAGAGACGCATAGATATCCATGACCTTGTTGAAGGTCTTGTCAGAAACCCTGCCCCGTTCATCCGTATCTTTCTCGAGCATGATCCTGGCCGCCTTCAGTTGAGCAATGACCCCGCTGTCGCTTTTCCGGGCGATATTCTCCACCTGGGAAAAGATCACGATGGCCCTGTCCTTTTCGCCGAGCTGATACAGACAGTCTCCCAGCATGAGAAGGTATCTCTGTCTGTGTGCCTGGTCACCCAGGTTTACGGCCTGCATGATGTAGCCCTTGGCCAGGGCATAGTCGTTCATATTATATGCCGCATCGGCCATGCGCGCCGGCAGGCCCGGGTCGCTCCGTATGAGCGCAGCATCGGCTGACAGGGCTTGTTTATAGAAACTGAGCGCCTTGGGATAATCGGAGAGCCCCAGGTAGGTATCGCCCTGGATAGACAGGGCGAACGCATGGAGCCTTGCCGGGATGGTTTCCTGCCTGAAGTCGCGCAGCATGCGTCTGTTTGCAACGTAGGCATCCTGAAATGCCCTCTTGCGGTTGAGGATGTCGATTTCTCTGAGAACTGCCTCCGCCGCGATGTCACCCCATGCGGAGTCCTTGAGGAACATGATGTACTCAAGCGCTTGGGGAGCACGGTCTGATTTTATGAGCATGGAGCAGTACTCGAGCATGAGGCGTTCCCTCTCTATGCCCGGGGCCATCGATCTGAGCGCCTCGTTCATCAGGGAGACGGCCTTGGCCGAGTCGTTCCCCATCCTGTAGGGATAGGATTTCGACCAGTATGCCCTTGCCAGGAGTATCTTCTCCTGCACATTCAAGGTTTTCGTTGATGGCTCCAGGGTGGATATGACCCCCGCGACATTGCCCGACTCGGAGAAACTGCGTGCCATGGCAAGGCGCGAACCGGGGGAGACGCCGCCGGAGGTGCCTATCTCGAGGATGATCCTGGTATGATGATCTTCAATCCTGACACCGACCAGCGTGTGCTTGTCCGACACGGAGAGGCAGAGCGCATACCCCTCCTGCATCTTCAGGGTTCCTTCATACCGGAGCTGCGGTATGGCAGAGAGGAGCCGCTGGACCTCCCCGCAGGAGATGTCACGGGGAAACTGGAGAAAGACTTTTCCGTGTCTGGAGGTTCGAACCTTTGGAGGACCCTCCTTTCCAAGGTACAGGGAGACCCTCATCATGCCTTTGCTCGGGACTGCGTCGATGCGTTTGATGGGGCACGTGACAGGCTCCTCCTTTCCCGCAGAGAGATTCAGGATGAAACGGGGAGGTTGCCCTTGAGACACCACCTGATAGGTGAACGGTTCCTTGATGGTGATCGTGGCCCGCATCCCGTCAAAGGCCAGATTCTCTATCATGAACTGGTTGGAAAGCGTCTGCGGATCTGCAACAGTGTCTGGAAAATTGACGATCAGGGTCCGGTTTTCCCGGGACACCTCGGGGGATACGGGTACCTTCAGGTCGATGATGATTCGCGTGGCCGCATTCGACCCACCTATGTGCACGCTCCCGGCCCAGACTGGATCCGCAAGGATAAGAACCACGGTACACCAGAACGCTGCGGCGTATACGGAATTACCCTTTTTCATAAGCTGTAAGGCTCCTCCTGTTCTTCACCGCAGGAAGAAATACAACTTCCATGCCACGTTGCAAAAAGAAGGGCGGACGTGACCCCCTTGTTTCACGCCCTCAAGAGGTTTTGTTGCCGGAACAGGAGAGGCGAGTTTTCTACACGGCCGGAGCGGTTCTTCTGCCGGCCGTCAGCCTAAGAAACGTTGAATTCGGAGGGTTTCTGGAGCTTCTGCTTCTTGATCTTCTCCACCAGGGTGGTCCTGTTCACGTGGAGGAGCTTGGCTGCCCGGTTTTTGACCCAGTTGCTCTTGTTCAGCGCCAGGATAATGATGTTCTTTTCAAAATCATTCACCGCCGTGGAGAGATCTATCCCTGTCTCGGGCAGGTCTATCTGCGGAACGAGCTGGGATCCTGCTGCTGCACCGGCCATAACCCGGTCGGGCAGGTCTCCTGCATCGATCATCGGGGAGTCGCTCAGCACGACCATCCGTTCCACGAGGTTCTCCAGTTCCCTGACGTTTCCCGGCCACCGGTACTGCATGAGGGAAGACAAGGCCTTCTTGCTGAATTCCATGCCCTTGGAAGACTTGTTCTTCGGGTACTTTCCGAGGAAGTGTTTGATGAGGAGCGGTATGTCTTCAACCCTCTCGCGAAGCGGGGGAAGGTGAAGGGGGATGACATTGAGCCGGTAGTAGAGATCCTCCCGGAATCTCCCCTCGGACACTTCTTCTTCGAGGACCCTGTTCGTTGCCGCGATGATACGCACATCGGCTCTGATGGATTTGACCCCGCCGACTCGTTCGAATTCTCTCTCCTGGATGACGCGCAGGAGCTTGACCTGGAGGTTCGGGCTCATCTCCGAGATCTCGTCCAGGAAGATGCTGCCGCCGCTGGCAAGCTCGAATCTGCCGATCCTGGTCCTGAAGGCGCCGGTGAAGGCACCCTTCTCATGACCGAAGAGCTCGCTTTCCAGCAGTTCCTCAGGGATGGCCCCGCAGTTCACCGGGACGAAGGGGTTGGCCGCCCTCAGGGAATTATAGTGGAGTGCCCGGGCGACGAGCTCCTTGCCGGTCCCCGACTCACCGAAGATCAGGACCGTGGAGTCCGTGCCCGCAACCTTGTCGATGAGGCGGAAGACCTTCTGCATCTTCTCGGAGGTGCCCACGATGTTCTCGAACTTGTATTTCGCCTTGAGCTGCTGCTTGAGGTAGGTGTTCTCTTCCTGGAGCGCGAGGTGGTCGAGCGCTTTCTTCACCACCACCTTTATCTCGTCTGCCTTGAAGGGCTTGGTAATGTAGTCGAAGGCGCCGAGCCTCATGGCATCGACGGCTGTCTTGACGGATCCGTAGCCCGTATAGATGATGCCGATGCAGTTGAGCTTGTTCTCCACGAGGTACTGGATGACGCCGAGCCCATCGAGCTCCGGCATCTGAAGGTCGGTGAGGACCACCTGGAACGGATCCTGCGAAAGTTTGGCAATGGCCTCCCTGCCGTTGGACGCGCTCGCCACGGTGTATCCCTCATCCGAGAGTATCTCGGAGAGGTATTCCCGGTTCTGGATCTCGTCGTCTGCAATGAGGATCGAATGGTTGCTCATATATCCCTGGGAAGAGTATATATCATCTGATCGAATGCGTCAATATCTAGACGCTATCATGGTGGGAAAAAACATGGAGGCAGGGTTTCTCGTGATCTCTATTCCGGTTTGCCGTTCACCCGGTCTCTCATATCCTTTCCGGATTTGAAGAAGGGGAGCGTCTTGGGCTTGACCTGGATCTTCTCGCCGCTCTTGGGGTTTCTCCCTATGTAGGGCCGGTAATCCCTCATGACAAAGCTGCCGAACCCCCTGATTTCAACCCGCCGCTTGTTCTTCATCGCGACTATCATTGAATTCAGGATGGAATTCACCAGGGCCTCGGCCTTCTTCGGGTGCAGAGCCATGCGCATGGAGAGTTCTTCAATAAGTTCCGACTTGTTCATTTATCTCCTCCTAATGATGGACTAAATATTAAGATTATAAAGGGAGGATGCCTCGTGTCAAGGTTTTTTTAATGTTTTTTTAGCAGCTTATGCAGTGACCCGACCTCGGATGGGCTTAATTCGCGTATCTGCCCGGGCGACATTCCCTTCAGGGTCAGCGGCCCGACGCGGGTCCTCTTGAGGGAGACAACCCTGAGCCCCACTGCTTCGGCCATGCGTTTGATCTGATTTTTGACTCCCTGCACGAGGGTGATCCGGAGCAAGGACCCTTCGGGAGTGGAGTGGATCGTTTCGACCTTCGCGGGGAGCGTCCTTTCCCCATCAAGGATTATCCCGCGCTCCATCCGCCCGGTGGCGTCCAGGCCCGCCGGTGGCGTGACCTTCACCATATAGACCTTCGGGACGTGGAACCTGGGGTGGTGGATGGAATGCGCCAAATCGCCGTCATTCGTCAGGAGCAGGAGCCCTTCTGCGTCAAAATCCAGCCTGCCTACCGGGAACACACCCTGAAACCTCTTCGGGATCAGATCCAGGATACACGGCCTTCCCTGCGGATCGCTCATGGTCGTGACGACGAACCGCGGTTTGTAAAGGGCCAGGTAGAACACCTCCTGAGACGTTACTTTTTTATTGTCGAGGCACACCTCATCGGCCGCAGGATCCACGATATTCCCGGGTACGGCCTTTTTCCCGTTGATCCTCACGCGACCGCTCAGGATGAGCTCATCAGCGCGGCGTCTGGAGATGGCGCCGCTTGCGGCAATATATCTGTTGATGCGTATCCGGGTCATGGACATTACCCTATACCGGAAAATACGCCCCCGGAAAAGCACCTATGCTCTGAGCGGCTTGCGCCGGCCTTTTCTGCTGCACCGCAGTAGCGGCGCTGCCGGCTCATCAGGAGGTAAGGGTCAGGTCAGCCCTGCAGACCTCGCATGATTCATGGCAGTACGGTTCGCTGGAGCGGAAAATGACATATTCGATGTCGTTTTCGAGGCCGAAACGTTCGGCACAGGAGCAACAGACGATGCGACCGATGCTGTCAAGGTATCCGAGGACCGCCCCCCCCGGGGCAACCTTTGAGGATCGGTTTTCCTTGAACTCGCTGATGACCCCCAGCGAGGAGCACTTCGGGCATTCATAGCCCAGGTCCGCGCTCCAGAACGTCTCCGGGCACTTCATGTTCGCACAGTAATATCTCTCCACCCTCTTCCGGTTCTTCTTCATGAGGGCATCAATGGTATCCGTATAGATGTTGCCTGCCTTCGGGCTTTTTTTCTTCTTCTCGTCCGCCATCTTGTGCTCGCTGTCGGATGCTTTCTCATCACGTCCATCGACTTCCATGAGGATCTTCCCCGGGAAATCCGATTCGGTTTTCTTTTTCATTTTATTCTCCCGCGACCTCTCATCCCTTGTTGGGTTCTTCCTGCGCTCCGGGTCTATGAGTGTAATAGTGGCCGCACAGGGCCTTTTCAATAGCATGACCCGGGCAAAGATCATATGGCCAAGGGGCGAAAAGGTTCAAAGGCTGCGGTGGCGTCATGTCCCGGGGCTGAGAGGATGTCGTGGATAAACTCGGTCAGGGCTGACCGAAAAGCTGGGGGATTGTATGGCGGGCAATCGCTCAGGGCTCAATGCCGGACTTTTTTAAAGAAGGTCGCGCGGTCGCGAGCTGCACGGTGCTGCCGTGTACGGCAATCCGGAAGCGAACTTTTTGACACACCGCTACCCATGAGGTATAAGGCCTGAGCAATGAGCCAGATGAATGAAATAATCAGCAAGATCGCCCTCATGATTGTACCGGTCCTGCTCGCAATCACGGTCCACGAGGTGTGCCACGGGTATGCCGCGTATATGTTCGGCGACCCCACGGCGAAGAATTCGGGCAGGCTCACCATGAACCCTGTCAAACACATTGATCCGGTCGGCCTCCTGGTGCTTTTCTTGACCGGGATCATGGGCATGGCGATAGGGTGGGCAAAACCTGTGCCGGTAGACCCCCGTTATTTCAAGAAACCGCGATTTGACATGGTATGGGTTTCTCTCGCAGGCCCGGCATCGAACCTCGTCCTCGCCGTTCTGACCGCGATTCTCATCAGGCTGTTCGGGCCTGCTTTGTCGGGAACGATTTTCTATCCGCTGGTAGATATGGCCCGTTTTCTCGTCATGATCAATGTGGGGCTTGCGGTCTTCAACCTCATCCCCATCCATCCCCTCGACGGCAGCCATATCCTCGAAGGGTTGCTTCCTCTGCGCATGGCCTACGCCTATTCACGGCTTCAGCCATATGGATTTATCATCCTGCTCGCACTCGTATTTACGGGGGTTGTGAACATTGTCGTTTATCCGATAATCATTTTCATTTTGAATTTACTCGAGTTACTCATAAGGTAGACAAGGAGAAATGATGGAGAAGAATCGCATCGTATCCGGCATCAGGCCCACGGGGGACCTCCACATCGGGCATTACCTCGGGGTCCTCAAGAACTGGGTGAATCTTCAGGACGATTACCAGTGCTTCTACTTCATCGCCGACTGGCACGCGCTCACCAGCGAGTACCGTGATCCCTCCATCATCGAGCAGAGCGCCCGGGACATGGTCATCACCTGGCTGGGCGTAGGCATCGATCCCGAAAAGTCCGTGATCTTCCGGCAGTCCCACATCAAGACGCACGCCGAGCTGTTCCTTCTCCTGTCCATGATCACCCCCACCTCCTGGCTCGAGAGAAATCCCACCTACAAGGAGATGAGGGAGGAGCTCACGGAGAAGGACTTGAGCACCTACGGGTTTCTGGGATATCCCGTGCTCATGGCTACCGACATCGTGATCTACCATGCCGACAAGGTTCCCATCGGCGAAGACCAGCTTCCCCACCTGGAGCTGACCCGGGAGATCGTGAGGAGGTTCAACTTCATTTATGGCGATGCCATCCTGACCGAGCCCAAGGAGATACTCACGGAGACGCCGCGGGTCCCGGGTCTGGACGGAAGGAAGATGTCCAAGTCCTACGGCAATGCCATCTTCATCGCCGAAACCGAGGAGAGCCTCGCCAAGAAGGTGATGCAGATGCTCACGGACCCGAAGCGCATGACCAGGAAAGACCCGGGCGAACCGAAAGACTGCAACCTGTACCCGTTTCACGAGTACTTCACCGACGAAGCCACCCGGGATGAGATACAGGCCGGGTGCAGGAGCGCAGGACTCGGGTGCGTGGACTGCAAGCGCATCCTCATCAAGAGCCTCGTCCGTGAGTTCGGTCCTGTCTGGGAAAAGATCGCATACTACCGGGGACACACCTCCCTGGTGGATGACATCCTGAATGCCGGGTTTCAACGGGCAACCAGGGAGTCCGATCTCACCATGGCCCGGGTGAGGGCTGCCATGAAGCTCGCGGGGTAGGAGGACCCATGGCATATCTCGAAGGTGCACTGGCCCTGGAAAGCTCCTTCGTTCTGCGCCTGCCCATGTTCGAGGGACCGCTGGACCTGCTGCTGTACCTCATCGAGAAGAACCGGTTCACCCTCCAGGACCTCGAGGTCTGCCCCATCATCGACCAGTACCTGGCCTACATCGAGCAGATACGGTCTTTGGATATTGCGCTTGCAGGGGAGTTCCTGGACATGGCCTCGTATCTCATCTGGCTGAAATCGCGTATCCTGCTGCCCGTGGATGTCTCGCTCGCCGACGGGGAAGAACGCAACCCCGTGGAGGAGCTCAAAGAGATGCTCATGGCATACCGGGCCATCAAGCAGGCCTCCCACGAGCTCTCGGAAAGACCCATGCTGTTCCGGGACAAGTTCCCCAAGGGTGCCGCCCTCGAGGAGCGCGGCGTCTCCTCGACAACCATGGGCGCACTCCTCCAGGCCATCGATACGATCCGGGCGCGGACAAAGCAGGTCGTGATGAATATCCCCCCCATGCGGTTCAGCATCCACGAGATCATGGCGAGGATCCAGGGCCTGTTTGCCGGCCGTTCGAGGATTGCGCTGCAAGATGCAGCCCTTTCGGGGGACAGGATGGAGATCATCGGGACCCTCATGGCAGCCCTGGAGATGTCGCGGCTGAGCATGGCGAGGATCGTCCAGAGGGGACTGTTTTCCGCCATCTACCTTATCAAGAGGACCGGGAGCGAGTAATGGGTCCCCCCGGGAATGGAAAAACCTCGAAGCGAGGCCGGTGAAGATGGGAAAGAGGGAGATCGTAGAGGCGCTTGTCTTTTCTGCCAGCGGGTCATTGCCCGTGAAGGACATCCTCAAGGTCCTGCCCGAGACGACACCCGGAGAGATCGAGCAGCTCGTGGAGGAGCTCAACGGTATCTACGAGAGCTCTGCGAGGAGCTTCAGGATCGAGCGGGCATCGTCGGGGTATCTCTATGTGACCCTTGAGGAGTATGCTGCGTACCTCAGGCAGCTCCATGAACCCGTAAGGCTGTCGGCCGCCGCCCTCGAGGTCATTGCGGTTGTCGCGTACAAGGGCCCCTGCTCGAAACAGATTATCGACGGCATCCGGGGCGTGGACTCGGGATCGTGCCTCAAGCAGCTTCTCAAGCACCAGCTCATCGACATCAGGTCAGGCAAGCCCATGATGTACCACACCACCGAGAAATTTCTCGAGGTCTTCGGGCTCACCTCCCTGTCGGATCTGCCGGACATCGGCCAGTTCGAGGAGATCTTCGGACACCCCTGACAAGGGCAGGTGACGCGAGCCCTCAGGAGCTCGGAGCACACTCGCTCATGTCGCCGCCGAGCTTGTCCAGGGCGTGAGGCAGTGCCGGGGCAATGCTTTCCAGGCATTCCTTCACCGCCTTGGGGCTGCCGGGGAGATTGACGATCAGCGTATGCTTCCTCACGCCGACGATCGCCCGGGAGATCATGGCATGGGGAGTCTTCTGGAGGCTCACCATCCGCATCACCTCTTCCATCCCCGGGACCCGCTTATCGATGATGGGCAGCGTCGCATCCGGGGTGACATCCCGCGGCGAGAGCCCCGTGCCCCCGGTGGTGACGATCAGATCGAGATCCATCTCGTCGCACCAGGCGATGAGCCGCTTCTGGATGAGGTCGAGATCATCGGGGATGATCTCGGTGATCTCCACGGATATGCCCAGGTCCTTCAGCATGTCCTCTATGAGGGGACCGCTTTTATCCAGACGCTCGCCTGCAGAACCCTTGTCGCTCAGGGTGAGCACGCCGGCCTTTTTCATTTTTTCACCTCTTTGAGCCTTGTCTGGGCCGCCGTCGCGATGGGCCTGGCCACGCCCTTGCTCTTGGACAGCGCCGAAAGATCCCTCTGGTTGAGGTAGGACAGCTGGGCCATGGCGATGGACAGCGGGGTCTTGGGATTGCTGACCAGGGAGAGGCGGATCTGATAGTTTCTCAGCCACTCCCGGTTCATGGCGATCTGCCGCAGGACATCGTCGTTTATCTGCCTGTTGCCGGCGATGGAGAGGATCTCGCTCTCGGTGATCTTGGGGGAGGCCAGCACCGCGAGCTGGACGAGCCGGTTCGAATCGCGCAAAAGGATCGTGCGTGCCTCCTTCGATGCCTTGCGTGCAAGGTCGAGCTTTTCGGAGACTGTCATTGACTGGATTTTCTGGAACAAGCTCCGAGAAGAGGCATCTGTTCCGTCATTTTCCATCTCGTGCGACCTTCGCCTCCTCTACGATCTTTTCCTGCAGGTTGAAGGGCACCGGATCCAGGTGCGAGAAGTTCATGGTGAAGGTTCCCCGTCCCGAGGTGATGGAGGTGAGGTTGGGTGCATAGGTGAGCACCTCGGCGAGCGGGACCTGCGCCTTCAGCTCCTGGTATTTGCCCCGGGCGGTCATCCCTTCGATTTTGGCCCTCCTGCTGTTGAGGTCGCCCATGATATCCCCCATGCACTCCTCCGGCACGGTGACGGCGATGTTCATGATGGGCTCCAGGAGAATCGGCCGGCACTGCTCCATGGCCTTTTTGAAGGCGAGCGAGCCCGCGATCTTGAAGGCCATTTCCGACGAGTCCACGTCGTGGTAGGAGCCGAAGTACACGGTGACCCTGATATCCACCACCGGGTTTCCTGCCAGGGGGCCGTTCTGCATCGACTCGATCACACCCTTCTCCACGGCCGGGATGTACTGCCTGGGGATGACGCCCCCCACGATGCCGTTGACGAACTCGAACCCCTGGCCGCGCTCGAGGGGCTCCACCCTGAGCCAGCAGTCGCCGAACTGTCCGTGGCCGCCGGTCTGCTTCTTGTGCTTGCCTTGAACCTCCGCAGTGGCGGTTATGGTTTCCTTGTAGGGGACTTTCGGGGTCTTCAGTTCCACCTCGACGCCGAACCTTCTCTTCAGGCGGTCCACCGCGATCTCGATGTGGAGCTGGCCCAGGCCCGAGAGGATGAACTCGCCCGTCTGCTCGTCGCGGTGCACCTTGAGGACCGGGTCTTCATCCATGAGCTTCTGGAAGGCCGGCATGATCTTCTCCACGTCGGCCTTGGTCTTGGGAGACACGGCCATGTTCATGATGGGCTCGGGGAAGGCCGGGCTCGGCAGCGTGAAGTTCAGGGTCTCGCCCAGGAGCGTGTCGCTGGTCTTGGTCTCTTTGAGCTTGGCCACGGCGAAGATGTCGCCGGGACCCACCGTTTCGAGGGGTTTCTGTGCCTTTCCCTCGAGCGTGATGATGGAGCCGACCCGCTCCTTGACCTCGTGTTTGGCGTTGTATATGTTCGAATCGGGGCTCAGGGTACCGGAGAGGCACCTGATGACGCTCAGGGTGCCGGTGTACGGGTCGCTCATGGTCTTGAAGACATACCCGCAGAAGACCTCTTCCTCGGTGGGTTTGAGCTCTCTGGTCTCTCCCTTGCTGTTCGTCAGCACCGGGATCGTTATCTTGTCGGGACTCACAAAGGAAGCGCTGATGAAGTCCATAAGGGGCTGCACGCCCGCGTTCAGGAGTCCCGAGCCGCAGAACACGGGGAGGAAGAGTCCCTTGGCAAGGCCTGAAGCCAGGGCGCTTTCGAGCTCTTCCGGCGTCAGTTCCGTTCCCTCGAGATACTTTTCCATGAGGGCGTCGTCCACCTCGGCCAGGTCCTCGATGACCTTGCTGTAGGTTTCCTCGAGGGCATCGAGCATATCGGAGGGGACAGGGGCTTCCTTAAAGGTGCCGGACCCGTCTTTCTCGCAGAGGTATGCCTTCTTCTTGAGCACGTCGACGATCCCGGAGAAGCTCTCCTCGGCACCGATGGGCAGCGTGAGAGGCAACGGCTTGATCTCGAAGATCTCGGTGATGTCCGCGAGAACTGCCTCGAAATTTGCCCGCTCCCTGTCCATCTTGCTGATGAAGCACGTCCGCGTCAGGCCTTCTTCCGTGGCCATCTTCCAGAGATTCTCCGAATAGGGCTTGATGGAATCGATGGCGTCGATCACGAACAGCGCGTTGTCGGCGGATTTCAGGCCAAGGATCACCTCGGAGGTGAAGTTGGTGTCGCCGGGGGTATCCAGGATTATGACGCCGGAGTTTTTCCATTTATAGTTGTGCAGAGCGCTGAAGATGGAAGACTGCCGCTTGACCTCCTCGGGCTCGAAGTCCAGGACGGAATTCCCATCGAGCACCTTCCCGAGCCTGGTGGTGGCCTTCGCATTGAACAGCATTGCCTCGGCAAGTGAGGTCTTTCCAGCCCCAGATTGCGACATGATGATCACATCTCTCAGATTTTCCGTGCGGTATTTCCTCATCTGTCCTCCCCTTGTGCCGATTGTAGAGATTGGCTTTTATCCGAAAAGCACCCTCCAAGTCAAGCTGTGCCTTTGTGCGGTTTGCTCTGTGCAGAGTCTTCTCTACTGCCCCCCGTTGTTTGTCGGATTGTTTTACCGTTTCGCCCGGTTGGCGCACGCGATCGTTCAAGTCCCCGGACACAAGGCGGTATGGCCTCTCACGCAGGTAGAGTCTCATGTACTCGGGTGGCACATACGGTTTGCGTGAAATCCCCTTCTTGGGATACAATGCCGGGTATGTGGAAAGATATCGAGGGCCATGCCCATGTCGTCGAGCTCCTCAAGGCTTACAGCGCCTCAGCCAGGGTCCCGCATGCCTTCCTCTTTGCAGGCGTTACCGGGCAGGGCAAGACACGGGTTGCCAGGGAATTTTTCAAGGCCGTCAACTGCCTGGAGCGTACGGGTGATCCCTGTGACCGGTGCAGGAGCTGCCTCAAGGTGATCTCGGGGGTGCATCCGGATCTCGTGGAGGTGACCCCGGACTCGAGATGGATCAAGGTGGATGAGGTAAGGGGAATGCTCTCGGAGATCGGTTACAAGCCGTTCGAGTCGAGGATCAAGTTCGTGGTCATCGAACCGGCAGAGACCCTCAACCGGGAGGGTGCCAACGCCCTGCTCAAGACCCTCGAGGAGCCTCCCCAGAACACGGTCATCGTGCTCATCAGCCACAGGCCGAAACTGTTGCTTCCCACTCTCGTTTCCCGCTGCCAGGTCATGAGGTTCGGCCCCATGGAGGCACACGAGGAAAGGCCGGATGACGGGGGAGGGACCGAAGGTACAACCGGGCTTTCCCGGGGCGCGTCCGAATACTTTGAAACGGGTCAGGCCCTCAAGCTGAGGCAGGAGATCCTGGAGCTCCTGAAAAGAGGAGACCCGGCAGACCTCGCCAGGCGGTACTTCGACAAGAGCGAAGGCTCTGAGGTGCTCTCTGACGCACTCGTGATCGTGGAGTCGATCCTGAGGGACATCATGGCACTTCAGCTCGGGGTGGACTCCCTTTTGAACGCCGAGCTCAGAGAGGCGAGGCTGCGGTCTGCCGACACCAGGGAGATAGAAGAGATCGCAGGGCTCATCAGCGGCATCAGGCGCGGGGTGAACGAGAACATCAATGTGCGGATTGCCGCCACCGAGCTCTTCATCAGGGTGAGCCGCCTGGCAGCAGCGTGATGGGAGGATCTCTGCGTTCCTGCCTGAACCCTCGTGGTATGGGAATGAAGAGGCTTCATGGGAAGGAAGCAAGGAAGCTGCAGCACGTGCTGAAATGCCCGAGACTCAGAAAAAACGCCTTGGAACGGTATCCCCGAGCCAGATGCACCGAAGCTTACAGAGGTCTCTTCCACTTCGATTTTGCGGGCCTCTTCTTGAGCAGGACATAGAGGGCTCCGGTTCCCCCGTCGCAGGGGCGAGCGGAGCAGAAGGCGAGCACCAGGTGCGACAGTGTCCCGGTGGTGAGCCACTTTACAACGCTCTCCTTGAGCACCGGGCCCACGTCGGATTTCAGTCCCCTGCCGTGGATGATGAGCAAGGTCCGGAAGTCCATGGCGTGGCTGTTCTGGATGAAGCTCGCCAGGACGGTCCTGGCCTCGTCACGGATATGTCCGTGAAGGTCGAGGTGGGCCTGAACCGTGAGTTCGCCGGATCTCAGTTTCCTTATAACACGCGGGTCCAGGTCGATCACATGGCCTTCCAGGTATTCGCCGGTAGTGGTGATGTCAAAGCGGGTTTTCCCGTTCACGAGTGCCTGGAGGGAATCGAGAACATCCTGGTCCTGCCTGCGCAGGCTCTCGCGCACCTGATGCACGACGGCGGCCCGGTCCAGGGGCTCGGGTGTCACCCTGTCGTTCGGCAGCTTTCTTACGCCATCCATGGCTTGGATGAACAGGAACGCCTCATCCTCCGGGCTTTTGGCGCCTGTCTGCTGGCTCTCCTGGCCCTGAGGGAGAGGCTTCGGTTCCTTCTTCGGCGAAGGCACGCTCACCCCTTTGAGCTTGGAAAAAGGTGTGTTGAAGGGTTCATCTTCCATTATGAATGCTTTTAGCAAAAAAAAAGGGCCCACTCAATAGAGGTGGTAGTGGGCCTAAAAGGAGGTCTATAGCCCTTGAAAGAAATGCTATAGGCTGTGGCCGTTTATATAGGAGCTATTTAGGTGATGTCAAATACAATTATCTTATGGTAACGTTATACAAAAGTAAATAACTGTAGGAGAATCATGAACATACATCAAGTACATATATTCAACATCGCTGCGAAAACCCTGAGCATCACCCAGACCGCAAAAAAGATGCACCTGTCTCAACCGTCGGTAAGCATCCAGATAAAAGACCTGGAGGATGCCCTCCATGTGCGCCTCTTTGAGCGCATCAACCGGAAGATCACCCTGACAGATGCGGGGAAGGTCTTTTTTGAGTACTCGGAGAAGCTCCTGAACCTGATCGAAGAGGTCAACGCCGTCATGAACGAGTTCAGCACCGGTGACGTGGGAAAGCTCGTGCTGGGTGCCTCCAGCACGGTGGGGATCTACGTGCTCCCCCGGCATCTCGGGGAGTTCAAGGATCTCTATCCCAAGGCCGAGATCGCGCTCATGGTACAGAACCGCCAGGAGGCCCTGGAACATTGCATCGCCGGCGAGATGGACTTTGCATTCATCCAGGACCCCCCCAAGCACCCGGACCTTGTGTCGGAATTCTTCATGAAGGACGAACTGGTCGTCGTGTGCTCTCCCAAGCACCACTGGGCGAACAGGGAACACCTCACCATGAAGATGCTCACCTCCGAGCCCGTTCCCATCATACTGCGGGAAAAGGGCTCCGGCACGAGGGACCTGATCGAGTACGTCCTCAAGAGATATGGGATCGAGCGCAAGGTCACCATGGAGCTGAGCTCCTCCGAGGGTATCAAGCGGGCAGTGGAGGCGAACCTCGGGGTAGCCGTGCTGTCCAGGAATGTGATCGGGGAAGAGGTCAAGAGCAGGAGACTCGTGTCCCTTCCCATCAGGGAGCTCAACACGAAGAGGGATTTCTACCTCGTCAGAAACAAAAAGCGCAGGTTCCTGCCGCTCATGATGAAGTTCTACGACTTCATCCTCGCCAGGCGCGATCAGGGGGAAGGCTCGAAATAGAAGTACGCCCGGCTGAAAGATGCACGGTTGAATGCCGGGTCTCCCTTCAGGGAGAGGCTTTTGGCATGCCTGCTTTTCAGCTCCCTGGTGCGGCAGGGGGAACCAGGAGGAAAGCCCCGCGTCTTTCCCGGGGAGAAAAATCGGGGGAGACCCCTGGCTATCTCCTGGGGACACACACCTAATGAACTGATATATTGCATTAAAATGATATTTTTGCCTCATGCAATAATGATTCCTCTTTTCTTGACAGTGCGAGAATAAGGATGATATGAATCCCTATTCAGTTTCTTTTTCAGTATGGGAGTGAGTATGCAGGAAATCAGGTTTCATGGGAGAGGCGGTCAGGGTGCGGTCACTTCAGCGGAACTCATAGCCATTGCAGCGATCAACAAGGGCCAAAGCGCACAGGCTTTCCCGAGCTTCGGACCGGAGCGCCGGGGTGCGCCGGTTGTTGCCTTCTGTCGCGTCGACGACAAGAAGATCAACATCAGGGCCAAGGTGTACGACCCCGATGTGGTGATCGTCCTGGATCCGGGGTTGCTCACGCTCCTCGATCCGACCGAAGGCATGAAGGAAGGCGGCTTCCTCATCATAAATACGAAGAAGACGCCCGAGGAGTTCGCGGAATCCGTGAATCCCGATATCAGGATTGCCACGGTGGACGCGGACAAAATAGCCTTCGAGGAGCTGGGGCGCGTGATCGTGAATACCACGCTGATCGGCGCTTTCATAAAGGCTACGGGCATCATCAGTATCGAGGATATCAAGGAACCGCTCTTGGAGCGTTTTGGGGCAAAGCTTGGCGCGAAAAACATGAAGGCCTTGGAACGCGCCTACAAAGAGGTTGTGATCAAGGGGTAGCACCATGGCAAAACCGATGGAACAAATCACCTGGCAGGAATTGGAGATCGGGGCGGTCGTCACCGAGGTGGGAAGCGCCCGGCAATATCATACAGGATCCTGGCGCTCCGAGAGGCCTGTGGTCAATAAGGACCAGTGCATAAAGTGCGGAGTGTGCTGGCTGTTCTGCCCGGATATCAGCATCGTGAGGGCAGCGGAGGGCCATTTCGAAGCCGACCTCACGTATTGCAAAGGATGCGGTATCTGTGCAAAGGAATGCCCCGTGGGCTGCATCACCATGGTCGGCGAGGAGGAGTGAATCATGGGCAAGGTACGCAAGGGTGTCGAGGTTTCCATTGCCATGGCAGACGCCGTGGCTCAGGCCGACGTGGATGTGATCGCTGCGTATCCCATCACGCCGCAGACGCACATCGTTGAGCACCTCGCGGACATCGTGGCGAATGGAGAGCTCGACGCCGAGTTCGTCCCGGTTGACAGCGAGCACTCGGCCATGAGTGTCTGCTGCGGCTCCGCGGCAGTCGGTGCGAGGACCTTCACCTCGACGAGTTCCCAGGGGCTGGCGCTCATGAGCGAGATCTTCTTCATCTCCGCGGCCATGAGACTGCCCATCGTCATGGCGCTGGCCAACCGGTCGCTGTCGAGCCCGCTTTCCATCTGGAACGATCACGGCGATGTCATGATGGTCCGCGACGCCGGCTGGATCCACGTGTTTGTGGAAAACGGGCAGGAGTCGTACGACAACGTCTTCTGCGCCTTCCGGATGGCTGAGGACCCGAACGTCATGCTCCCGGTCGCCGTGAACCTCGACGGGTTCATCCTCACCCATATGATCGAACCCGTGGAATACGAGGACGACGAGCTCATCAGGCAGTACCTGCCCGAATTCAAGATGAAGCACGCGCTCCATCCCGACAAGCCGGTATCCATGGGATGTTTCGGGATGCCCGAGATCTACACCGAGACCCAGATGCACCGTGAGGACGGGGTGACAAACTCCTACCCGCATATCCTGAAGGCATGGGAAGAGTGGGGCAAGCTCACCGGCAGGTACTATCACCCCATCGAGACGTACCGTGCCGACGATGCCGAGTACTGCATCGTGACCATGGGTTCCTACGGCGAAACCGCCATGGAGGTCGTGGATGCCCTGAGAGAAGAAGGAGAGAAGGTGGGGGTGGTGAAGATACGGCTGTGGAGACCGTTCCCCTTCGATGAGTTCCGCAGGGCGGTGCTGGGGAAGAAGTCTCTCATCGTGATCGACCGGGCGCTGAGTTTCGGCGGACCCGGCGGCCCGGTGGCACTGGAACTGCGCTCGGCCCTGTACAAGAAGGAGGGGGCACCTACCATCGTGAACTATATAGCCGGACTTGCCGGAAGGGATGTCTCGCGGAAGGACTTCAGACACATCATCCTCGAGGGCAAGGAAAAGGCTGCCTCAGGCGACACAGAAGGGTTCACCCTGTACGGGTTGAGAGGATAAGGAGAGGGTATGGATCGATTTTCGGTTTTTTCCGCGCGACTTGTCGACAAGTCTGAAAACTTCACCTCCGGCCACAGGGCGTGCCAGGGGTGCGCCGAGGCCCTGGCTGTCCGGCTCGTGATGAAGGCACTCGGCAGGGATACCATCGTGGCGATGTCTACGGGCTGCATGGAGATCATCTCCTCGCCGTTGCCGCTGACCTCCTGGAAGGTGCCCTGGATCCACAACGCCTTCGAAAACTCCGCAGCAGTCATCTCCGGCTGTGAGTCGGGCATGAAGGCCATGATGCGCAAGGGGAAACTCCCTGCCAAGAAGATAAACTTCGTGGGCATGGGAGGGGACGGGGCCACGGCGGACATCGGCATGGGCGCCCTTTCAGGCGCGCTTGAGCGGGGCCACGACATGATCTATGTGTGCTATGACAACGAGGCATACATGAACACGGGGATCCAGCGGTCGAGCTCCACCCCCTTCGGCGCCAGCACCACCACGAGCCCTGCGGGCAAGGCGAGCATGGGCCAGCACACGAGGAAGAAGAACATGGCCCAGATCGCCGTGGCGCACAACATCCCGTACGTGGCCACGGCCTGCTCGAGCTTTCCCTTCGACCTCATGGAGAAGGTGAAACGGGCATCCGAGACCCCGGGGGCTGCATACGTACACATCCTCTCGGTATGTCCCACCGGCTGGAGGATACAGCCGCACGATGCCATAAAATACGGGAGGCTGGCGGTGGATGCCTGCGTATTTCCTCTCTATGAGGTCGTGAACGGCAAGTACAGTCTCACATACCGGCCTCAGAGGATCATACCGGTCAAGGAGTACCTGGGCGGCCAGGGCAGGTTCAGACACCTGACGGAAAAACAGGTCGAGCAGATCCAGGCTTTTGTGGACACAGACTACCAGAAGATCGTGAAATTGAGTGATGAGGTTTGACAATGGATGTAGATATCAAAAAGGTCAATGAGATCATCTCCCGCTACGATCAGTCCGAGGAATCGCTGCTCGCGATCCTGCAGGACTTCCAGAGAGAATTCCACTACGTTCCCGAAGAGGGGATGAAGAGGCTGAGCGATGTCCTCTATGTCCCCGAGAGCAAGATCTATGCGATGGGTACCTTCTACAAGACCCTCTCCCTGGAGCCCCGAGGCAAGCATACCGTCAAGGTCTGCATGGGTACTGCCTGTCATCTCAAGGGGGCAGGCCAGATCCTCGAGGCCATCGAGCGCGAACTCGGCGTCAAGCGGAACCATACCACCGTGGATAAACGCTACACCATCGAGAGCGTGAACTGCGTAGGGGCCTGCGCCATGGCGCCGGTGGTCGTGGTGAATGAGAACTATTACGGCCACATGCGGCCTTCCAAGATTATGGACGTGCTCAACAAATACAAGTAGAGGGTGAATGCAGATGGAAGCAATTCAGTCTTTCGAGCAGCTGGAACAGTACAGAGAGAGACTCAAGGCATCATATAACAAGGATCTCCCCACCGTCATGATCTGCTTCGGCACCGGGTGCCAGGCAAACGGTGCCCGTGACGTGGCGGATGCATTCAGGCATGAGATCGAGGAACAGGGCCTGAAGGTGGGTGTGGATATCGGATTCAAGACCACCGGGTGCCATGGCTACTGCGAGAACGGCCCCTTGGTCGTGCTGCGGCCGCGAGACATCCTCTACCTGAGGGTGGCCCCCAAGGATGTCCCCGAGATCGTGGAGAAGAGCATCAAGCAGGGCGAGATCATCGAACGGCTCGCCTACAAGGATGTCAACACCAAGGAGATCATAGCTCAGTACCACACCATCCCCTTCTATGCGCACCAGAAGCGCATTGCGCTCAGAAATATCGGGAACATCGATCCCGCGTCCATCGAAGACTATCTGCTCCACGACGGGTACAAGGGTCTGGCAAAGGCGCTTACCCTGGACCCTGATGCCATCATCTCCGAGGTCGAGGCCTCGGGTCTGAGGGGGCGGGGAGGGGGCGGATTTCCCACGGGCAGTAAGTGGCGCTCGTGCAAGGCCGTACCTTCCGATGTCCACTATGTGATGTGCAACGGTGACGAGGGCGACCCCGGGGCGTTCATGGACCGCTCCATCATGGAAGGCGACCCGCACTCCGTGATCGAAGGCATGATCATCGGTGCATATGCCATAGGCGCTTCCCAGGGGTACATCTACGTCCGCGACGAGTATCCCCTCGCGGTCAAGAATCTCCTGTCCGCCATCGGCTCCGCCCGTGAGAGGGGATTTCTCGGCCGGAATATCCTGGGCACGGACTTCGATTTCGACATCAAGATAAGCAGGGGCGGCGGTGCTTTCGTCTGCGGAGAGTCATCAGCACTCATGAGATCTCTGGAAGGCAAGGTCGGCGAGCCCAGGGCCAAGTATATCCGGTCGGTGGAAAAGGGCCTCTACGACAAGCCCTCGGTGCTCAACAACGTGGAGACCTGGAACAACGTTCCGGAGATCATCCTGAAAGGGTCGAAGTGGTACGCAGGCTTCGGTACCAAGGGATCCAAGGGGACGAAGGTCTTCTCGCTGGTGGGCAAGGTGAACAACACCGGCCTGGTGGAGGTGCCCATGGGCATCACCATCAGGGATCTCGTGGACAAGATCGGCGGAGGGGTGCTGGGCGGCAAGGCCTTCAAGGCGGTCCAGACAGGAGGACCCTCGGGAGGGTGCATACCGAAGGCGCTCGCCGATCTCCCCATCGACTTCGACAGCCTTACCGAGGCAGGGTCCATGATGGGCTCAGGCGGCATCATCGTGATGGACGAAGAAACCTGCATGGTGGATGTGGCTAAATACTTCATCGGCTTCCTCGTGGAGGAGTCGTGTGGGAAGTGTACGCCCTGCAGGGATGGTCTGCCGAGAATGCTGAGCATCCTGACCGCCATTACGGAGGGCAAGGGCAAGGAAGGCGATATCGATACGCTCGAGGAGCTGTGCGAAGTGCTCAGCTATGGTGCCCTGTGCGGGCTGGGGACTTCTGCCGCCAACCCCGTGCTCTCCACCATCAAGTACTTCAGAGAGGAGTACGATGCCCACATCCTCGACAGGAAATGCCCTGCGGGTGTGTGCAAGGCCTTGATCACCTACCGGATAGACCCGGATGCGTGCACGGGTTGCACCCTGTGTGCGAAGAAGTGCCCCCAGGAATGCATATCGGGTGAGCGAAAGCAGACCCACATCATTGACGAGACCAAGTGCATCAGGTGCGGTGTGTGCAAGGACGTGTGTAATTTCGAAGCCGTGAAGGTTGAATAGGAAGCTGCCATGGAAAAGGTCACGATTATCATAGACGGGCGAGAGGTCGAGGGGATCAAGGATCAGAGCGTTCTGGATGTGGCACGGGAGAACGGCATCCCCATCCCGGCCCTGTGCTACCACCCCGAGGTGTCCACCAGTGGCGGCTCCTGCCGTGTATGCCTTGTGGAGGCACACCAGAACGAAAGGATGAGGCTTGTCACCTCCTGTAATTACCCGGTGAGGGCCGGCCTCGAGATCAGGACCGATACGGATCTCGTGAGAAGGATACGCAAAGGCGTTCTCGAACTCCTGCTCGCCAGGGTACCCGATTCCGAAGTTATCAGGGACATGGCAAGGGACTACGGTGTCGGCGAGCCCCGCTTCTTCAAGGACGAGGGAGAGGATAACCGGTACAAGTGCATAGCCTGCGGGCTGTGCACGCTCGTGTGTGAGGAGGTTGTGGGCGTGTGCGCCATATCCATGCTGAACAGGAGCCGTGAAAAGGCCCCGGGGACTCCCTACCACAAGGCAAGCAATGCCTGCATCGGGTGTGGCGCCTGTGTGTATGTGTGCCCCACAAGTGCCATATCCATGAAGGACGAAGGCGACACCCGCACCATCTGGGGAAAGCAGTTCACCATGATCAGGTGCAGCGTGTGCGGAAATCCGTATATCCCGGATGCTCAGGTGGACTGGATCGTGAAGACAACGGGCAAGGACAAGGCATTCTTCGAGAAGTGCCCTGATCATCGGTAAGGTTCGCCCCCTGCAGACCTTTTTTCAGGGAGCCCGGTGTGTGTCGGAGTGCCTCTCTTTTTTGTTCCATCCCCGTGTATATCCTTGCGCTGGGATTCTCAGGCTGCGGAAGTGTCCTCGACAGAGGAGATCCGCCGGTTTCACAGACGCCTGGGCGTCCATGGCCGTACGGGAGGCTGGGGTCTGAATGCCTGCAGTACGGAGCATTCACACATTCACCAAGGAAGACGGCTTTCATTGACAGGGGGATGGTGATAGTGGATAGCGTATGAGGCCCGCATCACCATCGGGAGAGAGATCATGTTAGAAATGTTGTCGGACGGCTTTCGGAAGGCCCAGAATCTCCTTCAGGGCAAGGTTACCATCCAGGAGAAGCACATCGATGAAGCCATAAAGGAGATAAGGGTTTCGCTCCTGGAGGCGGATGTGGAGTTTCACGTGGTCAAGGAATTCATCGACAACGTGAAGACCAAGGCCCTGGGAGAGATCGTACAGACCAAGGTAACGCACGACGGCAAAAGACTCAAGGTCTCCCCTGAGCAGCATTTCGTCAAGATCTGCTACGATGAGCTGGTGAGCCTCATGGGGCCGGTGGATACCACGCTCGCCTTCGGGAGCCACGGAGTCAGCTCCATCATGATGGTTGGGCTTCAGGGCAGCGGCAAGACCACCACCACGGCAAAACTCGCGAGATTCATCCAGAAGAGCGGGAAGAAACCCATGATGGTGGCTGCAGACATCTACCGGCCGGCGGCCATCGAACAGCTCAAGGTCCTGGGGGGCCGTCTCGATATCCCCGTCTTCCATGCCCCCGGAAAGAACCCGACGCAGATCTGCAGGGATGCCCTGGAAGCCGCTCAGTTCAAGGGGTGCAACGTAGTGATCTTCGACACGGCAGGCCGGACCATCCTGGATGACACCCTCATGCAGGAACTCGTCGACATCAAGGAAGCCACGCACCCGGAAAACATCCTTCTCGTGGTCGACGCCATGATCGGGCAGGAATCCGTGAACGTTGCCGGCGAGTTCGACCGCAGGCTCGACCTCTCGGGGTTCATCCTCACCAAGCTCGACGGTGACGCCAGGGGCGGGGCAGCGCTTTCCATTAAAGAAGTCACGAAGAAACCCGTGAAGTTCCTCGGCATGGGCGAGTCGCTGGACCGCCTCGAGGAGTTCAGACCCGAAGGGCTCGCTTCACGCATCCTCGGGCATGGAGATATCGTGGGGCTCGTGAAGGACTTCGAAGAGGTCGTGGACGAGAAGAAGGCCGAGGAGGACGCTGCCAAGCTCCTTCGGGGCGATTTCACCTACGACGATTTTCTGAAGCAGCTCAAGGTCATGAAAAAAATGGGATCGCTCACCGACCTCATCGGAAAATTGCCGCTCGGCCAGCTCGGGCTTCCCCAGGGCATCCAGGTGGACGATCGCGAGATCGTGAGGGTCGAGGCGATCATCAACTCCATGACGACCCAGGAGAGGGTGAACCCGGATTGCCTGAATGAGGCCCGGATCGCCCGCATCTCTTCAGGGAGCGGACAGCCCAGGCAGAAGGTCAAGGAGCTCATGGGAAGGTTCAACACCATGAGACAGGTGATGCAGGGGCTGGGCTCGGGCAAGAAGAAGGTGCTGGGCAAGCTCGGGATCAACCCCAACATCGCGGGTATGCTCGAGAAGGGGGCTCCCAAGTTGCCAAAAAAGAATCTTGTCGATCTGAAGCAGGGCAAGAACAAGAGAAAGGCTGCCAAGAAGGCCAAGAAACGCAACCGCTGAAGAGCGGTTCCGATAGCGCACGCGATTTTCCCCAAGGAATTTCGTTGAAGCGCGGCATGAAGGGGACATTTGCAGGGGCTTCGGCAAGGGTATGGTACGCCTGATCCCGGGGGTAAGCATCAGGCGTAGCAGCGAATGATAGGGGAAGGGGGCCTGGTATATCATGGAGAGCAGGGAGCTCGTAATCTTCCGGAGGATCAACGAGGCCATATCCCTGGCGCCGGACGTGGATGCCGTCGCGCGTGCCATCCTGGACATCGTCATCGATGAGACCGTGGCACAGAACGCGTCCATCATGATGCCTTCCACCGACGGCAGAACCCTTGAGATCAAGGCCGCAAAGGGACACAAGGATACAAGCAGCCGTTATTCCGAAGAATCGCTGGGCCAGGTGTTCTCCATCGGAGAGGGCATTGCCGGCATGGTGGCGCAGCAAGGCAAGCCCATCATCATCCATGATGCCCGAAGCGATCCGCGGTTTCAGGCGAGGGACAACACGGTGAGCATCGGCTCCATCCTGAGTCTGCCGCTGATCTACAGCAAAGATGAGCTCGTGGGCGTTCTCAACATGAGTCACTCGAGCCCGTATGCCTTCCGGGATGACGACCTGGGGGTGCTGTCCGCGCTGCTGTCTCCTGCCGCCCTGGCGTTGAGGAACGCGAGGCTCATGAGAGAGGTTTCGGAGATCAACCGGGTGCTCAAGGCCGAGCTGTCCATGACGGACAGGGCCATGACGGAGTTCGGCAAGAGCATCTTCAAGGTATTCAACTGGATGTCCATGGGGGTACTCACCACCGACCCCGACGGGATCATCACGACCATCAACAAGCGTGCATCCGAGCAGCTTGGCATGACCACGGGCGAGAGCATCACCACTGTCGTCGAGCAGGAGGTGATGCAGAAGCTCGCATCCACTACCCAGGGGCTCTCCCTGGACATCGAGATCGGCGAACGGATCCTCAACCTGGAGCTCTCGCCGTTTCCCTTGAAACCGTCCTGGCAGATCCTCGTGTGCATAAGGGATGTCACCGTGGAGCGGTTCAAGGAGCGGGATCTCGTCAGGGTCAAGGACCGGTACAAGGACATGGTGGAGAAGGCCATCGATGCCGTGTACATCATCAGACACGGCCGCTTCCTGCTGGTGAACAGGAAGTTCCAGGAGATGCTGGGCTATGAACCGGACGAGATCCTGAACAGGCATATCAGGCATTTTCTCACCAAGGAATCCATTGCCGCTCTGGCCGATGTCCTGAGGCCCCAGAAGGGGAACATCTTCGTGCCCAACCTCGAAGTTCAGGCTCTGCGGAAAGGCGGCATGCGGCTCTTCCTGGAGATCAGCATCGGGAGGCTCAGGATCGACGATGACCAGTGCTACGTGGGTGTGGTCCGGGACATCACGAGCAAGAAGGAGCTGTTTGCACTGAAGACCAGGTTCCTCCACGTTGCATCCCACGAGATCCGTGTCCCGCTCACCGTGATCCGCGGCTACGGGAGGATGCTGGCACGGGACAAGGAGTGTGCGCTGAACGAAAGCCAGAAGGAATGTGTCTTCGAGATAGAGAAGCAGTGCGAGAAGCTGCTGCATTTCAGCAACTCCCTGCTTGATTTTGCGAAGATCCATTCCGATAAGTTCACCCTGAACAGGGAGAGGGTCGATGTGGCGGAGTTTATCAAAAGGATCGTGCGGAACATGCAGATGAGTGCCAGAGAAAAGCGGGTATCCATCGAATTCGACGAGGTCTGTGGAGTGGACTCCCTGTTCGTTGATCCCCTCCGGTTCGAACAGGCCTTGTGCAACCTCCTCGACAATGCCATCAAGCACACCCCCGAGGACAGTGTCGTGCGGGTGAGGCTGGAACGGGGGATGCCCGAAGGAGAGACCCTCCACCGGATGCTGAGCCGGGAATGCGCCGTGATCTCGGTGCACGATCAGGGGCCCGGCATCAGGGCGGAGGAGGCACGCGACCTGTTCAGCGATTTCTTCGTGGGCACGAGCGGCAGGGCGAAGGGCGGCATCGGGCTCGGGCTTGCCATCACCAAGGAGATCGTCCACGCCCATGGGGGGCAGGTGGAGGCAAAACCGAGCGATTCGGGCGGCCGTTTCGTCATCACAATACCCTTGAAGTGGCATGATGATTAATGTATTTTGTAAACGCTGTTCTTTGTAGGTCCCTATGGTGATGAAAGAAAATATCAGGATTCTGGTCGTTGATGATGACGAGAGCATTCGGAGGTACATCGTCAAGCTTCTTTCCCAGAGCGGGTACGATGTCTCTGCGGTTCCCAGCGGGAAAGATGCTCTCCAGGCATTGAGGGCGGGCCAGGAATTCTCTCTGGTGATTCTCGACATACTCATGCCCGACATGGACGGGCTGGAAACGCTCTCCGAGATCAGGAAGCTCTCCAACGACATGCCGGTCCTGATGCTCAGTGCGCTGGGGCAGACGAACATCATCGTGAAGGCCATGAAGGCCGGCGCCACCGATTACGTGGTGAAGCCCTTCGAGGAGGATGAAATCGAGCTTGCCATCACCAAGTCGCTCGAGAAGAAGAGGCTTCTCTCCGAGATATCCAGCCTGAAGAAGCAGCTCCGCATCGACGAGCTCAGGGGCGAGTTCATCTTCAACAGCGCCAAGATGCAGAAGGTCAAGGACCTCATAGACCAGGTGGCGGAGACGGATGTCAGCGTGCTCATCGAGGGGGACAGCGGCACCGGGAAAGAGCTGGTGGCAAGGTCTCTGCACTACAGGTCGCGCATGAGGGACAAGCCCTTCGTGAAGGTGAATTGTGCGGCGCTCCCCCATGAGCTCCTGGAATCCGAGCTCTTCGGGTACGAACGGGGGGCCTTCACCGGTGCCTACCGGTCGAAGCCCGGCAAGTTCGAGCTTGCAAACAACGGGACCATCTTTCTCGACGAGATCGCCGAGATGGACATGGGCATCCAGTCCAAGCTGCTCCAGGTACTGCAGGAAGGATCTTTCTCCCGTCTGGGCGGCAAGCAGGACGTGCAGGTCAATGTCAGGGTTATTGCCGCCACGAACAAGGAACTGAAGAAGGCCGTGGAGCAGGGAACCTTCCGCGAAGACATCTATTACCGGCTCAATGTCGTGAACATCACCATACCTCCGCTCACCGACAGGAGGGAGGATATCACGTACCTGTTCGAGTACTTTCTGGACACCTACAACGAAAAATACGGGAAGAGCATCCATGTCACCAAGGAAGACCTGTACCCGCTGCTGATCTCCTACCCATGGCCCGGGAATGTCCGCGAACTGAAGAATCAGGTGAAGCGTCTCGTCATCCTCGGGAACATAGATGAGATGATCTCCTACCTCAAAGGCGGCGGCAGCCTCGTCATGGAAAAGCGGCCCCAGGATGTCCGGGGCAGGCCCCTGGAGCTCGTGGCACGGGATGACCCCCAGGAGATCATGCCGCTCAAGATGGCGGCGAAAGAGGCGACGCTGAAGGCCGAACGGGAGATGATGCTGAGGGCGTTACGCGAAACGAACTGGAACAAGAAGAAGGCGGCCCAGCTCCTCCAGGTGAGCTACAAGGCCCTGCTGTACAAGATCAAGGAATGCGGGATTGAGAAGTGAAAGGAACATACGCATGAAAAAACATGTACTCTGGATCTCATTCTGGATGATACTTCCCCTCGGCCTCTGGGCGGCGCAGGAGGCGAGCTACAGTATCGGGGCATCGGATCTTCTGGAGATATCGGTATGGGGCGAGCAGAACCTGTCGAGACAGGTGACCGTCAGAAGTGACGGATTCATCTCGCTGCCGCTTGCCGGGGACATCCTGGCAGCCGGGAAGACACCTCCCCAGCTCAAGAAGGACATCGAGAGCATGCTCACGAAATACATCAAGGAACCCCGCTGTGCCGTGATCGTGATCGAGCCGAGGAGCAAACGGTTCTACATCCAGGGGCAGGTTGTCCGGCCGGGGCAGTTCACCCTCGACCAGGACCTGTCCCTCACCCAGGTCATACCCCTCGCAGGGGGGTTTACCGAGTGGGCCGATGCAGGGGCAATCGTCATCCTCCGTGTCGACGGGGACAAGAAGAAGAGATTCAAGATAGACTATGACAAGATCCTCAAGGGTAAGAGCGATGATATCCCGATCAAGCCCGGCGACACCATTATAGTCCCGTGAGACAGAACACGATCTCCTGCATCCTTGTCCTGGCTGCTGTCCTGATGCCGGCCAGTCTTGTGAGCGCCATGAATTACGAGGCCCACCCGGGCCTCTACTCCTCGTACGAGTACTCCGACAATTACTTCGGCACCTCCCGTGACGAGAAGACCGACGGCTTCTTCGAGGTCGGCCCGAGCCTGGAACTCAGGGCCACGGCCCCCAATTTCACCGGGGATCTCACCGGACGCGTGGCCAGGAGCCTCCACAACAGGTATGACGAAGACGATTCCACCGAGGCGAGCGTTGCCTCCCATGCCACACTCTCAGAGCTGCACCAGACGTTCGGGCTTTCCTATGCGTATCTTCAGACGCGCAGGCGGGAGGCCCTGTCGGAGCCTGCGGGCCAGGTGAAAACACACACCGGGGCTGCAACCTATTCGAGGGCGCTCACGCCCGGGGCAACGCTGTCGCTGGGCTATGACATCACGGATGAGTCAAGACAGGCCCCTTATGAGGACGAGACCTCCCAGGGGGGGAACATCGGGCTTACCTACCTGTTCACCCCGAGGAACACGATCGACCTCACCTGCAGCTACCGCGACCACGACTACGAGATCAGCCAGGACGTCAAGGAGACGGCAGCGGGCGTGTCATGGAGCCAGACCGCAACTGCCAGACTGCGGTACGGCCTCAGGTCCGCCTACACGCAGGAAGACCGGGGCGACCTCCCGGGCGAATACCGCTATGACCTGAGTGCCTTCGGGACCTACTCCGTGGCCCAGCACACGAGCGTAAGCGCATCAGGGGGCCAGAGCTGGCTGGTCATGGAGCACCAGGACCGCGAGACCATCTACACCACGAGTGCAACCCTGGAGTATGCCGTTGACCGGGACAGGCTCGCAATCAGCGTTTCCAAAGGGTACACGTCGGAATTCACCACCACCCGGTACGGCACCTACGATACGAGGACCGCAACGCTCACCCTGGAGAAAGGCCTCCTGGCGACGCTCACCGGCTCGACGGAGCTGAGCGTCGAGAAGCGCAAACCCACAACCGGAACCGGCGGAGAGGAGTACACGGACACGTCGACACGGGCCTCCCTCGCGTGGGTACCGTGGGCACCCAGGGACTATGCCAC
>JAJFUP010000066.1 GCA_021372395.1 Deltaproteobacteria bacterium
CCGGCTGCACACAGGAAAGCCGGCCACGGCCCGGTACGGACAGCGGCCGCGAGGCACCGTACTATCTGTGCTCGGTCTTTTTCGTCCCCTGGGCCTTGATGAGGTTGAGAGTGTCGGTGAGCACCGGGATCACGTTGTCCCTGATGTCGCCTGCCACAACGATGGAGAGCAGGTCGTCCCCCACGTTCAGATCACCCTCGTTCACCTCCACGAGGATCTCGATGATGCCGGGCCGCTTCTTCTGCTCGGCCACGACACGCTCGATGGCCTCGTTGTCGGCTTTCACGGTGACCCTGCTGACCGGGGTTCCGTCCCTCGATGTCCCTCTCACCACGCCGTTGTGGCACAGGATCATGCCGACCTGGGGGTAGTCCGGACGCGATTTGATCTTATTGATGAGCGCATTCATATCCATGGGTATGTGGATATGTTCTGCACGGCCAAATGTCAACCGGTATTGATCCGTCAGGCCTGAGCCCGATGAACCGCCTCCCGGCACTGCGGGATTGCTTTCACCGGGAAAGCGGTATACATTTTCCGAGGTTTGTTTCATTTTCATGGCCCGTCTCTCGAGATATTGCCGTGCAGGGAAGGGGAAGGGACGATATGAAAGAGATCGCCATAGGCCGATCGAGGTTCCAGTTCGTGGTGGGGGATATCACTGCCCAGGACACTGAGGCCGTGGTGAATGCCGCCAACTCACGCCTCGCACCGGGCGGCGGTGTGGCCGGTGCCGTCCACCGGGCGGCCGGGCCGGGATTGTGGGAGGAGTGCCGGAAACTCGGGGGGTGCGCCACCGGCGAAGCGGTGATATCCGGGGGGTGCGACCTGCCCAACAGGTACGTCATCCACACCGTCGGCCCTGTCTACAGCGGCTCCGCGGATGACCCCGTGCTGCTGCGATCATGCTACCTCAGCTCGCTCAGGCTTGCAGACAAAAAGAACATCAAGTCCATCTCGTTTCCTGCGCTGAGCACCGGGATCTTCGGCTACCCCGTGGACCAGGCGGCTTGTGTCGCCGTCAAGACGATCCGGGAGTACCTCCTGGGCACCACGGGCATCGAGACCGTGCGCATGGTGCTCTACAACGATGAGGCTTTTCAGGGGCACCTCAGCGCCCTCGATGCCCTTAAATGCCGGTGGGAGTCCGGCCTGATATGAAGACTGTTGCCGTCATTCCGGCACGTTACGGATCATCGCGGTTTCCCGGCAAGCCACTTGCCGATCTCGGAGGCAAGCCCATGATCAGGAGGATCTACGAGCAGGTCGCCCTGTGCAAGGACGTCGGGGACGTCCTCGTGGCCACCGACGACGAGAGGATCAGAGACGCGGTTGCGGCCTTTGGCGGCCATTGCGTGATGACGGGCCCCGAGTGCGCTTCGGGGACCGACCGGGTGGCACAGGCCGTGGCCGGCCTCGATGCCGGGAGCATCGTGAATATCCAGGGCGACCAGGTCATCCTCGACATCGAGGCGCTCGCGCACCTGATTCACGAGCTGGAGGCGGGCTCGGGGATGGTCACCATCGCAACCCCGGCCCTGCCCGGGGATGAGGGTGACCCGAACTGCGTGAAGGTGGTCTGCGATGCCTGCGGGAACGCCCTGTACTTCTCGCGATCGCCCATCCCGTTTGCCCGGAACCCTGGACATGCGACCATGCTCAAGCACATCGGTATATACGGGTTCAGCGCGTCTGCGCTCAAACGTTTCACGAGCCTTCCCCCTTCGCCCCTCGAGCGCACGGAATCACTCGAGCAATTGAGGGCCCTCGAGAACGGCATACCCATCAGAGTGATCATAGCAAGGGGTGAGTTTTTCGAGATCAACACTCCGGAAGACCGCGAAAAGTTCCTCAAGACATGGTCAAGATAGCGATCTTCCTCTACCGGTTGCTCGGAGGCCTCCTCGTGTGGCCCATGGCATTCTTCCTCAGGAATCACCCGAACTTCCAGTCCACGATCCCGCAGAGGCTTGCATGGCGCCTGCCCGAGATCCCCACAGGACAGGGGGCCATCTGGGTGCATGCGGCGTCGGTGGGCGAGGTGAAGGCCGTCTCCGGGCTCCTGAAAAAGATCAAGGGGCACAGGCCCGACACGGTCATCTGCCTGAGTTCCATGACCGCGACGGGCAGACAGGTGGCACAAGGGATTCCCGAGATAGATGTGGTTTTCCCGCTGCCCTTTGATCTGCATGGGGTGATGAGGCGTTACCTCCTGAGGATCATGCCGAGCGTGCTCATCATCGTGGAGACGGAGATCTGGCCCAACATGCTCCTTGCGGCACAGGACCTCTCCGTCCCGGTTGTGTTCGTGAATGCCCGCATGACAGGGGGTTCTTTTGCCAGGTACGAGAAATTCCAGGCGGTGACCAGAGAGGTGCTGAAGGATGTCCGGGTCTTTGCCATGGCTCAAAGCGACGGGGAACGATTCTCCAGGCTCGGTGCCCGGAGTGTGGAGGTGCTGGGAAACCTGAAACTCGACAGTGTCGGGGAGGTGGACCCGAAGAGAAGGCAGGCGCTGAGAGAGGACCTTCGGGCTCTAGAAAGGCCCGTGTTCATCGCCGGAAGCATCAGGGAAGGCGAGGAGCAAGAGGTGATCGAAGCGATGGCGTATGCAACGGCTCATGTGCCCGGTCTCTACGGAATCGTCGCACCGCGGCACCCGGGGATGCTCGCTACGCTGACAGGCCTCGCCGATCGCAAAGGTCTGAGCTGGGGGCTCAGGACAGAGATGCGCGAAGGCATCGACCTCCTCTTCGTCGACACCATGGGGGAGCTCTTTGACCTCTACGGTGCGGCAGACGTGGCCTTCGTGGGGGGGTCGCTGAAAGACCTCGGTGGGCAGAACATCCTGGAGCCCATTGCCTGGGGAGTTCCCACGATCCACGGCCCGTACATGGACAATTTCACCTGGGCCCTAGAGGCGGTGGAGGGATCGACCATCCGGATTCAGCGTCCTTCGGAGCTCGGGCCAACAGCGGCACAGGTCATCCATCACGTTGACAGATACCGTGGCATGGCACGAGAGGCGCGAGAGTCGCTGAACAGAAGACGGGGTGTCGGCGATCGTTATCTGCAGGCGCTCAAGGGATTCCTGGGGCGTGAAACTCACCCCGGCGTTTCGAACGGGATCTCTACCTCGTAGGAGCCGGGGGATTCAAGCGTGGTGTTGATCGGATAACCGCACTGCCTGAAGAGCTTCATCATGCCGTCGTTTTCTTTGAGTACCAGGGCCCTGAACCCCGCGATCCCCTGCTCACGGGCGTAGCGGATCATGTACCACAACAAAAAGCCCCCGATGCCGAGCCGGTGCATGTCGCTGCGGACCGTGAAGCCGATTTCCGAGAAGTTGGAGGATGGGTCGCGGTAGAGCTCTCCCAGTGCGATGATCTCTTCGTTGTCTCCGGGCATGTTTTTGCCGAGGATGCCCACGAAGGTCATGGAGTTCTTGTAGTCCACGTTCACGAACTTCTGCGCCGCCTCATGAGAAAAGATCTTTATCTTCTGGAGGAAGCGCGTGTAGAAGTCCGGGTCCGAAAGGGCGTAGATGAGCTCCTGGACCTTTTTTTCGTCCGTGGGTTTCACCGGCCTGAAAAAGACCTCCCGGCCGGCCTTGTTCACCCAGTAGGTCTCATAGTGCTTCGGATAGACGACCGCCCGGGGGAGGAGTTGATCCTGGTACACGTAGAACTTCTTTTTCGCCGTTTTCAGCAGGTCTTCCCTGAAAAGGGGATGTGCGACGTTGATGAGCTCCATGGCCCTCTCCCGGATGGATTTCCCGTGGAGGTGGGCTATGCCGTGCTCGGTCACCACATAGTGGACATCGCCCCGCGTGAGAACGACACCGCTGCCTTCATCCAGGAAAGGCACGATCCTTGACTTTGTCCCACCCTCGGCAGTGGACGGCATGGCGATGATGGATTTTCCTCCAGCCGATCGTGCCGCTCCCCGGACGAAGTCGAGCTGTCCTCCGATGCCGCTGTAGAGAAGGGACCCCAGTGAGTCGGAGCAGACCTGCCCGGTAAGATCGATACTCAATGCCGTGTTGATGGACACCATCCTGTTGTTCCGTGCGATGGTGAAAGGATCGTTTACATACTCCGTCGGGTGAAACTCGAACATAGGGTTCTTGTCGATGAACCGGTAGAGCCTTTTCGTCCCCATGCAGAAGCTCGCGATGATCTTGCCCGGGTGGAGATTCTTTTTCCTGCACGTGATCACGCCCTGCTTGATGAGGTCGATGAGGGAGTCCGTGAAGACCTCGGTATGGATCCCGAGATCCTTCTTGTCTTTGAGATACTTCATCACGGCACTGGGAATCGTTCCGTATCCCAGCTGGAGCGTGGAGCCGTCTTCAATGAGCTCTGACACGTATTTCCCGATCTTCTGTGCAACCAGACCCGGGTCTTTCATGTGAAATTCCGGCAGGGGATCGGTGTTGTACACGAATGCGTCGATCTGGGAGACATGAAGAAAGCTGTCCCCCAGGGTTCGGGGCATGTTCGGGTTGACCTCGGCCACCACATAATCCGCACATTCTGCGGCCGACTTGGTGACATCGACCGACACTCCGAGACTGACATAGCCGTATTTATCCGGGGGAGACACGGAGATCAGGGCAGTATCGACGTGGATCCTGCCCGTCTTGAACATCATGGGTATCTCCGAGAGGAAGATCGGTGTGTAATCCGCCCGTCCCTCCCAGATGGCCTTTCTCGTGTTCGCGCCGATGAAGAATGCATTATGACGGAAACAATGGGCGAAGTTCTCTTCCGTATAGGGTGCAGTGCCCGCCGTGATGATGTGCATGATTTCCGTGTCGGCAAGGGTGGGGGCCATGTTCATGAGGGTATTCACGAGCAGCTGGGGCTTGCCGCATCCCGTACCGATGAACACCCGGGAACCCCTCCTGATGGAACTCAGGGCTTCCTCAGCTTCAGAGTGCCTGTATGCAGTCTCTTTCAAAGGGGTGTTCCGCATGGTTGTCTGCCTTTAACTTGCCATTTTTTGCTGAACCGCAGAGAACTGGCTTTTCCGGGAGTTGCCGTACTTGTACATCTCGCTGAGCGCTTCAGCTGCCATCTCGGGATTCGAGTAGACCGGGAACCCGAGCTTTTCGAGGCGTATGACGGCATCCATCGCGAATTCCTTGCAGGGAACGCAGAGCATGATCGGTTTCCCCCGGTAGTCGATCTGCTGCAGCTCCGCGGTGAAGGAGTCGAGGATCTCGGTCTGGAGAACGACGATGAAGCTCCCGATATCCTTGCTTTCGACACCGATTTCGATGGTCTTTCTCAGCTCCTTGGGGTTCATGGTGAAGGAGTAGTCCACCGGGTTCAGGCTCTGAACGTAGTCGGGCAGTATTTCTTTGAGCCGTTTTTTCAGATCGGGCTCCAGCTCTCCGAGCCGCATCTTGCTGAGGTAGAGGGTGTCTGTCGCGGCAACCCCCAGGGATCCGGTGTAGGTTATCACGAGAACGCCGTCGGTGATCGGGACCGGCTGCTTGGCGAAGGCGCGCGCGAGATCGAACATGTGGTCGTTGTTTCTCGCCCGGATGATGCCGGACTGCCGGAAGGCGATGTCGTTGATCTTGTCGTCGCCTGCCAGAGACGCCGTGTGCGACATGACCGCCTTTTTGCCCGCGTCGGTACGACCCGACTTGAGAATGATGGTGGGTTTTTTCTCGGTCACCTCCCTGGCGACATCGACAAATCTTTTCCCGCTCGTGATGTCTTCTAAGTACATGCAGATCACGTCGATATTGTCGTCATTCCCGAGATGATGCAGGATGTCGGTCTCATTGATGTCCAGCTTGTTGCCGATGGTCGCCACGATGCCGAAATCCATGACATGGCGAAGCCCCCAGAGGATACCTGCCGCATACACCCCTGCCTGGGCGATCAACCCGATGTTTCCCTTGCCCAGGTCATTCACGATTCCGATCGACTGGACCATGTTGTGGTGCGTGTTGATGACCCCCGAACAGTTGGGGCCCAGGGCCCGGCAACCGTACTTTTTCAGCACGCTTTTAATCTGCTCCTGCGCGCGCTTCCCTTCCTCTCCCAGTTCGGCGAACCCGGCGCTTTCTATGACGATGTACCTGACGCCCTTCTTGCAGCACTCCTCAACAGCGGCTGGTGTTGCAGCGGCAGGCACGATGACGATGGCGACATCTATGGAGTCGTCGACCTCGGAGAGGCTCTTGTATGCCTTGACCCCCTGGATCACCTCGCACTTCGGATTGATAGGGTAAAGCCTGGCCTTGCAGTGATGATGGATCAGGTTATGGAACACATTCCATCCCAGTTTTCCTTTGGTGTCTGACGCACCGACCAGGGCGATGCTCCTGGGATAGAAGAAATCATGGAGGTCGGGGTTGATCGGAGCGGTCACGATAGAGGTGACCTTGTTGTCCACAAAGATCCGTGCATCCACGACGGTGTATCCGTCGGGGTAGCAGATCACGGGATTGAGATCGAGTTCCTTGATGTGGGGATGATCCGTGACCATCCTGGAGACCTTCATGAGGAGCGTTTTGAGCGAGCGCAGGTCGACGGAATGTCCCCGGTACCCCTTGAGAAGAGGATATCCCTTTATTTCCTGCAGCATGGCATCGATCTCTTTTTCGTCAACGGGAAGAATCCTGAACGTGATGTCTTTCATCACCTCAACGAAGATGCCGCCCAGTCCGAACATGAGGACCGGACCGAAGATGGGGTCCCTGGTGACACCGATGATGACTTCGGTGCCCGGCTTTGCCATCTTCTGCACGGACACGCCCTTGATGTTGTTGTCCTTGAAGGCCTCGAACATGCCGGTGCAGGCGGCTCTCACGGCCTCGGCATCGGCCAGATTCAATTTCACCCCACCGGAATCCGATTTGTGCACCACATCTTCCGAGACGATCTTCAGGACAACGGGATATCCGATGTGCCCGCTTATCCTGACCGCATCCTCGACCGTCCGTGCGACCTCATGCCCTGTTGTCGCAATCCCGATGTCTTCGAGCAGCCTCTTGCATTCAGGCTCGAGCAGGTAGGTCCGATCGTCGGCGCGGGCCTCGCCTACGATTTCTTCCCAGAGGCTCGATGAAGCATCCGATGAGGGATGAGTTGCAGCTGGTGCTATTTCCATGATGACCTCTCCTCCTTTATCAATCCACGCATATTCACTCCGGTGCGATGGCGGTTTATCTCTCGATGAAAAATTCGCAGGTCCGTGCTTGAATCGTTTTCAAAAATGATCTGCGATAGTAAAAACATTTCTCGCGACTCAAAACAGCTTATTGTATTACTATCTTACCGAATGACTAGCCCTGCTGCTTACTGCGAGGATTGTGCCATACAGACAGGCTTGTGCTCCTGTTCCGTAACTAAGCTATTAAATGAAGGAAAAAAACGCGGGCTCTCTCGGGGGCATGTTTCCGGCTATGGTACAATGACCATAAATGCATAGTCGATATGGTTAAAACACCATAGCTTGGTTTGACTTATGGTGGTGAGACCTGGAGATGCATCAGGGCATACACCTGGAGAAAGAGGGGAAAATTCCCCTGCGAAAATCCTGGTGCGTGTGCCTCGCCGGGGATGCCTGAAGCTTCCGGCTTCTGTCAGACGGCGCAGTCGGGCGGAGAAACCTTTCCGGTTGGAAAGACGAGGAAAAACACCGAGGGGGGGCAACAAGCCCCCCTCCTCGGCCGGTGCTGTCATCTCTTCGGATAGCCGATGTTCCCGAGAGCGGCTGCGATTTCGTGGAGAACCGCCGGGTCTTCGATGGTCGATGGCGTATTGAAGGTTTCTCCATCGGCGATCTTCCTCATGGTACCCCTGAGGATCTTGCCGCTTCTGGTCTTGGGAAGGCGGTGAACCACCGAGACATCCTTCAGGCACGCCAATGCCCCGATCTCGGAGCGTATCATCTCAACAACTTCTTTTGCGACCTCTCCGCTCTTTCTGTTGACCCCGGCCTTCAGGACAACGAATCCTATGGGTACCTGACCCTTGAGGTTGTCGTTCACCCCGATGACCGCGCACTCGGCAACATCCTGGTGCTTCGCGACCACCTCCTCCATCCCGCCTGTGGAAAGCCTGTGGCCTGCCACATTGATGATATCATCGACCCTGCCCATGATGTAGAGGTATCCATCACTGTCCGTGTATCCGCCATCGCCGGTGGCATAATACCCGGGGTAATCGCTCAGATAGGATGAGACATAGCTTTCATCCTTCTGCCAGAGTGTCGGGAGGCATCCGGGGGGCATGGGGAGCCGTATGCCGATCACGCCCTCCTGGCCTGCTGGGACTTCTTTCGCGTTTTCGTCGAGGATCCTCACATCAAACCCGGGCACGGCCTTGGTGGGTGATCCCGGTTTCACCGGCAGCGCTTCGATCCCCATGCAGTTTGCGCTGATGGGCCAGCCGGTCTCGGTCTGCCACCAGTGATCTATGACCGGGATGCCGAGCAGTCTGCTTGCCCAGTGGTAGGTGTCCGGATCGAGCCTCTCGCCGGCGAGGAACAGGTATTTCAGGCAGGAGATGTCGTATTTCCCGATATGCGAGCCTTCGGGGTCTTCCTTCTTGATGGCCCGAAACGCCGTGGGGGCGGTGAAGAGGACCTTCACCTTGTGCTGTGAAATGACGCGCCAGAAGGCACCGGGATCCGGTGTGCCCACCGGTTTTCCCTCGAACAGGACGGTGGTGCATCCATGGAGCAGGGGTGCATAGACGATGTAGGAATGGCCCACGACCCAGCCCACATCCGATGCCGCCCAGTACACGTCACCCGGTTTCACGTTGTAGATGTTGTCCATGCTCCACTTGAGAGCCACGGCATGCCCGCCGTTGTCCCTCATCACGCCCTTGGGTATGCCCGTGGTGCCCGAGGTATAGAGGATATACAGGGGGTCTGTGGCCTCCACTGTCACGCATCCTGCGGGTGAAGCGCTTCTGATCGCTTCGGCCCAGTCGAGGTCTCTTCCCTGCAGGAGATCGGCTTTCACCTGCGGTCTCTGGAAGATCACACAGTTCTGGGGCTTGTGCGCGGAAAGCTCGATGGCCCTGTCGAGCAAGGGCTTGTAGGGGATGGGGCCCTTGGGCTCGATGCCGCAGGAACTCGAGATGCAGACCTTCGGCTTTGCGTCCTCGATCCTCACCGCAAGCTCGTTCGGGGCGAAACCGCCGAACACCACCGAGTGGATGGCCCCGATGCGCGCGCAGGCTAAGATGGCGACGAGGGTCTCGGGGATCATGGGC
>JAJFUP010000078.1 GCA_021372395.1 Deltaproteobacteria bacterium
TCGCCGACCTCGATCAGGCCCGCGATGTTGGCTCCGGGCTGGATGACCGCGAAGTCTCCGATCCGGGTGTGATGGCCGACCCGTACGCCGCGGTTGAGGAACACGTGCCTGCCCAGGGTGGCATTCGAGGCGACGATGACGTTGCAGGAAACGATGGTCCCTTCCCCCAGCGTGGTCCGGGGCAGAACGATGCTGCTCGGGTGTACCAGGTTGGCGAACTCGACCCTGCCTTCCAGCTGGTCGATGAACCGTCTCCTCTTCATGGTGGAAAGGGCGCACACGCACCTGGCACCGCGGGGCACATCATCGACCCACAGGATGGGCCGCCCGCAGAGCGACGTCCCCGCCTTGTTCCTGTCTTCGTTCTCCACGAAACCTGCGACCGGGATACCGGCGTGTTCAGCCACGGCAAAGAGCTCTTCTGCAAGAACTTTGGTCCCGAGAATGAACAGATCCTTCATGGCTTCGTCCTCTCAGAAGGGATGACCCGGGTTTGACAGCCGTTCCGGGGGTCTGTCTTCAGCATGGACGGCGCCAGACCGTCCAGGTCGTCGAGCCCGCGATTGAATCGTTTACAAACCCGGAGTTCATCGATAGCATATATCCGAAAACGCTTGTGAAGGAAAGCGGCTCCATGGGGGATTCGTTTACTCCCTGCATGCAGGCCCTGATGCGACCCGGACGCTCTTCACGGTCCACATGAGAGGAAGACAGCAGCAGCAATGGATACTCCACCGAAGGCACTGCGAAGTGACGAGCCCGGCAATGCCCGGCACCTTGCCCTGGTCTTGCTTTTTCTCCTCGCCGCAAGCGTCGTCATCCGCCTCCCGTTCTTTTTTCCCGTCGTCATCGACTGGGATGAAAGCACCTACATCCTGTGGGGGCAGTCTCTCCTGGATGGACATCTTCCCTACACCGAGATGTGGGGTTTCAAGCCCCCGCTCGCCTTCGCCTTCTATGCGTGCGCCATAGGGGCTTTCGGCAAGAGCATCGTCTCCGTGCGCATCGCCGGGACGCTCTGCGTGGCCCTGGCCGCGTTCTTCACCTTTCTCGCGGGCAGGAGGCTCTGGAACGAGACCTCGGGTATGGCGGCGGCAACCCTGTGCATCGTGATGGCCACCTTCGTCAAGTCAGGGAAGGCCGTCATGACCGAGCACGCCGCCATGGTGCCGCTGGCCGCGGCGCTCTGCCTCCTCGTTCTCCGCGTTCTGAGGCCCCGCACGGCCTTCCTCGCGGGCATCCTCATGGCCGTGGCGACCTTCACCCGGCTCAACCTCGCCTACACCGCCGTCTTTAGCGGGCTCCTCATCGTCGCAGCCGCGTTCGCGGGGCCCTCCGGATCCCTCAGGAACTCCCTGAGGTGCGGCGCGTCCTATGCTGCCGGCGGCATCCTCGTCCTGCTGCTCGTCTTCCTGCCCTACGCGGTCACGGGTCAGCAGGGCCTGTGGTGGTCGTCGGTCATCCTGGCCCCGCTGAGCTATGCGAGCTCGCAGCTCTCGTTCTCCGGGGCGTTCGTGAAACAGATGAGCGACACGGCAGCCGGCGCTCTCGTCGTGCTCGGGGGGCTCGCCGGCTTGACGGCCATGGTGGCCCGATGGAAAACCTTCCCCGAGACCACGAGGCGCGGGGCGTTCTTCCTGATGGGGTTCTTTTTCAGCACCGAGCTCTCGATACTGCGAAGCGGGGCATCCTACCCGCACTACCTCATCCAGCTCGCCCCCTTCGCGGCCCTGGCCGTGGCAGCGCTCCCGAATGCCGTCTCTTCAGGCCGCACCGGGCGGTCATTGAACACAGCGGTGGTGTTTCTGGCCATGGCCCTGTCCCTGCTGGTCGTCCTCCCGGCATACAAGGGGGTGGTGTGCCGTGTCCTCGCAGGCCAAGGCGTACCTTATGGGGCCGCGTACGACATCGCCTCCTATCTCGAACGAGAAAAGGCCCCGGGCGAATCCGTCTACCTGTTGACCGACCACATCGTGTACTGGCTGATCGGTGAAAAGCCACTGAGCAAGTCGACCATCCACCCCGCGAACATCACGCGGGAGTATCTCCTCGCCGTTCTCGTGGGCCCCGGGACCACCACCGAGCAGGAGCTCTCACGGATACTGGCGAAAAAGCCGCGGTTCATCGTGACCGGGAAAAGGGAGTACCTCCGCAGAAAGCCTGCTGCATGGTCTTTGCTGCAGGAAACCCTGCGCACGCGCTACACGCTTGTCAAGCAGGTCGAGGGAAGACTCATCTACCGGAGAGACGCTCCCTGATCTGAATACGAGGCGCTCACAGCCCGAACAGCTTTCTCGCCTCCCGGGGCGCGAGGGGCTCATACCCGAGCACCTCTGCAATGCCCACGATCCTCTCGACCAGAGAACGATTGGTGGCCGGCGTCTGCCTCTCGTCGTCGAACCAGAGGTTGTCTTCCAGCCCGATCCTCACGCCGCCCCCGGAAATCATGGAGAGCACGTTCATCTTCAGCTGGGAAAGGCCGATCCCGCCCACCGACCACAGGGAGTTGTCGGGCAGCTCCTTCACCATGAGCCCCAGGTGGAGCATGTCCGCCTGGGCGCATGCGATGTTCCCGAGGATCAGGTTGAAGTAGTACGGCGGCTCCAGCAGCCCCTTCCTGATGAGGTAGTTCGCGTAATTGATCATGCCGAGATCGAAGGCCTCGAGCTCTGGTTTGATGCCTTTTTCCTTCATCTTTCGTGCCAGGGATTGGATCATGTCCGGGCTGTTGATGCTCGCCTGCCTGTTGAAGTTGAGCGAGCTCAGCGTGAGGCTCGCGCAATCGGGCTTCTGCATGCCCTCGAGGTCAAGGCAATCCGACCGGTCTTCAAAGGTGTTGAACTCCCTGCCGCTGGTGGACACGCACAGGATGATGTCCTTGTTCTCCTCCCTGATGCCCTGGATGATCTCCCCGTACACCTCTTTCCTGGAGGTCGGCATGCCGGTGAGCGGGTCTCTCGCATGCAGGTGCACCATGGTTATGCCCAGCCCGGAGAGCTGGAGCACTTCCCTGACGATCTCCTCGGGGCTCAAGGGGACGTGAGGGGTCATGGTTCTCGTGGGGATCATGCCGGTGGGGGTGAAATTCAGGATGAATCTGTTCTTCATGGAATGGGCCCGTCCGTAGCATCCAGCGCTCGTGCTGCTATAAGGGAAGATGATACACGATTCGGCATGTCCGTGCATCACCTTTCTTGTGCCACGACGAAGTGTTCTTCATCACCCCGGGGTGTGCTATAGATGCCTGATGCAGAATCGCGGGGAGAAAAAAACTTGGGTGAGCGCCCGGTCGGTCGCATCCCTCTCTCTCCTGCTGGTGACCTGCGGGGCAATCTATTCTTACCTCTCCGCGAACCGCGAGCCGCTCCACCTGCTCAGGAACATCTCGTTCGCCCAGGCGGCCGTACTCGTAACCCTGCGGGTCCTCTACATGGGCACGTACGGCCTGTTCCTGAAGATATCCACGGCCAAATTTCACATCCGACTCGACGCCAGGGAATGGTTCGGCCTGCCGTTCATCACAAGCCTGGGCAACCAGCTCACCCCCTTTGCCGGGGGCGTGATCGTCCGCGCCGTGTACCTCAAGCGCAGACACGCCCTGCCCTATGCCACGTTTACCTCCCTCCTGGCGGCAAACCATGTCATGACCGTCTGGGCGGCCGGGCTCACCGGGCTTCTGACCTGCGTGCTGTTCAGTGACCTGGGGCCATGGCGCTGGGCATTGACCGTCTTCTTCTCCCTGGTGGTCGGCATGATAACGCTCATCGTCAGCCTGCCCCGTTTCTCTCTCCCGGGTCACGGCAGGTTCATCCGAACGGTCAACACGGTTCTGGAGGGGTGGTCGCTGGTGAAGGGCGACAGGGCCCTGCTGGCTCAGGCCGCTCTCATTGCCCTTGCCGGGATCGTGCTGAACGGGCTTTCCTTCCGGCTCGCATACTCCGCCATCGATGTCGTGGTCCTGCCCCAGGCAGCCGTCATCCTGAGCCTGCTGCCCTTCTTTCTCGTCTTCCTGGCCATCACGCCCGGCAACCTCGGTGTCCAGGAGATCGTGATCAGCCTCACCTCGGCCCTGCTGGGCGGCGGGGCGGGAAAGGGCCTGATGGTGGCGTTGCTGATCCGTGCAGCCACCCTGATCCCCGCGTGTGTCCTGGGTGTCGCTTTCGGCCTGTCGCTGTACCGGGATCCCGGCAACCGCCGGGCCGGGCCTCCCGGCGATGCACCATCACCAGCAGTTGAAAAATAAAAATCCGGGGAGCTTTTTACAGCTCCTCGGATTTTCTTGGTGGGCCATGGCCGGATCGAACGGGGAACCTACTGATTAAGAGTCAGTTGCTCTGCCAATCGAACTAATGTTCCAGATCTCTCTTCTCGAGTCCGCCCGGGCGAATATGAGATCCGGCCTGCAGGTTCGCAGGTTGATAATATCAAAAACTCGCACAAAATCAGCCCCTTGATCTTGGGTCTGATTGTCTCCAACGCCCATGATCAGATCTCATGGAATTCCATTCACACACTGATAGTATTTAAGGAATTGTGGAGATTGAAGGCTGACATATATTTATGAAGACCGCCCGGAAAATGAGGAAGTTGAGAAGGAGGCCGAGGAACATATAGGGTTGGCAGGCGCCTCCGGCGCGAAACCCTCGATCGAAACTGAGGAGGAGGCACCCGGAGCCCTTTCTCCGGGTGCCTCTGTGAAAAAGGATGAAATAGATCCCACATGTTGACGACGGCAGGCAGTACAGTCGACTTCGTTTCCTTTCAGCGGCCCATGCATGGTCCATGTTTTTCCACTGGTTATTTCTCCGGTAAAATATTGCACTATGGGCCTTCACAATCTATTCGCAGGCCACCCCCGATCCCTGTATCTGATCAAAGAGTCCCATCAGTCTTCAGGGAGTGAGCTTATGTTTCGCACTTACCCCATGAACTGGTGAGTTCGAATCCTATACACCCACACGCCCCGAAGACATCTCATACGGTTAACATGTTGATTTTACGAGTGCCTTGTACGCAGGCCTTGTATCAAGGATCAAGGCACCTTGGTAAAACCCCAATTGTGGCATGCTGCACAGGCTTCTTCGGGATCTTTTTCCGGCGCTTTGTGCCCATGGTGGCAGCTGTCGCATTGCGTCTCCCCGTTATGACCTGCATGAGGATTTCTGATCTCCCCTTTGGACACCACTTTGCTTGTCTTCTTCTCCAAGTCCTTGTACTCGGGACCATGACATTTTAAGCAGTCCTCCTTGTAGACATCCCTCGTTGGGGGATTCTGATTGTGGCAGCTAGAGCACTTCAAGCCCTTGTCCATATGCCGGTCCGCCATGAATTTATCAGCCGCCAAGGCCGTGGAAGAACCGGCAACAGAACAGACCATGGGGGTCACTAAGAATAGTAAAACCACTACGCCTACCATCCAGTTTACAATCCTTCTCATTTCCATCATTAACTCCTCTTTCGTTTATCCCGGTCGTTTATAAAACGTACAGGCTAAAAGATTTCCAGCTCTCCGAGCATCGGTAGACTCTTGGTTTTGGAAACACTCTGTTCTTCCTAGTCAGATCGCGTTTCCACCCATGTGTGGAGCCTATCACTAAAAACTCTTTGATCTTTTAATGGATAGCAACATTTATGCCCAGGGCAACATGAGCTTGCCGCTTTTACGCTGGCTAGATTATCGTTGATATTTCATATCAGTAGATTGATCCGTGCCCATTTCCTTCGAAACTCCACGGCAGGAATGAATCCTTCTCATCCGGTCGCAATGGACGCAGTCCGGAGGAAGCAGACAGATCCCACGCAGGAACGGGTCCTTGCGGGCCTACCAGCGAGTACTCCTGTGAACTCGAGCACGATTGTATGGAGGAATTTACGACCCTAAGAAGACGCATGCATGATCGATATGACCCGAAATAAATGAAGCATGGTGAAGTACTGCGCGTATGCCGTGGGCATCTCAATCTCCGAGCAAGTCCATGAGCTCACGAGAGGGAATACGGATCAATCGTCGGTATCATCACCATGCTGGGAACGATCCGTCTGGTCAGGAGAAACCGCTTCATTCATGTGCAGGTGCTGTTCAACCGGGTGAGGAAACTCTTCAAAAGGAACGGGGGCGAACTTCGAATACCCGGATAGCTTATATTTCTTCATGAGCTCATACAGCCTGGAGCGCCGGAGCCCGGACAGCTCGCAGGCCCTATTGATATCACCCCCGGAGAAGGACATCAGACTTTTGAGGTACTCCCTTTCCACCTTTGTAATAGTTGTATCACGCAGGTCCTGGATCGTGGGGAATTCCTCTTCATCCGACCCAGAGGAAGCCGATGGCTCTGCCATCCCTTTCCAGATGGAGGCTCGGGCGATCTTTACCCGAATCGGTATCGGCAGATGATAGGGGAAGATAGTTGTTTCATGCAAGGCCACGGTAAATACCCGTTCGAGGGTGTTTATCAACTCCCTCACGTTACCGGGCCAATCGTAGATTTCGATGGCGTCGAGGAATTCGGGAGAAAATTTCTTCGGCCCTGTCTTGTTGCACTCACAAAATCTCTTCATGCATTGAGTGGCTATCTCCCGGATGTCGCCAGGGTGTTTCCGCAGCGGAGGAAGCTCGATCGTGAAGGATCGGAGTCGGAAAAAGAGATCACTGCGGAACTGGCCTTCCCGTACCATTTGATCGAGGTCACGGTTGGTCGCTGCTACGAGCCGGAAGTCGCTCTGGAGTTCGTTCTTCCTGCCAAGAGGGCGGAAGCGGTGTTCCTGGAGAACTCTGAGGAATGTCTTCTGGATGGCAAGAGGAAGCTCTCCCACCTCGTCGAGAAAGAGTGTCCCCCCATCAGCCTGGAGTATCAGGCCGTCCCGTGCCTGGTCAGCGCCTGTATAGGCCCCCTTTTCATAACCAAAGAGAACACTGTCCACAAGGGTGTCCGAGAGAGATGCGCAGTCAACAGCTACGAAGCTCCGGTGTGCCCGAGGACTGTTTGCGTGTATGGCCCATGCAAAGAGCTCCTTGCCTGTTCCGGTTTCGCCAGTTATGAGGACACTCACGTTGGAAGCTGCAGCATGGCCGACCTGATCGAGGCAGTCGCGGATCTGGACGCTTTTCCCTATGATACCTCCTCGTCTGACCATTACCGCGGCTTCTGCAGCCCTTTTTGCCTCCCGGTATTGGAGTGCCCTTACGAGTGGGAGAACCATGTCGCTGATGGATGACGGCTTCTCGATATAATCCCAGGCGCCGCTTTTTATAGCAAGCTCGGCTCCGTTAGGGTCCCCCTTCCCTGTCATGATGATAACCTCCGGCTGGGAAGAACTTTCCCTGATTGCCGGTAATATTTCCAATCCGTTGCCGTCCGGCAACCGGACATCCAGAAATACGACGTCGTACGAATCCCGTGCAATCTCCTGCAAGCCATCTGCAAGGGTGTATACAGACATTGCGTCATGCCCCATGCCCGTTACCTTGCGGCCGAGCACCTTGCACAATTGCCGGTCATCATCAATGAAAAGAATCTTGGCCATACCCTCACCTCATCTCGTTATTCAATTATTTCTGGCCAGGCCTCCTTCGTCATCGCCCTTCCAACAGCCCACAAAAAACCATCCTGGCTTTTTAAACAATAACATCATGCCTGAATTGCCACTTTCCCCTTCAGGGATGTACCTCCCGCAATGGATTGAACATCTCCTTGCAAGCAGATCATCTCACGGATTCGTGAAAAAAGAAACTGTCGCTAATCCTCCGGAGCGTGGGCTCCCGGAAGGCCCGGAGTTTCCTGTGAACCTTCGTTTCCGGGTTTCTGTCGCAGCTCTTTCTCTCCATGCAGCCTCTTCTCTCACTTATCCCGAAATGTGGGCATATTCCGGGGTCTCCCCGGAATATGCCCACCCAACAGGAGCAACAAGTCTATGTGTTCGAGATTGATGTTTTCTTCACACCACTTCCATCATTGGATCAGAATGTAACCCTGGCTCTTGCTGCAACCATGCAGGGGTTATCAGGATCCCCTTTGGTGTCGCCATAGAGAGGAGCGCTGCATGTGATGTTGACCCCGCTCGTAGCTGACTCGTCGGTGGTGTTGTAAACAGACTTCCCCGTCGACGTATTGTTGTAGAAGCTGCCGAGCCACGCATAGGCGAAGTTGAGAGAAAGGTCGAGGTTACTGTAAGGATTGTAGCCGATATGGAGAGCCGCTTCAGAACCCAGGTACTTGCCATCGTGCTCTTTGGCGCCTGCGAACAGATTGCGGTTATCGATGTTCGTTGAGAAGCTCCCAACGCTCGCCTTCACGTATGCCTTGGGCAGAGCCGCAGGCACATAGCTGCCATTTATGACAGCAGCCGTCAGACCATAGCCCGCAAGGTAGCCATCATAGACAGCAAGTCCAAGGGATTGTGGCCCACCGGGATAGACTCCTCCCATCGCGCTCCCAGCCATGATCATGAGCCCCGTATCAAGCCAGATGCTGTTGGAAGGCTGGCCGATGAAGCTCTGGTTATGATCGTAGACCTGGTGATAGGGTGTGCGTATGGATTCCTGCTTGCCGTCATAGGCATTGTCGTCCGCTGATGCGTAGACTACATGTGCGCCCAGGCTCCAGTTGGAATCCTTGGTTTCGATCTTCCCCATCAGGAGGTAGCCCGAAACATTGACATCCTTTCCGTTGCTGAGCAGATTGCTCTGATCGCCGAACTCATAAATCAGATACGAGGTGAGCTTGGTATCAGGTGTGAAGGAATAATCGATCCTTGGATCGATAAAAAAGAGGTTCTCTTTCGCATCGGCAGGGATGCTGATGACCCCGAGATCCGTATTGGAAGGTGACGTCGTGTTCTGAGGTCTTCTGTTGGATATGTAGATGAGGTCCAGTGACGGTTTCAGGTTGCCGATCTTTTTGCCCTGGTATTGGGCGGTCACCATGTCGACATCGTCCTGCTCGTTGATCTTGGTTGTATCGTATGGCCTGCCGGTGTCGCCCTCGAATGCCCTGGCCCAGCCGACGTCCAGGGTGCCGTTGAAGGCCTGTCCTCTAAAGCGGATCCCATCATAATAGTCGCCGAAGACAAAACCATCGGTGTTGTCACCCATGGTCTGGTAGCCTACGGTTGACTTCCATGAGGTTCCGGGAATGGCGAGGCATGCATAGAGGTTCTTGTTCTCAAGGCTCACCGCCGAAGCACCGGCTGCGCCGCCGCTCCTCCGGCCTCCTGACGAGCCTCCTTCTCCCCACTCCTGGTTGATCTCACCCACGTAGGTGAAATCGATATACTCACTCACTATACCCGTGTACTTGAATTTGAAGCGCTGTTCGACTAGTCTGTCCGGTTTTTTGTTGCTGCCGTCATACAGCGCGAGGTCAGCAACAAATGCATTGACCAGGTAAGATCCCGACAACTTGCTTTCATACGCGAATGCAGGCATGCTACAGGCCAGAAGTATGCTGATGGCGAACAACACTGTTAGTAGCTTTTTCATAGATGTTCCTTCCTCCTCTGTCTGGTGATCCACCATTATTTCCAGGGCTTTTCCTTTGCAACGTTGTCACCTGCCACGGCACCGACCACGATTGCTTCAGGAATGTTTCCCGATCCGTGGTACATCCAACTCCAGAAAGAGCCGAGCTCACCAGCCGCATACAGCCGGGGAATGGGGTTGCCCTGCGTATCCAGCACCCGTGCATCGGCAGGGCTGTGCACCGGGCCGCCCTGCGTATTGATGAACAGCATATCCAGCTGACAGCCATAAAACGGCGGCTTTTCAATGGGGACAATCGATCTCTGGCGCCGTCCGAACACCGGGTCGTCTCCCTGGGTGCCGGCTTTGTTGTATGCGGCTACCGTGGCCGCCAGATCCTTGGTGTCTATCTTGAGCTTACTGCCCAGCTCTTCTATGCTGTCAGCCTTGGTGATCAGCCCGCTCTCAATCTCCTTCATGTTGTCGCGGCTCCATTCATAGGTCTTCTTGGCGTTGTGGTAGCTCATGATGGTCACTATGAGCGAGGCCTGCTTCCGGAAGCTTTCATCAAAGATGATGTATCCGGGCTGGTTGATGAAGCTGTTCGTAGCCTTCAAGTCATCACACCATCCGTCAAAATAAAAGTGGGGAAGAGTCATGGCCCGTGTATGGGCGATTTTCTTCGTTTCATCCCAGAACCTCTTCCCGAAGCGGTTCACAACGATATAGGCACCCTTCTGGCCGCCGTTCGAAAACTTGAAGGGGATCCCGACGTCCTTGAGAAGCCCTTCCTTCACCGGCCTGACGCCAAAGCCGAGGACCTCTAAGCCTGGGAAGTGCCACATGGCGGCGCCCATACTCTGGCACATGGTAATCCCATCTCCCGTGTTGCCGGGGGTGCCGCCGGGATAAATGCGGTAGCCGGGGAAATTGTACTCCGCCACCATTTGAGGGTTGTTCTCATACCCTCCGCAGGTCAGCACGACCCCTCTCTTCGCCTTGATGTACAGCTTTTTCTCACCCTGCTCGGCAACGATGCCGAGGACTTCATTCGTGGAAGGGTTTGTCACCAGCTGTTTCCCCGCGGTCCCGTAGGCAACCTTGATCCCCCGCTTCTTCACGTTCTGCAGGCATACTTCGAACAGGGCACCGAGGTCCTCGCCGTTCAATACAGGCAGATACTGATCAAGACCGGACTCGTAAGGGCTGTCCGGACCGGCAACGGCGTGCGTGGTGCAGAAGTAATGGCTGTAGTTGTGGGTGGATTTTTTGGTCTCGACCCCCAGATACTTATACCTGTCAAGAACAGTCCCGAGGACTTTGACAAGGGCTTCCGCATATTCTTTCGACGTCGAGTCCATGCTCAGGGCGACTTCATGCTTGACCGCCTTTTCCGGGTTCCAGGGATAAACCGTTCCCGCGCCGGTACTGACCGTGTTGCCTCCTTCCAGGCCTTCCGGCATTTTTTCCAGGAGGAGGACATTTGCTCCGGCATCGTGAGCCGAAATGGCTGCATTGGCACCAGCGCCTCCGAAGCCCACGACAACCACATCTGCTTCCATGTCCCACTTGCGCACTTTCTTCACATCGAGCGCCTGGGCCCGGCCCGGGAAGCCCGACAGAGCCACCACGCCCGCTCCGGCAGCAGCCGTTTTGATGAAGTTCCTTCTTGTTAAGCCTTTCTTTTTTTCATCCTGATCTTTCATGGTGCATCCTTTCCTTCACTGGATTTTGTAAGACACGATTTCGATCAATGATTAAGCGTGATTGTTCTTGAAATCCTCCTCACGACAGCCAATTACTCAAGAAATATGCCAGTGGGAAAACCGTTCTGATCCGGCAACAGGGATAATTAAATAAGTTTTTAATAACTGTTAGTTATGCTGGTTACGAACAGAATCCGGGTAAGCGGCAAGAGAGGATCGGAAAGAGAATCCATCCGGATGGACCGGACAAAATCCATTGATACCGTCCAGTGATGGATCTGGGCACACCTTATAATTACCAGCACACGCAACTCGACAAAGGTTGCTTGACAGGCCTTACCCTTTCCAATATCTTTGCACGGTGATACTCTGCAGCACTCCGGAAAAGGACTCTGACAGCCGGACCATGAGGAAAAGCCTTCAGGGGTACCATGAGATTATCATCGCTCCATCAAGAGGTGTACAGGTCCGTCGGCCTTCCGGAAGGTGCGTTAATTCGAGAGAGGTCGGCATCTGATGAAAATCCTTTGGTGGTCTATCCGGACGCAACTCTTCCTCCTGGTCCTCATGATCACCCTTCCGGCAACGGGCATCATCCTCCATGATGGCATTGAGCTGCAGCAGCAGGCGGTCCGCGATGCCCATGAAACGGCCTTGCGGGTCACCAATGCCCTGGCGTATCATCAGGAGCGGATTACGGACACCACCCGTCAGCTGCTGTCTACGATTGCACACATGCAGGATGTGATAAACCTCGACATCCCATCTTCCAATTGTCTTCTCAGGCAAATACACAAGGTAAATAAAGAGTATGAGAGTTTTTTCATTGTGAATACGGATGGCAGGATCATCGCCGCCACGAGCCCAATCCAGGCCTTCCGCGTGAACAACCGAAAGTACTTTCGCGATGCTCTTGCCACGAAGGATTTTTCCGCCGGGGAGTATCTCACCAGCATGTTTTCAGGTCTGCCTGCCTTACATTTCTCATACCCTGTGCTGGATATGAATGGCAGCGTCAAGGCGATCGTCGTGGCCGAGCTCAACCTTCAGGAATATTGGTTGTTTTTCAAAAAATCAAATCTCCCGACGGGATCGATGATGAGTGTCGACGATCACAGAGGCATTCGCCTATTCCACGATCCGTTCTTCCCGGGGAGCCCTGGCCAAGGCCTGAAAGAGCGTCCGATCACCATGGAACACATGTCTGCCAAACCTGCCATGGGGACGTACACCGAAATCGGCAATGACGGGGTAAAACGCCTGTATGGGTTCCGGCGCCTATATCTGAAGGAAGGGGGAGAACCTTACATTTACATCCGTACGGGCCTTTCGGAGAAAGTGGCCCTGGCCAAACCTCGACGCATCTTCATGAGAAATCTGGTGTTTATCGGCATTATCCTCATTCTGTCCCTCGTTTCTGCATGGTTCATAGGAGAACGGCTGATCGCCAGCCGCTTGAGGAAGCTGGCATTCGCCACACAAGTGCTGGCTAAGGGGGAAACAGGAGTTCATACAGGACTGAGTCACACCGACGGCGAGCTCGGGGAGCTGGCCGCAGCCTTCGACAAGATGGCGGACGACCTTAAAGAACAGGAGGAGGAAAAGCTCAGTGCTGAGCAGGTACGGCAGAAGCTGGAGATGCAGCTTCAGCACGCGCAGAAGATGGAAGCATTGGGAACGTTCTCCGGTGGTATTGCTCATGATTTCAACAATATACTTGCTTCCATCATCGGGAACACCGAGCTGACGATGGAAGAGGCCACATTGAGCGCGGAACAGAGAGATTGCCTGGAAGAGGTCCTGATAGCGTGCACCCGGGCAAAAGACATGATCCGTCAGATCCTCTTCTTCTCACGCCAGGGCGAAGAGCAGGAGAGGGAGGCTATCGATATCAGCGTCATCGTCAAGGAGGTGGTCAAGCTTCTGCGGACCTTCCTTCCCACGACCATCGAGATCCGGCAGGCCATCACCGGCGATCCCGCACCCGTAATGACGAATCCTTCACAGATCCACCAGATCATCATGAACCTGGCAACGAATTCCGCCCATGCCATGCGGGAGCACGGAGGCGTCCTCACCGTGCAGGTGGACCTGGCGGGCCTTGCCTCCGGGGAGCAACCTTCATTACCGGAGGGAGTCTATGTCCGTGTCACCGTCAGCGATACGGGAACCGGAATAGACCCCGCCATCTGGGACCGGATCTTCGATCCCTTCTTCACCACCAAGAAGTATGGGGAGGGCACCGGGCTTGGCCTGTCCGTTGTGTACGGTATCGTCAAGAGCATCGGGGGCGCCGTCGAGGTGCACAGTGACCTGGGGAAAGGGGCACGCATCGACGTGTATCTGCCCCGTTGCCCGGAGCACGGAGAGCTTGCCTCGCAGCACTATGATGAAACGGGCGAAATCCCCGGTGGAAATGAAAGCGTCCTGCTCGTGGATGACGAGGTGGCCCTGGTGGAGATGGGACGGAGGATGCTGAGCTCGCTCGGGTACCATGCGACAGCGGTAACTGATAGCACCGAGGCATACGAGATATTCCGCTCGAATCCGGAATCGTTCGACCTGCTGCTGACGGATATGACGATGCCGAACATGTCGGGTATGGCGCTGGCAAGGGAAGTCCTGATAATTCGTCCGGATCTTCCCGTCGTCGTGTGCACAGGGTACGCGGAGTCGATGACCACGGAGCAGGCAAAACGCATCGGGGTCAGGGCATTCGTCATGAAACCGCTCTCGAAGCGGGACGTTGCCACTACCCTCCGCAGGGCCCTCGACATGAGGCAGGCCAGGCTGTCTGAAACCGCCGGCCAGGATGAATCAGCCTAGCTGACGGACCTCCTGCACCCTGCCAGACGGTCACTGTTATTGTTCCCTGTCCGGCGTTGCCGGAAAGCAGGTCTAGCGGAGTTGGTAGATCTGTATTGCCGATTTCCGGAGGCTGAAGGGATTGGTCTGGATGAAGGTAAAAGCTGTGACAAGATCCTTCTGACCGTCGTTGTCTCCGTCAGCAATGCGGAAGTCTGCAAGGAAACCATTTTGAGGGACTGTGCTCCATGACTCTTTCAAGGTGCCGCCATCCCACACCATAGCCTTGAGCTCCGATGTGGCGTACCTCCTCAAGCGCGATATCATGGTGATACCCCTGTTGACCGGGACCAGCAGTTCTCCTGCCTCAGACATATCAAGCCGTGCATTCAGGTATACAACGGCAGGATCGTCCAGTCCTTTCACAGCAGGTGGAATCTCCAGGTATGACTCGCTGCCCCCGACCTGTTCTCCGCCTTCCCAGAGAATCTCTCCATCTTTTTTCGTAACGCGGAGGTGGTCATTGTATGCAAGATACGCGAAGAGGGGCTGGGATGCATCGCACAGCGGGGTAAACCCGTAGAGTTTCGCTCCCGAGGGGATATTCAGCTTCTGTCCCTGGCTCAGGCGGCCTCCTGAACTCGTAATACGGAAGACCGGTCCCTGAAGCCACTTGTCCGAGAACCCTCCATTTTGCCCAAGGAGGACAGGCCCCTCCCCAGGCAAGGCAACCCGGTGCATCAGCCACGGGATTCCCTTTTGAACGATCTTGTAGTGGCCATCAATCCTTCCGATCATCACACTCGCCGGAGCCCCGTCCCTTCCGACAGCAGAGACGAAGAGATCCATCCTGCCCTTGCCTTCGAGGTCCGCTCCATCAAGCGCCACCCCTCCGCCGGCCGATCCCAGGGATAATGTTTCTATCGCTCGATAGTCACCCCTGATGCTCCGCCCGATCTCCACCCGGTCGGAAAAGGCCACGGCGATCTCCTGCTTGCCGTCCCCGTCGAAATCGCCCACCTCCACGCCCACCGGCGTACCTTTCATTGAAGGACCGGTCCAGAGCTTGCTGTTGGAAGCACTCTGCCGGATGACCACTGCATCCTTTTCCGGTGAGGGAGGAGCCCCCACGATCCCAGGGTTTGTGTCCTCTTCTGTGCTTTTGGCATGCTCAGAGACGTGGGAATACACCTCACCGGCAGGATAGCTGTGCACGACCATGAAATCGGGACCGCGCACTTCGAGACTGCCTCTTTCTGCGATGAAGTAGAGCGCTATCCGCTTCCCGGGAGCGCACTTCTTTTCGATGGGTTTGTCCGGCTGGCCGGAGACATACTCACACCAGTTCAGGTGTGGAAGAGAAGAGCGCAGTCCTTTGTATAGCTGCTCGGATTGTCCTTCGCAGTCCCAGAACACCGCATCGATCCCCTTGTAGCGGCGGATTACGTCACCGCGCCGGATGTCCGCTGCCCCGTTTAGGATTTTTGCCATCGAATATCCCTCCTGGACCTGCGTCACGTTCAGCAACCCCCTGGTCTCTTCCAGCCTTCCTATGACTTTTCCGGTAACAGGGTGGATCAGTTCCTTCCCGGGTTTCACCACGCTGAAAAGGTCGCCCCCGCTGACATGCTGCCGGGTATCAAGATCGATGATCACTTCATTCCCTTCGCTGTTGACGACGTATCCTGTAACAGCTCCAAAATCACGCGAAACGTCATCGATGACACCGGCTCTGGCAGGCAACGGCAGAGATAAGACAAACAGAATAAGTACAAAACCTGCAGCACGAGGTGAGTGATTCAATAATGACTGCACGCTCCTTCTCCTTCTGACCCGTTAGAATTCGAGCCACTGTCAAGATGATACTCTGGACAGTACGGTCGTGAGCAGCACTTCGGGATGCTCACAGGGCTTCAACAATTCCCGGACGCCGCCTGTTCGCCCGTGCAGCCCTTTACGCCACTGACCACTGTAAGCCGAGGCTTTTTATGGTTTTAGCAATATACATGCCAGGCATTATTCATTATCTAACCCCTGAAAAAATCTATGGATCAGGTTTACCCATGCTGGAATTGTCCGGTACGCCCGGATTGGCGGGCAGCAGGTGAACTGCTTCACAGAAGGTCATGAAAGAACGAATACCAACCCCATACGGAAGCTGTTCCGGCTTCATGAGAAGAATAGCGGAGAAGCTTGCCTCATGAAAGATCTCTTTCAAAATGAATCGCGGGCACAAAAAAATAAAAGGGACTCGGCATCACTGCCAAGTCCCTTTTATCAAGTTGGTGGGCCATGGCCGGATCGAACGGCCAACCTACTGATTAAGAGTCAGTTGCTCTACCAGTTGAGCTAATGGCCCATATCCACCTATGGTACGCCCGGGGCGACTCGAACGCCCGACCTGCGGATTCGAAGTCCGACGCTCTATCCAACTGAGCTACGGGCGCTTCTCTCTCAAACTTTGGGGTGAGTGAAGGGGATCGAACCCTCGGCCACAGGAGCCACAATCCTGTGCTCTACCATCTGAGCTACACTCACCATATGCTCTGGTACGCCTGAGAGGATTCGAACCTCCGACCTACGGATTAGAAGTCCGTTGCTCTATCCAACTGAGCTACAGGCGCCCAATCCCGACCTGGTCGGGGCGAGAGGATTTGAACCTCCGACCCCCTGCTCCCAAGGCAGGTGCGCTAGCCAGGCTGCGCTACGCCCCGTAGTGGTGCCTTATAGCAGAGGGTATAGAGCATGGCAAGCACTTTTTCCACAGGTTATTACACCTTTATCTCTTTAGAATCATTCACGAATAATTCACAAACCCCGGAGCCGGCCCCCTGGATTACCCGGGAGCGGGGGCTTCCAGAAGGCTCAGCACCCACTCCTCTGCAGCCTCCATCTCCAGGGCCTTGTCCTCGGGCACGTCCTCGTGGTTGTACCCGGTCAGGTGGCAGATCCCGTGGACCAGGAGCTGCCTGATGCGCCCCTGCGGGTCGATGCCTGCATCGGATGCCTCCTCGAAGGCCTTCTCCACGGAGATCACCACGTCGCCGAGATGGCTGCCCACCACGGCCTCGCCTTCCTGCTGGGGAAAGGAGATGACGTTCGTGGGGTTGTCCCTGCCCAGGTACTCCCGGTTGAGCTCCCGGATGCGCGCGTTGTCGATGAGCACCACCGAGAGCTCGATGCCGTCCCTGCCGAGGATTTCCAGGATCCGGTGCGCCCACTCCTCGATGACGCCGGCATCGATGGGGAGAACCTCCTGTTCGTTCTGTACGTCCACGGTGTTCATCTTCCACTCCTGTCATAGGCCCGGATGATCTTGGCCACCACCTTGTGGCGCACCACGTCGTCCTCGCTGAAGTAGACGAAGCCCAGCTCTTCGATGTTGTCGAGGATCTGGGAGGCCTCGACGAGCCCCGACTTCGTGCCCTGGGGCAGGTCGGTCTGGGTGATGTCGCCCGTGATCACCGCCTTGGAGTTGAAGCCGAGCCGGGTGAGGAACATCTTCATCTGCTCCGAGGTGGTGTTCTGCGCCTCGTCCAGGATGATGAAGGCGTCGTTCAGGGTCCTGCCGCGCATGAACGCGAGCGGCGCCACCTCGATGTTGTCGCGGGCGATGAGCCTGAGCACGTGGTCTCGCTCCAGCATGTCGTACAGGGCGTCGTACAGCGGCCTCAGGTAGGGGTTGACCTTCTCCTGGAGGTCGCCGGGCAGAAACCCGAGCCGCTCCCCCGCCTCCACGGCGGGCCGGGTGAGCACGATCCGCTCCACCTTCTTCTTGAGGAGGAAGTGCACCGCCATGGCCAGCGCGAGGTAGGTCTTTCCCGTGCCCGCGGGCCCGATGCCGAAGAGGATGTCCTTCTGCCTCATGGCGTCGATGTAGCGCTTCTGCTGGAGGCTCTTGGGGAAGACGACCTTCTTGGTCGACGAGATGTAGATGCTGTCCTTGAAAACCTCCACGAGGTTCACGTTGCGGTCCTTGGCGAGCATCCTCACGGCATACCACACGTCGTCGGGGTAGAGGGGGAAGCCTCCCTTGAGGAGCTGGTAGAGATCCCTGAGCGCATGCTCGGCAAGCTCCACGTCGAAGCTCTCGCCCGAGAGCTCGATGGTGTTGCCCCGAAGCGAGCACTTCACGCCGATGGAGTCTTCCATGATCTTGAGATGGGAACAGCTGTCACCAGCCAGTTGCCTGAGTATGTGGGTGTCTTGAAATTCTAGGGTAGGCATCTGAATTCTTGTGTCTGTACCTCCTGTACGTTCACAGGTTCTCCTTATCCCAAATCCCGGGGACATACAAGCGATTCCTGGAAAACATCCGTGCCCCGCACTCCCCCCTGCCCGGGGCTCCGGGGCAACCCTGATTCGCGGTTGCGTTCCCGAAGGCAGATGTACTATGTACAGCCCATGTTTACCGTGAAAGTTACCGACTCCTTCAGCGCCGCACATAGGCTGAAAGGCTACCAGGGCAACTGCGAGAGACTGCACGGCCACAATTACCGGGTGGAGGTCTCCATCGAGTCGCCGGTCCTCGATGCGATCGGGATCGTGGTGGACTTCCGGGAGGTCAAGACCCTCCTCAAGGACGCCCTCGAGGGGATGGACCACCAGTACCTCAACGAGCTCGATGCCTTCTGCGAGGCGAACCCGTCGGCGGAAAACATCGCCCGGCACCTCTTCACCACCCTCGCCGGGGCCGTCAGGCCGCCGGCAAGGCTCACGGAAGTGGTGGTCTGGGAGAACGAAAACTGCCGTGTGGCCTATACGGAATAGGATGGTTCGCCCATGAAGGACGTGCAGAATCAGAAGCCCGACAACCCGCTGTACATAGAGAAGGTAGGAGTCAAGGGCGTCAGCTACCCCATCGTGGTGTCCGACAAGAAGAAGGGCACCCAGCACACGGTCGCCTCCATCAGCCTCTCCGTGGACCTGCCCCGGGAGTTCAAGGGCACGCACATGAGCCGCTTCATCGAGGTGTTAAACGAGCACCGCACCGAGATCCACATCAAGAACTTCGAGCACATCCTCAACGAGATCAAGCGGGTGCTGGAGGCCGAGAGCGCCCACATGGAGATCGAGTTTCCCTACTTCATCGAGAAGGAGGCCCCGGTCACGGGCACTGCGGGACTCATGGCGTACACGTGCTCGCTCATGGGCATGGTGGGGGCCAGGAGAGAGTTCAAGGTGGGCGTAAAGGTCCCCATCCAGACGCTCTGCCCGTGCTCGAAGGAGATCAGCGACTTCGGCGCGCACAACCAGCGGGGCATCGTGTCGGTGGTCGTCCGCTACGAGAAGTTCTTCTGGATCGAGGACCTCATCGAGCTCATCGAGGGCTGCGGATCGAGCCCGCTGTACCCGGTCCTCAAGAGGCCGGACGAGAAGTTCGTCACCGAGCATGCCTACGAGCACCCCCGGTTCGTTGAGGACGTGGTGAGGCAGGCCGCCTCCCTCCTGGGCGAACGAAGCGAGTTCTCCTGGTTCTCGGTGGAGGCTGAGAACTTCGAGAGCATCCACAACCACAGTGCGTACGCCTACATCGAGAGTGAAAAGGCCCATGGCTGAAGACATCCTCCCCCTGGGCAAACTGCCCATGGCGCTTTTGGGCACCCTGCTGAAGGAGCTGCCCAAGGACGACCCCGACGTGATCGTGGGCCCCGGCATCGGGGTGGATGCCGCGGTCATACGGTTCGGCGACCAGACGCTGGTCTTCAAGACCGACCCCATCACCTTTGCCACGGACGACATCGCGTGGTACCTCGTCACGGTCAATGCCAACGACATCGCCTGCATGGGCGGCATCCCGAAGTACCTGCTCGTCACCTTCCTCCTGCCCCAGGGAACCACCACCGAAGAGACGGCCCGCGAGCTCTTCGTCGGGCTCCGGAAGGCCTGTGAAGCCGGCAGCATCACCCTGGCGGGCGGCCACACCGAAATCACCCACGGGATCGACCGGCCCATCGCCATCGGGTTCATGGTGGGGACGCTGTCGGGCAAAGGCCTCGTGCGGTCCTCGGGCGCACGTCCCGGGGATACCATCCTCCTGTCCAAGAGCATACCGCTCGAGGCCGTCTCGCTGCTGGCCCGCGAGGTCCCGGGGCGCGTCGACCTCGACACGGAGGACCTCGAAAAGGCCAGGCAGCTCATCTACGACCCGGGCATCAGCGTGGTGAAAGAGGCCCGGATCGCGCTCGAGCACGGCGGGGTGACTGCCATGCACGACCCCACGGAGGGCGGCATCGCCACGGGGCTCCTGGAGATCGCCACCGCGTCGGGCTGCGGCCTGGAGGTGCACCTGGAGAAGATCCCGGTCCTCGACCTGGCCCGCAGGATCCTCCCCTCCTTCTCCATCGACCCCCTGGGCGC
>JAJFUP010000114.1 GCA_021372395.1 Deltaproteobacteria bacterium
TCAAGCTGCTCGATCAGCCGTTCATGGAGGCTACCGGCGAGCTCACTCCCACGCTCAAGCTGAAGCGGAAAGTGGTGTACGACAAATTCCGGGATGTGATAGAAAGCATGTACCAGGTCTGAGATACGGGCAAAGGCTGCCTGGGAGGTTTCTCCTGATTGCAAAATCCAGGTTGGAGACGGAAAGAGCCTGAACAAAAAAAGCGGTGAGGGATGCAACCCTCACCGCTTTTCGTCTGATGCTGGTTCTATCACTCCGGCGGGTACAGCGACTCGATCACGGAGGCGTACTTCTGGTTGATGACCTTTCTCTTGACCTTCATGGTGGGGGTGAGCTCGCCGGTGTCCTGAGACCACTCCTTCTCCAGGAGGGTGAACTTTCTGATCTGCTCCACCCTGGCGTAATCTTTCATGTTCTCCTCGATCTCATGCTCGAAGAGCTTTATCACCTCGGGGTTTTTGATGAGGTCGGACCGGACGGAGAAGGAGATGCCCTTGTCCTTTGCCCAGGATTCCAGGGTTGCGAAAGAGGGCACGATGAGGGCCGAGAGGTATTTCCGGTTGTCGCCGATGATCGCCACCTGCTCGATGAAGGGAGAGGTCACGAGCGTGTTCTCGATGTTCTGGGGCGAAATGTTCTTTCCGCCCGAGGTCACGATGAGGTCCTTGATCCTGCCCGTGATCTTCATGTAGCCGTCTTTGTCTATCTCGCCGATGTCCCCGGTGCGGAAGAAGCCGTCATCCGTAAAGGCCTCTTTCGTCGCTTCCTCGTTCTTGTAGTAGCCCTTCATGACCTGGGGGCCCTTGATGAGTATCTCGCCGTCTTCTCCGATCTTGATTTCGGTGTCTATCAGGGCCGGGCCGACCGTACCCGGCTTGATGAGCTTGGGCTTGTTGCCGTTGGTGACGGGTGTCGTCTCGGTGAGGCCGAAGCCCTCCAGGACCCTGATGCCCATGCCGAGGAAGAACTCGGCATCGGATACGGACAGAGGCCCACCGCCGGACATGGCGCCCTGCAGTCTGTCCATCCCGAGGGCCGTCTTGAGCTTGCTGAAGATGATCTTGTCAGCCAGATTATACTTGAACGCGAACCAGCCGGTCCTCTCCTTGTTGTTGCAGATGTACGGCAGGTTTTCCCTGGCGACTCCCATGGCCCAGTTGAACAGGGCCTTCTTGACCGGCGGCGCACCTGCAACCTTGGCGGTGATGCCTGAGTGCACCTTCTCATAGATGCGCGGCACACTCACCATGAAGGTAGGCCTTATCTCCCCCAAGTTAGCGAGCAGCTTTTCCGTGCTCTCTGCAAAGGCGACCTTGTGACCGAGGAAGATGGCAGTGTAGTATCCCACGGTCCTTTCGAGGGAATGGGCGAGCGGCAGGAAGGAAAGGAAGGTGTGGTCTCCGCTCAGGAACTCGGGATCCACCGCGTTGAGCTGGTTCACGTTGGACACAAAGTTCTTGTGCGTGAGCATGACCCCCTTGGGGTTGCCCGTGGTGCCCGATGTGTAGATGATGGTGGCCACGTCTTCCATGTTGATGGGCCTGAGCCTCTTGTCGAAATCGTCCTTGTTGGTGGCGGCCTTGCCTTCCGCGAAGGCTTCCTTCAGGGTCACCACGCCGTCGATGGGCTTTTCCAGGTCGTCGAAGAGGATGATCTCGCCTAAGTTCGGGAGCTTCTCCTTTGCCTGGATGATCTTCTTCATGTGGTCCTTCGTGCCGACGAAGCACTTTTTTGCGTCCGAATTGTCGATGATGTACCGGGACTCCTCCGACGAGTTGGTGGCATAGATGGGAACGTTCACTGCGCCGACCGAGATGATGGCGAGGTCGGCGACCCACCACTCGTATCTGTTCGGCGAGAAGAGCGCGACCTTGTCGCCCGGCTGGACGCCCCGGTTGATGAGGAACATCCCCAGGTCACGAACCATCACGTTCAGCTGGTTCCAGGAGATCTCTTCCCAGACACCCTGACTGTTTTTGAAAAGAACGAGGGTCTTGTCGCCATACTGTATCACCCTGTTCTGAAACACTGCACCCATCGATGTTTCCGCATACTGTGCCATGAAAACCCTCCTCGAGCTGAAATTGTGGTAAAGCAAATCCGCTTATATATTAAATAGATACTGGTGCTCCCATTCAATTAAATTAAAGCAGCAACCCGGTGTGAACCCTGTTTCAATAAAAAATAATGGCACTGCATCACATGTAATACAATAGGTATAAATGGAAGATAGATGAAAATCAAATGATATTTATAGAATAGTCAATGCGAACCATGGTCTTGAGGATGCACATCATTTCATATATGGTTGTCCGGTCCGCATGCATCGATGCAGAAGGGGAACCGGTGAAGATAACAGAGGAACAGGTGGTGTATGTTTCCATGCTTGCACGGCTCAAGCTCGAGCCCCACGATCTCGGGAGCTTCCGGCAGGAGCTGAGCACGATCCTGGAGTACATGGGAATGCTCGAAGAGGTGAACACGGAAGGCGTGGAGCCCACGTTCCATGCCCATTCCCTGACGAATGCCCTGCGCGACGACGTGGTCGAATCGTCGCAGAGCAGGGACGACGCGCTTTTCAATGCCCCGAAGGTCATCGACGGGAACATCGCGGTGCCCCGGGTGATCGAATAAGGTTTCGCCATGCTGGATACGGCACGCAGATACCGGGAAGGCAAGACCTCGCCGACGCAGGAGGTCGAGGCGCTCATCGAGCGTATCGGGAAGGACACCCTGAACGCCTTTGTCACCCTCGACAGGCAGGGAGCCCTCACCTCGGCAGCCAGGGCAGGCATCGCCATAGGCCAAGGGAACGACGATCCCCTCATGGGGATACCCATTGCGGTGAAAGACAACATCTGCACCCAGGGAATCCGCACGACATGCTCTTCGGACATCCTGAAGCGGTTCATCCCCACCTACGACGCACACGTGATCGAGAGGCTCAAGGCCAGGGGGGCGGTCATCCTCGGGAAGACGAACCTGGACGAGTTCGCCATGGGCTCCACCACGACCACGAGCGCGTTCGGCCCCACGAGGAACCCCTGGGACGAAACCAGGACCCCGGGCGGATCCAGCGGGGGCTCCGCTGCAGCGGTCGCCGCCGGGCTCTGCACCGCGGCGCTCGGCTCAGACACCGGAGGGTCGGTGAGGCAGCCCGCGAGCTTCTGCGGAATCACCGGTCTGAAGCCCACCTATGGGACGGTTTCGCGCTATGGCCTCGTAGCATTCGCCTCCTCCCTCGACCAGATCGGACCCATGGGGCGCACGGCCCGGGATGTGGCAATGGTGTACGATGCCGTCAAAGGCCACGACAGGAGAGATTCCACGAGCGTACCCGGGCCATATCCCGCTACCGAGCTCAGCGGACTCGACCTGCGGGGTGTCCGTATCGGGGTTCCCGGGGTATTCTTCACCCAGGGGCTCGCCCATGACGTGGAACGCGAGGTGAGGCAGGGCATCGAGCGTTTCCGGGATCTCGGCGCCGCCATCGTGGAGGTGGACCTGGCCCATATCCGGTACGGTATCGCCGTGTACTACCTCATAGCGCCTGCGGAGGCGAGCTCGAACCTGGCCAGGTACGACGGCGTGCGGTACGGCGAACGCTTCGGAGACGAGAAGGACCTCTTCGCCATGTATAGTGAAACGCGCGCGCGCGGGTTCGGCAGCGAGGTGAAGCGCAGGATCATGCTCGGCACCTATGCGCTTTCCGCCGGGTACTACGATGCCTATTACCGGAAGGCCTCGCAGGTCAGGACGCTTATCGTCGAAGATTTCCGCAAGGCCTTTACCCGCTGCGACATCATCGCAGGGCCCACCGTCCCCATCACCGCCTTCGGTCTGGCCGAGAAGGTGGACGACCCCCTGAGCCTCTACCTCCTGGACATCTACACCATACCGGCAAACCTGGCAGGCCTGCCGGCCATCAGCATACCGTGCGGTTTCGGCGATGACGGGATGCCCGTGGGCCTCCAGCTCATGGCGCCGGCCTTCCAGGACGACGTGATCCTGAGGGCGGGGATCGCCTTCCAGGACAGCACGCACTTCCACGAGGTCAGACCATGAGGGAATACGAGGCGGTCATCGGCCTTGAGGTCCATGCCCAGCTCCTCACGAGGTCCAAGATATTCTGCGGGTGCAGTGCCGCATTCGGGATGGCGCCCAACACCAACACGTGCCCGGTGTGCATGGGCATGCCGGGGATACTCCCGGTCCTCAACCGGGTAGTGGTGGATCACGGCATCAAGCTGGGTCTGGCGCTCGACTGCGCCATTGAACGCAACAACGTGTTCGCCCGCAAGAACTACTTCTACCCGGACCTGCCCAAGGGCTACCAGATCACGCAGTACGAGAGCCCTCTGTGCAGTGGCGGCCACCTCGACATCGGGGTGAGCGGGGCACAGAAGAGGATCGGCATCCGGCGGGTGCACATGGAGGAGGATGCGGGCAAGAACATCCACGACGAGAGGCGGCCGTACTCCTACATCGACTTCAACCGGGCAGGGGTCCCCCTGCTCGAGATCGTGACGGAACCCGACATGTCCACCCCGGACGAGGCTGCAGCCTACCTGAAGGAGCTCAGACTGATCCTCGTCTACCTCGGTATCTGCGACGGGAACATGGAAGAGGGGTCGTTCAGGTGCGACGCCAATGTGTCGGTGAGGGAGAAGGGATCGGGCCGACTCGGCACCCGGACCGAGCTCAAGAACATGAACTCCTTCAGGAACGTGCAGCGTGCCCTGGAGTTCGAGATCGAACGGCACACGCGTCTCCTCGATGCAGGCCTGAAGGTGGAGCTCCAAACGCTCCTGTGGAACCCGGCCAGGGGCGAGACCCAGTCCATGCGCTCCAAGGAGGAAAGCCACGACTACCGGTACTTCCCCGACCCCGACCTCATACCGGTGAGGGTGGACGATGTCTGGATCGCGAGGGTGCGGGAGACCCTGCCGGAGCTGCCTGCAGCGAAGAGGAGACGTTTTGCCCTGCAGTACGATCTGCCTGCCCACGACTGCGACGTGCTCTGCCAGTCAAGGGCCCTGGCTGACTATTTCGAACGCTGCGCCGAGCTCCTCCCCGCGCCCAAGGACATCAGCAACTGGATCATGACCGAGGTGCTCAGGGTGCTCAAGGGAGGCCACGATGACATCGGCTCCCTGCCGGTCACCCCCGAGAGGCTCATTGGGCTGCTCCGTCTGATGCAGGGGGGCACCCTGTCCGGCCTCAAGGCCAAGGAGGTGTTCGATGAGATGGTCGCCACCGGCCATGACGCGGAAGCGATCGTGGAGGAGCGGGGGCTCGAACAGCTGAGCGACGAAGAGGAGCTCAGGCGCCTTGCCCGGGAGGTTGTCGAGGCGAAACCCAGGGAGACCGCGCTCTACCGGGGCGGCAAGACCCAGCTCCTGGGTTTCTTTGTGGGAGAGGTGATGAAGGCGAGCAGGGGAAAGGCAAACCCCAAGCTTGCAGGCACGATCATACGGGAGATGCTCGAGTCATGAAGACCTTACACATAGCGGACACGGCACAGGTGAGATCCGGCGACGTGACGGATGTCTATTTCATCCGCACGCGGGAGGTGCTGCGACACAAGGGACAGTCCCGGCACGTGTGCATGGAGGTGTTCCTGAAGTCCTTTCCCGACCCGAGGTACCGGTGGGGCGTCTTTGCAGGACTCGAAGAGGTGTGCGTGCTGCTCGAGGGGAGGCCCGTCACCGTAGAGGCCCTGCCCGAGGGCAGCGTGTTCTTCACGAACGAGCCGGTGATGTACATAGAGGGCGATTACCTCGATTTCGGCGAGCTCGAGACGGCAATCCTCGGCTGCCTCTGCCAGGCCTCGGGCATTGCCACCAAGGCCTCGCGCTTTCGTACGGCCTGCGGGGACAGAGGCCTCGCAAGCTTCGGCGCCCGACGCATTCACCCCTCGATAGCCCCCATGGTGGAGCGCGCCGCCTTCATCGGCGGCTGTGACGGGGTGGCGACGGTGGCGTGTGCCCGGCTCATCGGAGAAAAGCCCGTGGGCACCATGCCGCATTCCCTCGTCATCCTTTTGGGAGACACGGTGAGTGCCGCACTCGCCTTCGACGAGGTCGTGGATGAGGCCGTACCCCGGGTAATTCTCATCGACACCTTTCAGGACGAGAAGTTCGAGGCGGTCCGGGTGGCCGAGAGCCTGGGCGAGAGGCTCTCAGCCGTGCGGCTCGACACCCCTGCCTCCCGAAGGGGCAAATTCAGGGCCATCCTCGAGGAGGTGCGCTGGGAGCTCGATCTTCGGGGCTTCAGGCACGTGAAACTCTTCACCTCCGGCGGGCTGGAGCTCGAAGACGT
>JAJFUP010000122.1 GCA_021372395.1 Deltaproteobacteria bacterium
ACCGACATGGCGAGTTCCGGTTCCATGCCGAATCCCTGCAGCCATACCCATGATGCGATATTCAGGCCGATGATGAGGAACGTGGCCCATGCCGTGCTCAGTGTCGGGTTTTCATCTCGAATGGGGAACATGGGCCGTCACATCCTTCACATGAATATATGGTTCGCGGGTGCCCCGCGGATCCACCCTTTTCCTACCACAGGTTAGCGGAAAAATTGAAGGTCCGAATGCACGAGAGGCATGCGCCCTACCACAAGGTGGAGCCGAAGAAGGCCTCCGCCGTTTTGACGAAGCTCCCGGGCGTAGGGGGAGACTCTCCCTCGAGGAAGATCCCCAGCTTTTTCAGGTGCTCGATCGGCTCCATGGAGGAAACATCCCTGCACCCGCGCTGCCGGTGGAGGAAGACCGCCTTCAGCACGATCGTGTCGGTGACGATCCTCCGTATCTCCTCATCTTCCCTGAGGTTCGCCACCTCGGCATCGATGACGCCGCGATGGAGGGACATGAACTCGATGGCCGCCGCATCTTCCGGATCGAGCTGGAAAAGGGCCCAGGTCACTGCGCGGGCAAGCGGCGGAACGGTCTCCTGGGGGAAACGCTGCCGGTAGCGTGCCATGAGCCGCCCGTACACACCGGCCACCACCTGCTTCTCGGCCTGCAAGAGCGCCGCTGTGGTCACTGTCTGCGTTGATCTCATCGATGTATCCTGCCTCCTGGTGAAGGTATCTCTTCATACCTTACCCGGGGCCACGTGTGAAGACAAGACTGAATAATTTCCTCATGCTCCATCCCATGAAGACACGAGCCCATGGACTTTCCCCCCTGCCGACCTTACGAGAAGGAAAAGAAACACGGAGGTGACCACATGGAAATGATTCTCTCGTCGGCAGGCAGGGTCATGGAGATCGGCAGCAACTGGCTGGGGCAGTGCCCCGGATTCGGCCCCGGGGGCTACGGCCACATGGGGTACTACGGGTATGGAGGTCATTTCATGGGAATACTCCTCGTCGTTCTTTTGGTAGTGGTGGTCTATCTCGCCGTCAGGACCACTCATCTCAGAAAACACGGCGACATCCCGGTGGACACCCCTCTCGACATCCTGAAAAAGCGCTATGCCAGAGGCGAGATCACCAAGGAGCAGTATGACGCCATGAAGCCGGACCTGAAGGACTGACACCCGAGGTTGCCTGTCGTCGCCGTTTCAAATGGGTGGGGGTCTGCGCAGTGTGAATCTCGTCTGCGCAGCCTTGACCTTGACACAGGATTTTGGGATGAATGGTTGAGTTTTGACGAATTCAGAGGCGCTGATGAAACGCTGCGACTGGGCAAACAGGAGCGAACTTGAACAGTCCTACCATGACAACGAGTGGGGTGTGGCACTCCACGACGACAGAAGCCTGTTCGAGTTTCTGGTCCTGGAAGGTGCGCAGGCGGGGCTGAGTTGGTCCACCATCCTGAAAAAGCGGGACGGCTACCGGAAGGCGTTCGACCATTTTGACGCCCGGAAAATCTCCCAATACACCGAGCAAGACGTATCCCGGCTGCTCGGCAACCCCGGGATCATACGGAACAGGCTCAAGATCAACGCGGCCATCACGAACGCGCGGGCGTTCCTCCGGGTGCAGGAACGGTTCGGAAGCTTCGACCAATACATCTGGCAGTTCGTTCACGGCCGGCCGATCCGGAATTCATGGGAGAAGATGACCGTTATCCCCTGCAGCACGCCCGAGTCCGACGCCATGAGCACAGACTTGAAGAAGAGAGGGTTCACGTTCGTCGGGCCGACCATCTGCTACGCGTTCATGCAGGCGGTCGGGATGGTGAACGATCATGTCGTGAGTTGCTTCAGGTACGCAGAACTCAAGGAT
>JAJFUP010000187.1 GCA_021372395.1 Deltaproteobacteria bacterium
ACCCTTCACCTTGCACCCTCCCGGCCATTCATGTAAGAATCCCTCTCCATATGGGCCACATAAAGGTACTCCCGCAGGAGCTCATCAACCAGATCGCAGCAGGCGAGGTCATCGAACGCCCGGCCTCCGTGGTGAAGGAGCTCGTGGAAAACGCCCTTGACGCAGGCGCCAGGAGCATCGACGTGGAGATGAACGGCAGCGGTCTGGAGCTTATCCGGGTCTCGGACGACGGGGCCGGGATGACCGGGGAGGAACTGGACCTGGCGATCCTGCGGCACGCCACCAGCAAGATCGGCACCATCGACGACCTCTTCTCCATACGCACCCTGGGCTTTCGCGGAGAGGCCCTGCCGAGCATCCTCTCGGTGAGCAGGGCATCGCTCTCCTCCCGGAAGTCTTCATCTGAGTACGGGCATTCCATCGTCACCGAGGCCGGAGAAGTGCACAGACGCGGGAAGAAGGGGATGCCGAAAGGCACGATCGTGGAGGTGGCGGACCTGTTCTTCAACACGCCCGCCCGCAAGAAGTTTTTGAAGACCACTGCCACGGAGCAGCGCCATGTCATGGACGTGATCGCGCGCTGCGCGCTTGCCTGCCCCAAGGTGAAGCTCTCGCTCCAGATAGACGGCCGGCACCTGCTGAGCTTCTCCTCCGCCTCCGACATGAAGGACAGAGCCGCATCGGTGCTGGGCAGAATGCAGGCAAAGGACCTTCTGGAGATGCGCCGGGAAAGGCCCGGCATCACGGTACACGGCCTCGTCGCACCCCCGTCGGAGTCGCGGTCGAACCGGGGCGGGATCTACACCTTCGTGAACGGCCGCCCGGTAAAGGACGCACTGCTGGCCGCCGCAGTCATCGAGGGGTACAGCGGATCGCTCATGAAGGGGAGATACCCGCAGGCCGTGGTGTTCATAGACATCGACCCCACCGAGGTGGACGTGAATGTCCACCCGGCCAAGGCAGAGGTGCGGTTCCGACACACGAGCGCGGTCTTCGGACTCATCGCCTCCAGCATCGGGAATGTCCTGAACCCGCAGGGGGCGCGCAGAGGTGACAATTCCGGGGTTGCATCGTCTTTTCCCGCTTTTCGCAATGACGGGGAGTACGCTCGAGGCAAAACTTTCTCTGCGTCCGTTTCCCCCACTGTCCGCGAAGGGGCATCGCCCGCATACGGGCGGAAGCCGCCCATAAGGCTCGAAGCTGGGAGGCTCTTCGACAGCGGCCCTTCCCTGCACACTGCTCCAGGGTTCTACGCCTCCAAGGCGCTCATCGGAATGCTCCACAGCACCTACATCCTGCTCCAGGACGCTTCCGGCCTCTTCATCCTCGACCAGCACGCCGCACACGAGCGCGTGACCTTCGAGCGGCTCAAACGTGTCCACGCATCGGGGCCACAGAACGAACAGCTGCTCCTGACCCCCATGATCCTGGAACTGAGCACTCCCGAGTACAGCGCCTTCAAGGAGATTGCGCCCCGGGTCCACGAGATCGGCATAGAGGCCGAGCCCTTCGGCGGCACGAGCATCGCGGTGAGGGCCGTGCCCGGGCTGCTCGCTGCCTCCGACATTCCCTGCCTCATCCGTGACCTGCTCCACGACGTGCTTGAGGGGGTTCTCAGGGGGGAAAAGGAGGGGAGCGAACACCTCGAAGACCTGATGGCCAGCGTTGCCTGCCACGCGAGCGTACGCGCGGGCAAGGAGCTCACCCGGGCTGAAGCAGAAGCCCTGCTCAGGGACCTGGACGAGGTGGGGGGTCCGCTGACCTGCCCGCACGGTAGGCCTCTGTTCAAGAAGATCGACACCGAGGAGATAGAGCGATGGATGGGAAGACGCCCCTGATCGTCATCACCGGGCCCACCTGCTCGGGCAAGACCGGCCTGGCACTCCTGCTCTCCCGGAAATACGGCGTGGAGGTGGTCTCCGCCGACTCCATGCAGGTCTACCGCTACATGGACATCGCAACGGCAAAACCCACGCCGGACGAATGCCTGGCCTTGCCCCACCACCTCATCGACGTGGTGAACCCGGACGAGCAGTTCAATGCCGGCATGTTCGTGAGGATGGCACAGGAGAGGATCGGCGAGATCAGGGCACGGGAGAAGGTGCCCCTGGTGGTGGGCGGAACAGGGCTCTACATCAAGGCCCTCATCTACGGGCTGGCGCCCGCCCCTGCCCGCTCGGAAAAGACCCGAACGGCCCTGAGGTCGATCATCGAGAGACGGGGCCTGGGCCACCTGGAATCCATGCTGAAGAGGATGGACCCGGACATGGCATCCATGATCAGGAAGAACGATGCGGTCAGGGTGATACGGGCTCTGGAGATCATCTTCGAGACAGGCCAGAAGCCCATCAGCCTCTTCATGGCCCACGGCTTTCAGAACCCCACGTACGTTGCCAGAATAGCCTGCATCATGCCTGAGCGGGATGCCCTCTACCGGGACATCGACAAGCGGGTCCTGCGCATGGTCGAAACAGGTCTTCTGGACGAGACCCGGAATCTCCTGGAGATGGGCTACAGGGAGGATCTGCAGTCCATGGAGACACTCGCCTACCGCCACGTCATCTCACATCTCAGGGGAGAGATAAACCTCGACGAGGCCATAGAGCTCATCCAGCGTGACACGAGGCGCTTTGCCAAACGCCAGATCACCTGGATGAAGGCCCGGCCTGACCACAAGGTGTTTGCCACCATCCACAAGGCCTACGATGAGGTGTCCGGATGGATCGAGAAGGCAGGCACGAAGCGGTAGGAACCGGGTGGGTCTGGACACTCGTTGGAATGCACAGGGTTTTTAAAATAGGCCTGATCATTTGAGTCATCAAGACGGTTTTCCGTCTTGATGACTCAAGTGATCAGGTCAGGTTTCCTCTGCCGTGTCCTGGAATATAAAGCGTACGTGAGAAACCTCTCACGTGAGGCAAGCCAGGTGTACAACCCTGTATGCTGATGAAGCCAAGCTTAGAACAGGTATCAGGAAATTCCCCTGCCATGCTCTCGGAAGCATTCACACCTGGCATAGGGCAATTCGCTTGTGCTAAGGAGTGCATGTGTCTCATACAACGAAACGTTTTTATGAAAGGCAGCTGCGGACCAAGGTCGGTTCGGCCATCCACGACTACTGCATGATCGAGCCCGGCGACAGAGTGATGGTGGGGGTCTCGGGCGGGAAGGACTCCATCGTCATGATGAAGATCCTCTCTTTGCTTCAGAAGGCTGCGCCAGGCGAGTTCGAGCTCATACCGGTCCACATTGCGACGGGTTTCGAGGTCGATTTTCCCCGTATAGCCGACTGGATCCGGGAGAACCTCGGGTACGAGACACTCGTCCGCGACGGGCAGATCTCGGAGATCCTGGGCCTGATCTCCGACCCTGAGAAGAGCCCCTGCGCACTGTGCTCAAGGCTCAGGAGGGGGAGGCTCTACGGCCTTGCAGAGGAGATGGGCGCAACCTCCATCGCGCTCGGCCATCACATGGACGACATCGTCGAGACCTTTTTTCTGCGCTGCTTCTACACGGGCCAGATCGGCGCCATGTCGCCCGCCAGGCGCTCGAACGACGGCAGGAACAGGGTCATCAGGCCCCTTTCCTACTGCCCCTCAGGACTGGTGGAGAACTACTTCCGCTATTTCGAGGTCGAACCCGTGGTGGTCAGCTGCCCCATCAGGAAGGACAACAAGAGGGAACTCATACGGGAGTACATAAAAAAGCTTGAAATCGAGATCCCCATGGTTAAATATTCGGT
>JAJFUP010000147.1 GCA_021372395.1 Deltaproteobacteria bacterium
GCAGGTGAAGCTCCTTCTCAGGCACTCCAACAGGGTGTTTCACGCGCTTCGGTGCACGATCGATCACGACTTCTGCGAGGACTCACGGTTTCTCGATGTAGCCTTCACACCCGTGAAGATGCGTCTCAACGGGCATAGCTATCTGTATCTTTCGTTAAAGGCGTTGTCGCCTTCGCGGTGAATTGCCCGGAGACAGCTTCCGGCGCTCCGAGGTATGTCTTGATCTCTTGCGGGATAAACCCTTTCATGACCCGTGGACTTCCCGTGAGCAGGAGGATGAGGATGCTCAGGACGAGCGTGCCATAGAGAGCGGCCCATTTGACCTTGCCGAGGAATATGTTCCGGGCGATGGAGACATCCCGCTGATCTTTCGACCCCTGAGGGAACACCTCCACAAGGCCGATATCCATGAGCCTGACGATGGCGCTCAATACCTCGAAGGGCGGCTCGAGAGATTCCTTCACGATCCTCTCGACTGTCCTCTTCTCATCGATGAGGTCATAGACGTGCATATCCACGTCACTGAGCCCGTTCCTGCGAACCATCTCCTCGGTGAGCGGCTGGATGGTCACGGGGCAGTCGTCCACCGGAGGAATCTTCTGCTTGATGGTGGGCCACTCATCGATGATGCGCAACGTATCGAGGATAGCCCCTTCTGTGGGTATGTAGCAGGAAAGCATGCGCTCGGATTCGTTGTTCCAGTCCTCGAACCGGTAACCGCCCTCCCTCCACTGGAATACCTCCAGAAGATTCTGCTTGATAACGACATTGGTGGCCTTGTCCAGCAGGACCTTTTTCAGCTGGCCCTTCGAGATCAGCGTCTCGTGCCACGCCTGTGAGGTGTTTTTCTCGCTCTCCTGGGCAGCCTTGAGCTCCCTTTCGTTGATGTACCCGGCCTTGAGCAGCAGGTCCGCCCTCGGGTCCATCTCCCACGTATCGGAGGCAATGCCTATGATGATCCCGTTCTCGAAGGTGATGGTGACATTGGCCTTCGGTGAGGAGAGGCACAGGGACCCCGTCTTCATCTGCTGCGAGATGAGCTGGAATATCTCTGTGACGCCGAAGCCTTTCAGTGTACCGAGCAACGCCATGTCACACTCCATACCTGACCGGAGGGACCTTGTAGGCCCTCAGGAAGAGCGCTCCGAGGATGAGGAGTCCCAGGATGCGGAAGAATACGGACAGCCCAGTGTCCGTGGGGATAAAGGAGGTGATGAAGCTGCCACCCGTGATGATCAGGAGCACGGCGATGCTCAAGATGGATATCCGTGCAAGGCCGAGGCCGGTCCTGTTTATGAGAAACGAACCGAGCCCGGGCAGGATCAGCTCGAGTCGGGCTAGCCGTTGATAGTTGAATGCCTTGTATTTTCTAATCTCTTCGGTCTTGTGGTGCAGAATGCTGGTCTGCTGCTTTTTTACCTTTGCTTCGATCCAGTGGCACTGGAGGCACATGGGGTTGCCTGATTTCGTGGTGGTGCCGGAATAGTACAGCTTTCCGCACCGGCTGCACCTCTTGGAGAATTTGTCTTCAGGGATATACCCCTGGAAGAAGAAGATCAGGAATATCCCGATGGCCAGGAAGATCGACATCTTTCTCGGAATCATGCCGAAGGCCATGGTCCACAGGGCATCTGCAGCGATCTTGAGGTCGTCCGAGGGTTTCATCTGCCGTCCAAGTTGTCTGAGAACGGGCATGTGTTCCTCGACGTACCTGCTCCTGCCCTGGGTGTTCTCCGCATCGAGGAGCCTCCTGATCCCATCGGGATCGAGACCGCTCGCCGTTGCGATGGATCTCTCAGCCTCATAGAAATTGTACGTGGACTGCTGGAGTCTGCTCAGGTTGAAATAGTAGAGCATGTTTTCCGGCATCAACTCGGAGGCGTACTGGAAGGCCTTCGCTGCCTCCTTCTTCTTGCCCGAGCCAACGAGCGCGATGCCCAGGTGGTTGTAGAACCTGGGGTTGGCCGGTTCCAGGTCGATACTCCGGTCGAGGAGCCTGATGGCTTCCGGATAGTTTGCCCTGTCGATCTCGGCAAGGGCCATGGCATTCATTGGTTCCGCGTCGGCGGGGTGTGTTTTGATCCATGATGCGATGGCGAGAGCATCCCTGTCCGTGCCTATCTTTTTTTCCGAGGCAAAGATCTCCCGGTTGAGCTGCGTCTGGGAATAGGTGAGAAAACCGGCACCTACATGGGCGATCCATCCGGACATGAAGATCATGAACACGAAGAAGAAGGCGATGCGTTTCTCTGTGCGGATGAGGTACCCCCACAGGAGGATGAACCACCAGAGGGAGAACCACATGGGGCCGGCATCGAGGAAGAACGGGATGAGGAGGACGAAGGCTAGCCACATCTTGAGTCCCGACTCCGGCATCTCGTTGTTGGTGGCGTTCTTCAGGTCGTCGAACATCTGGGGTAGGTACTTGACGAGCAGACACACGCCTGCAAGGAAGACGGCCAGAAGCGTAGCGGAGATTACAAAAAAGTACCCATTCCCGAGGGCAGTACTGATGACCGGCCAAGAGAGGGGCACCCCATTCAGGGAGGCGGCAGAAAGGATACCTGTGAGCATTGATGCTCCGTGCACAGCCTCACTCCTCCGGCTTGAATCCGTCAAGCTTGATGGCCAGGTCCATTCTGTATACCCTCGTGTCTCCTTCGATCTTCACGCGCAGCGGCAATTGTACAGCGTTTGCAGAGATGATTTCTGCATTTTCCGTGCCCACGATCTGTATTCGTCCCAGGGGGGCCTTGTTTTTCCCGGGAGCAGCACCTGCGGGCTCAGGATCATCCGGCAGGGAAAAGTCCTGGGTGATTTCACAGGAGGATCTGGCCGGCGACGGCTCGTAAGACCTCTGTACGTAGCTGTCCTGGGCGGTTTCTGACGGGTTTGCCGGGGATGGCTCGCAGGGTCTCGATGCCCCCGTCGAGGGCTGCGGTTTTTCCGGCACGGGGATGGCTGCTTGCTGCTGTTTTCCGCTCGTGCCCATCTCTATGTGCTTGAGAACCATCTTCGTGATGCGGGTCAGAGTCTCCAGGACTCCCTCTCCCGTTGTTGCCACCGCCTCGATGGACGGGTATCCGTAGGTGTTGACGATCTGATCCATTTCCGATACCGGGGTGACATCCGGAAGGTCCCGCTTGTTGTACTGGATGATGATCGGTATGGTCTTCAGGCTCTTGCCGTAGTAATTGAGGTTCTCCTCCAGATTGTTCAGGCTTTCGACGTTCTCCTCCATCTTGTCTCTCTGGGAGTCGGCAACGAAGACGAGGCCATCCACGCCGGTGAGCACCGCCCTCCTCGTGGAGTTGTAGTACACCTGTCCGGGGACAGTATAGAAGTGGAGCCTGGTCTTGAATCCGCGGATATTGCCGATCTCTATGGGGAGAAAATCGAAGAACAACGTGCGGTCGGCCTCGGTGGCGAGAGAGACGAGCTTTCCCTTCTGTTCCGGCTTGAGGCTGGCATAAATGGACTGGATGTTGGTAGTCTTGCCGCACAGGGATGGTCCATAGTAGACGATCTTCGCGGAGATTTCCTTCTTGGAGTAGTTTATAACTGCCATGTCATCCTCCACCCGCCAGGCGGATTATTTCGAGCTCAACATCTCTGAAGTCCCTGTTTTCATTCTGTATCTCTCTGAATATGTTGAGCGCGCTCTGATTATCCCCGAGGGACTTGTATGTCTGCGCGATCTCGTAGAGTATACCCACCTTCATGGTGGTGGAGGCTTCCTCGAGAGAAACGGCATCCTTCAGGGCATCCAGAGATTCATGGAAGAGGCCCTTCTCACGATATGTTACCCCGAGCATGATGTACGCGTCGTAGAGCTTTTCGCCTGTGGCGATGACCTTCCGGAACGATTCGACGGCCTCGTCGAGCAGGCCCGTCTCCCGGTATGCAAGGCCCATGTTGTACAGGAAGAGCGGATCTTCCTTGCCCTCATGCAGGGCGTTTGCTTCGAGGGCCTTGAACACCGACTCCACCCCGGTGGTATCCTCTGTCTGCTCGATGCCCTCGTCAATGGTGAGCTCGTCGAACTCCTTGTCCAGTTCCTTGGTCAGATCGTAGAAGTCGGTGCGTTCCACCTCCGGCCTGGGAGCGGTTGACGTGGGGATGGGGTCCATCATGGCCTTTTCCTTCACCTTGAAGGAGTGGACATTCCTGCTTACCTGGTTGATGGCAGGGTCGAGCTCGGCCGCCTTCTGCATGTACATGGTCGCCCCATCGCTCTGTCCGCTGTTCTGGAGTATCTCCGAGAGCTTCACGAACTGGGTGGCCGCCTCTCGTGCAAATCCCTGGGCCCGGTAGAGGTCGGCGAGTTTTTCGTAGGGCTCCTCCCAGGAAGGGTTGATCTTTATCGCCTGTTTGAACAGTGCGATGGCCTTCGGATAGAACCCCTTCTCGCTGTAGATATCGCCGAGACGGACATAGCTTTCCGAGGCGCTCTTCTGGTTGTTGGCTTTGAGGTAGAGATCTCCGAGCTTTTTCAGGATAATGGTGTCGTTCGGACGCTTCTCCAGGGCAGCCTCACAGGTGCTGATCTCCTTCGATGCCTTGTTCCTGCCGAAGAGCTTGTCGAATAGGCTCATCTCTTCAAACCTTTCTGGGGATGATACGTCTGCCAGTCATTTACATGGCTCATCGGTGCACAGATATACAAACTTTAACCGGAATATAAAACAGAAAACTCGCGAACATACGATGCCCGGAAAAAGAGGATGAGCTTGACATTGCCTGCTTCATGGGCATCTATGGGAGGAAGTCAGGGTTCCGGGGGAGAGGACCGTGGAGTTCATACATCCAGTTCTGAATGCGCAGGTGGATGCCATAGGCGGCCACTACACGATTACCCGGGAGCAGAGGCTCCCTCATGCCGATGGAGAAATCCTCTATTTTGCCGGACATGCGGTGGTCGAGAGGTCATGTTGCGGACCCGGAGGTTGCGGGTATGCCCTCGTCGCGGGCCACATCGTCTCTCTTTGTTCGGGCTTGAGCCCTGAAGGCAGGCTCATATCGGTCATAGAGACGGTCCGGGCAGAAGGGTATGCGGAAATCGCAAAGGTAATCCGTCTGAAAGAGGGGGTGACTCAGGTCCATTTCCTCTGCACCGACTGCCATTACGAGGTGGTGTTCTAGGCTCTCCCCGGCTTTTTTGTCGCATGGGCGGGTCGTGCGCAGTATCATGGTTTCAGGAAATCTGGTATAGGCGATGACTGGGGAGAATCAGATTTGTGTTCAACGACATGAAGAGTAGCCAACGAACCTTGACAGGATGCACGGACAAGGTGGACCCATGACGAGAGCGTACACCCCGGGGGACCAGGCCGTTTTGGAACAGCAGGGCGCGTCCCTTCTCGAGATCAGGGATCTGCACACACATTTTTTCACCCCTGAAGGCCTGGTGAAGGCCCTGGACGGTGTTGATCTGAGCCTCAAGTCCGGGAGCACCCTTGGCATCGTGGGTGAGTCCGGGTGCGGCAAGACGGTCCTCGCCCTGTCCATTCTCCGGCTGATCCCCGACCCTCCGGGCAGGATCGTGCAAGGCAGGATCTCCTTTCTGGGACGTGACCTGCTCGCCCTGGACGAAGTCGAGCTCAGGGCCATCCGCGGCAACAAGATTTCCATGATCTTCCAGGAGCCCATGACATCGCTGAACCCCGTCTTCACCATCGGCTCCCAGATCGCCGAGGTTATCCTGCTCCATCAGCGGCAGCGGGCCGGGACAAGGAAGGAGGCGCTGGCCGCCTCCGTAGACATGCTCGCGATGGTGGGCATCCCTGATCCGGAAAAGAGGGCAGGGGATTACCCCCATCAGCTCAGCGGCGGGATGTGTCAGCGGGTCATGATAGCCATGGCCATGGCATGCAGGCCCAGGCTGCTTATCGCCGACGAGCCCACCACTGCCCTGGATGTCACCACTCAGGCTCAGATCCTGTGCCTGATGAATGACCTCAAGGAGGAGATAGGCACCTCGATCATCCTGGTGACTCATGACCTCGGCATCGTTGCGCAGGTCTGCCAGGAGGTCGCCGTCATGTATACCGGCCATGTGGTGGAGCATGCAGCGGCAGGAGAGATATTTTCCCACCCGCTGCACCCTTACACCAGAGGGCTCATGCGGTCCGTGCCAACCCTCGGTGCCCGGTTCCGGGGAGAGGCGTTGTATGCCATACCGGGAACCGTGCCTACCTTCAAGGAGATGCCGAAAGGGTGCACCTTCAACACCCGGTGCCCGGAGGTGATGGATATCTGCAGGTCCGAATACCCCCCGATTTTCTGCCCGGACCGCGATCATACGGTGAGATGCTGGAGGCATCGGAGCGCATGAACCCCATTCTGGAAATTCAGGGCATCCGGAAGTCTTTTTCCCTGAAGTCGGGGGTCTTCGGCAGACCGGATGGAGCGATCCATGCCGTGGATGGGGTCGACCTCATGCTGTTCCCGAACGAGACCCTGGGCCTGGTGGGAGAGTCAGGGTGCGGGAAGACAACGCTCGCCAAGCTCATCCTCATGCTCGAGGCACCGGACACGGGCAGGATCGTCTTCGACGGCACGGACGTGTTTCAGGCAAGGGGAGACGCCCTCCGGAAGATACGCAGAGGGATGCAGGTGATCTTTCAGGATCCCTTCGGCTCCCTGAATCCGCGCAAGAAGGTGAAGTCCATCATCGAAGAACCCATGACTGTCCACCGGACCGGATCACGCCAGGAGATCAGGGACAGGGCCGTGGAGCTCCTCGCGATGGTAGGACTCAGTCCTGACATGCTGAAGCGCTATCCCCACGAATTCTCCGGGGGGCAGAGACAGCGGATCTGCATAGCCAGGGCACTGGCCATAAACCCGAGCCTGCTCATCTGCGACGAGCCGGTCTCAGCCCTCGATGTATCGATCCAGGCGCAGGTCATCAATCTTCTCGTGGACCTTCAGTCAAGGCTCAGGCTGTCCTACCTGTTCATCTCCCATGACCTCTCCGTGGTGGGATACATATCACAGCGCATTGCGGTAATGTACCGGGGCCGCATCGTAGAGCTCGCCTCTTCGCAGGCGCTCTTTGACAGGCCGCTGCACCCGTACACCCGGTGTCTTATGGATGCCGTCCCTGACCCTGTCCCCCGGTCTGGTGCGTCCATGCCGAGGCCGGCCTCGGCACCAGGAGGGCAAATTTTAGGTGGAGCGGGATGCGCATACCGTGCCGCCTGCGCCCGGTCCCGGGATGAGTGTTCCAGGGAGATCCCTGCACTCAGGGAGACGGAGGCAGGGCACCTCGTTGCCTGCCACAGACCGGAGTAGGCAATGCACACGGGCGGGATGATGATCGAGGGACATGAAGGCCCGCCAGGGGGCATAAAGACCTTGACATGGCGCGTCAGCCCATATATTAAGTTCACCTCGTAACTGTGAGATAAAGGAGGAACACAAGCGAATGGCCAATCACGCTTCAGCCTTGAAGAGACAGAGACAGAGCGAGAAACGTCGCCTGAGAAATAGAGGGTCCAAGTCTGCGATCAGCACGGCAGTCAAGAAGGTTTTCTCATCCTTGGGCGAGAAGAATGCCGATACGGCCCGTGAGTACTATCGGCAGGCAATAGCCCGCCTGGACAGCGCCGTGAACAAAGGGTCACTCCACCGGAAGACCGCATCCCGGAGGATCTCCCGTCTGGCCAGGAAGGTCAACGCCCAGATCTCCTGATCACCTCGGCGGCAGTCGCTTTCCCGGCCTCTCTTCGTTCCTTGTTCCAAGGACATACCGCCCGATCAACTCGGACATTGCGATAAATGCGTGGCTTATTGAGCTCGATTTGATCTGATGCTCGATGGTCCGCACTTCGTCCAGAAGTGCGAGGAGTTGTGATGGGTTCCACATCGACTTGCGGGCCATGGCCTTTTCTGCCACGAATGCGTGGATCCTCATTTTTTTCCAATCCAGACCCGCCAGCACCACATAGTGATTGATGACCTGATTCTCTATCCGGCTGATGATCTCGAGCTCGGGTACTCCGATGGACTCGATCTCGTACAGACGGAACAGGGCATCCTTTTTCCGGTCGAAGAAGGCATCGAGGAAGGTGAATATGGAGGTCTCGTAGTTCTTCATGACGAGCTCCCGGACATCCCCGATGGTGATGACCGGACGCGATGCGGTATACAGGCTCAGCTTTTCGATCTCGGTCGCCATGAACCACATGTTCGTCCCGGTGAGGTCGGCCAGCAGCATTGCCGCGTCTTTCTCGATGGTCTTACCGTGAACCTTCGCCCTATTCATGATCCACCCGGTGCGCTCGGATATGTTCCGCATGGGATCGAACCTGACCACGGCCGCATTCCGGGCAAGCTTTTTCAGGGTCTTGTCATCGATCTTCTCTCCTTCCAGGACAAGGATCATCGAGGTGCTCTCCGAGGGGTTCTCCAGGTAGGAAAGGATCTGGTCCATTTGTTTTTCGGCGAGCTTGTGGGCGTTCCTGATGACGATGACCCTCCTTTCGGAGAGGAACGGAAACGTGTTGCACAGATTCAGGATCTCGTCGACGTGGATCCCTTCCTCTGCGTTGTAGGTCGCCCAGTTCATGGATGCGCCGTCTCCGATGCCTGCCTTGAGACGGGAGAGTTCCTCCTCGAGCAGGAAGGCCTCCTGGCCTATGAATACCGAGTTCCCGAGCACCTTGCGGCGAGGTTGAACGGTCATGGCTTCAACGTGGCAACGGCGCGTGCGATCTGCTGCGAAATTTTCCTGCAGGCTTCATCCAGCCCATCCTCGTCCCGGCCTCCCTCCGAGAAGGTTCCGTAGTCCGTGAAGGAGGATTGCCACACGGCCTTGCCGCCGGCATCGGTAAGTTTGGCGAGCACGCGTATATTGAGCCTGTAGCGGTCCGTTCTCTGCAGGGATTTCGAGGTGATCCTCTCGCGCCATGAGGATACGATGGAGCATTTGAGGAAATATTGAGGGTCCTTCGGCCACAGGAGTCCCATGGAGGAGAACGTCCTCTCGATGTAGGTGTCGAGGATCATCCCGGCCTCCTGCAGGTGGGTCTGATTCACGCTTTGATCGAGCGCGATCTTCTTGTCCCCGGTGGCCCCATCGAGGACAAAGCCATAGCTGCAGGCTATGACGCTAGTGAGACACAGCAATGATATTAATAATCTTATTCGGGACATAAATAATTTTCCGGATGGAGGCCTCCTCCATGAATCGTTTCACGTTGCCGTCCGAGAAAGCCTTGGCCTCGACCTCAGGCTGCAGGGCGTCCTTGGGGACATCGATCGTGGCCCTGAGCTTCCCGTTGACCTGCACCGCGATGGTGACGTGCACATCCTCAGCCCATTTCGCGTCATATTCGGGCCAGGGGTGAAGGAGGAGCATGCCTGATCCTCCCATGACCTCCCACAACTCGTCGGATATATGCGGGACGAACGGCGAGAGCATGATGAGGAGGTATTCGAGGGCTTTCTTGATCACGCCCACCTCGCTTTCGTCCCTTGCCCTGTCCTTTGCCTTGTAGAGCTCGTTCACGAGTTCCATCATGGCAGCAATTGCGGTGTTGAACCGGAAACGCCTGTCGATATCTTCGGTGACCTTCCGGATGGTCTGATGGGTTTTCCGCTGGATATCCTCCATCGATGCCGGGACCTTCTCATCCTGAGACGCCCCTTCGAGGTCCGTGATCTCCTGGACAAGCCGCCAGAGCCGCGAGAGAAACCGGTATGTCCCCTCGATCCCCTGGTCGCTCCAATCCATGTCCTTCTCCGGAGGTGCGGCAAAGAGCGTGAAGAGCCTCGTGGCATCCGCGCCATAGCGGGCTATCATGACCTCGGGGTCTACCACGTTGCCCTTGGACTTGGACATCTTTGCGCCGTCCTTGATCACCATGCCCTGGGTGAGCAGATGCTCGAACGGTTCGTCGATGCCGACATACCCGAGATCATGGAGTATCATGGTGTAGAAACGGGCGTACATGAGGTGCAGTATGGCATGCTCAATCCCGCCGATGTACTGATCTACGGGCATCCAGTAGTCGACATCCTTCCGGTCGAAGGGCTTGTTTTCCGGCTTGATGCTGCAGTACCGGATGAAGTACCAGGACGACTCCACGAAGGTGTCCATGGTGTCGGTCTCACGCTTTGCAGGGCCTTTACAGACCGGGCAGGTGGCGTTCACGAACGAGTCGACCTGGGCGATGGGCGATTCTCCCGTGCCCGTAAGCTTGACGTCCTCGGGCAGGATGATGGGCAGATCCTCTTTGTTCACCGGCACCGTGCCGCACTTCCCGCAATGGACCACCGGGATCGGTGCGCCCCAGTAACGCTGCCTGGAGATGCCCCAGTCCCTGAGGCGAAAGTTGACGAAGAATTCACCCCGTCCGATCTTCTGGAGGTGTTCGGTAATGGCCTTCATGGCATCCGTGTTCTTCATGCCAGTGTGGTCCCCGGAATTCACGAGCAGGCCCTCACCCTCGAAGGCTTCCTCCATGGTCTCCCCAGAGAGTGTCTCGCCCTCGGGCTGGATGACCACGATGATGTGGAGACCGTATTTCCTGGCAAACTCGAAATCGCGCTGGTCGTGCGAGGGAACCGCCATGACCGCGCCTGTGCCGTAATCGTAGAGGACGAAGTTCGCAATATAGATGGGCATCCTGTACCCGGTGAGCGGGTTGATGCAGTATCTGCCGGTAAAGACGCCCTCCTTCTCATAGGTCTCGGAGGTCCTGGTGAACTTGTCTTCCTTGAGGGTTTTCTCCACGAAGGCCTTCACCGCGAGTTCCTGGCCGGTGCCCTCGGGCAGGGTCTTGGCCAGGGGATGCTCAGGGGCTAGGCTCATGAAGGTGGCGCCGTAGAGGGTGTCCGGCCTGGTGGTGAAGACCTCGATGTCCTTGTCCGTCCCGTCGATGGCAAATCTGATGAGCGAGCCTGTGCTCCGGCCGATCCAGTTCTTCTGCATGATGAGGACGCGTTCCGGCCAGCCGTTCTTGAGCTTTTCAATATTGTCCAGCAGTCTCTGTGAGTACCTGGTGATCTTGAAGAACCACTGGTCGTATTCCTTGAGCAGGACCTGGCTGCCGCAGCGCCAGCACTGCCCGTCCTCCACCTGTTCGTTGGCGAGCACCGTCTTGCAGCTGTCGCACCAGTTGAGGAAGCATCGGTCGCGGTACACGAGCCCCTTCTCATACATCTGGATGAAGAAGAGCTGCTCCCAACGGTAGTAATCGACATCGCACGTGGTGACCTCCCGGTCCCAGTCGTAACTGAAGCCCATCCTCTTGAGCTGGATCTTCATGTACTCGATGTTCTCATAGGTCCATTTCTTGGGGTGTACCCCGCCGGCAATTGCCGCATTCTCGGCGGGCATGCCGAAGGCGTCCCACCCCATGGGGTGCAGCACGTTGAGCCCTGTCATCTTCTTGTAACGGGCCACCACATCCCCGATGGTATAGTTCCGGACGTGGCCCATATGGATACGGCCGGAGGGGTAGGGGAACATTTCGAGGAGATAGTATTTCTGCTTGCTCTGATCGATATCCACCTTGAAGAGCTTCTCGTCTTCCCACTGCTTCTGCCATTTGGTCTCGAGCACTGACGGGTTGTAGTCGCTTGACATCTGTTGTTCCTCCTCAATGATGGATGCTTCATTATCACATCCCCCGGCAGGTCGTCCAGTGCTCCCCGCACCTGAGCCGCCAACCTGAACGGGGGATTTTAACTTGCAATTCACGGGTATATTGATATGTATGGGGACACTATGAGATGGCTCAAGATCATCCTTATCATCGCTGTGGCGACATCCGTGCTGGGTGGGGCATGGTCCTACCTGTTCGTGTTCAGGGGGCTTCCCTCGATCCAGGAACTGAGGAATATCGAACCCACCAAGCTGAGCAAGGTGACGGCAGCGGACGGCACGACCATCGGGTACTTCCCTCCCGAGGGCATGGTCATCATGAACGGGCACAATATCCCCATAACCCTCAAACAGGCATTCATATCTGCCGAAGATTCAACCTTCTACGATCATGTTGGTCTCGAACCCCGGAGGATCGTGAGCGCCCTGATCGCAGACATCAGGGCGAACTCCTATGTCCAGGGGGCTTCCACCATCACCCAGCAGGTCGTGCGTTCCTATCTGTTGAGCAGGGAAAAGACGATCACGAGGAAGTTCAGGGAGATCGTGCTTGCCCTGCGCATCGAGAAGGCCCTGACCAAGGAGCAGATCCTCAATCTGTACCTCGACCGGATCTATCTGGGCAGCGGTGCATACGGAGTTCAGGCAGGGGCGCTGCGCTATTTCGGCAAGGAATGCAGGGAGCTCGAGCTTTCCGAGATGGCACTCCTGGCAGGGCTTGCCCCTGCTCCCACGCGATATTCCCCTTTGAACGACTTCACCGCAGCCAAGAGGAGGCAGTGGTATGTGCTCGGACGCATGATATCGGAAGGGTACATAACCGAGACCGAGGCCCAGGAGGCCTACAAGGAGCCTCTGCGGATCATTGCCAAGGACGTGGCCTTGTTCAGCGAGTACCCCTACGTCACCGACTACGTGAAGACGCTCGCAACGGAGCGTTTTGGAGAAGGCATCTTCTCGACGGGGATAGACATCCGCACGACGATCATACCCGAGCTCCAGCGTGCCGCCATGCTTGCGGTGCGCAAGGGGGTCATCGAGCTGGAGATGAGGCAAGGCAAATACCGGGGCCCTGTGCGGAACGTCAGCGTGACCGAGAAGGAGCGGGTCTTCGCATACCAGTCGAACCAACTGGCCTGGAAGGGGTACACCCCGTACGAGATGTACTGGGGAGAGGTCATGAAGGAGGACCCGCTCACGGTGAAGCTCGGGATCAGAAGGATCGAGCTTGGTCCTGCAAGCTATTCGTGGATCAATCCCAAGGGGAAATGGAAGCCGTCGAAAGCCCTCAGGCGGGGTGATCTGCTCCAGCTCTGCTATACCCCGAGGGGCTTCGAGGTCTCCCAGCAACCGCTCGTTCAGGGAGTGCTGGCAGCCTTTGACCTGGGAAAATCCTCCGTCATGGCCATGGTTGGCGGGGTGGACTATACCCAGAGCCAGTTCAACAGGGTCGTGTACGCAAAGCGACAGAGCGGCTCCGCCATCAAGCCCTTCATCTATGCAGCAGCCATTGACAAGGGCATGACCCCTGCCACCATCATCTTCGATGCACCCATCACCTACAAGGCCGGCGCAGACGAGGAGATGTGGCGGCCGAAGAACTTCGAAAACAAGTTCTACGGTGCCACAACACTGAGGACCGGCCTGGTGCTGTCGAGAAACGTGGTCACCATCAAGATCCTGAACGAGATCGGCCTTGATTACGCCATAACGTATCTCAAGAGGTTCGATCTCCAATCCACGCTGCCGCGTGACCTCTCTCTGGCACTGGGTTCCGGGGTGCTGACCCCCTTCAACCTCTTCCGGGGGTATGCCACGTTCGCCCTCTACGGATCACCCTTCCACCCGCACCTGATGGAGAGTGTCGTACAGGGCGGGAAGGGGACGATCTTCCGCGCCTCTACCGGGACCGCCCCCCCTCAGGAGGAGGGACAGGTTGCCGACACCGCAGGGCAGCAGATTATCTCGGCACAGACGGCCTTCATCATCACCAATATCCTCAAGGATGTGGTCCAGGAAGGGACCGGGTGGCGGGCCAAGGCCCTCATGAGGCCGGTGGCAGGAAAGACCGGCACGAGCGATGAAAGCCGCGACGCCTGGTTCGTGGGGTACACGCCGGATGTGCTGTGCGGCGTGTGGGTAGGCCACGATGACATGAAGCCTCTGGGAAATAACGAAACCGGCGGCAAGGCCGCGTGCCCCATATTCGTGGATTTCATGACCTCTGCCCTCAGGAGCAGACCCGTGAGCGATTTCCAGGTGCCGGAAGGGGTCGTGTTCGCCAAGGTCGACTCCAAACCGGGCGCGGGCACCACCGGTGAAGCGGGGGATGCACGGTTCGAAATCTTCAAGGAGGGAAGTGTACCGCCTCAGGAAAAGCCGGGCGGTGATGAGGATCAATTGCTCAAGGAGGTTTATTGATGCAATCCAGAATGGCCGCGGTCATCGTGGCCCTGGTCACCTTTTCTACCTGCGTCTTGGCTGCGGACATCACCCTTGTCAAGCATGCACGCAAGGGCCGGGCCCCTCAACGATCAACCCAGTACATCGTCATGAAGGGAGACACCCTGCGGAGCGTCCTGACGAGGGTGTATGGGGCAAAGGAGAAAGACCTGCCCGAGCTGTTCAGGCAATTCAGAAAGGAAAATCCCGGTGTCACTGACCTGAATCTCATTCATGCGGGGAGAAAGATCTCCATCCCCGGCAAGGGTGCGAAGATCACGACCGCACCGGCCGGGAAGAAGGCTCCCGGTGAGCAGCTGCAGGTCAAAGAGGTGTCCCCGGACATCTACGTGGTCAAACAGGGCCAGCACCTCGCACAGATCCTGAGGGAGGTATACGGCATATCCGACGAACTTATCTTCGATGAGTATATCGACCTCATCAAGAAGCTGAACCCCCAGATCAGCGATCCGGACCATGTCATTCCCGGGCAGGAGCTCAGGCTTCCCAGCGTGAAAGAGGTCCTTGCCGCAGCCAGGGCCTCTCAGGGTGGGAAAGCCCTGGCTGCGACTCCGGGGATGCCGCCGGCTAAGGTGCAGCCACCTGTCACGGCAACCCCCGGCGTACCGCCGGCTTTTCAGGACAAGAACATGATCACGGCGGCCAACCCGGTGCAGGGATCACCCGCGGGGATCTCATCAGGGGCAGCCCGGGGAAATGTTGCCGGCACAGGGGGAACGGGGGATGGGGGAAAAGCTGCGTCGTCCCCCGGCAGCAAGGCGATGAGAAACACGGTCGTTCCAGCGCTGGAGAGCATGGGCGGCAGGCAGCGGGACAAGGGGACCTATTTCCTGCCTCTTTCAGGGGGCACCAGCATCTCTCTGGATACCGGCGAGATACCGGTCATCGAGCTGGATACGGGGAAAAAGATCATCTTCGACACGAAGGGCATGATCACCCCCGAGGTCAGGGCCTTCATCGAGAAATCCTTCCCTTCCTTCACGGTGATCTCCGGGGAGCCTTCCAGCCTTGAAGACCTCATGGACAAGGTGCTCAGCGTCTCGGGGTACTTTTCCGTCAACCGCGACGCTGGCCCTCTGCTCATCGGCGAGGAGGAGAAGGTCAGGTTCTTCGGGAAGTGGATCGTGTACAAGGACTTCTCGAGGCGCAATGTTTTCGTCATCAACATCCTCAAGGATCAGGATCTCAGGACCCCTGAGCCCATCAGAAGCTACGCCGGGCGTTTCGGGATCGACCTCGTCGAGATGGGCGGCAGGGACCCGGGCAAGGCTGAGAAAAAGGCCGGTTCCGTCACAGCCCTGAAACACTCGTACCAGGCGCTCTTGGGTCACCTCGGGGTTGCCTTCGAAGCGGACAGGGAGATCGAACTGGTTTCAGGCGGGGTGGTCCGCATCTCCTACAAGGCGCCGCTCGTCGTGGGAAAGGTGATTCTCACCGACACCATGCCTGATCAGGAGATGGTATCGAGGCTCACGAAGCAGTCGTACATCCTCCTCAACCCGCGTACCGAACCCCTTGACCGGGTGCTCAAGGCCATCGGGACGAGTGCGGGTGTCTCCCCGGTGAAGATCGCCGTTGCCCCGGGGCGGACAGAATTGGAGCTGCCGGCTATGCAGGTGGGCAGGCACCTTATCCTGAAGAGGGCCATCGATCCGGGGATCGAGGCGTACATCGCCTCTACCGGGGTGGACGTGCTCGTCTGGTAGGTGTGTCCCGACCCAGGAACCTCACGGGCGGGCGCTCATGATGAAGCAGCCCCCGCCACCCGAGCCGCCGCTGCTCGGCGCGTCCTCGGTGGAGAAGGAGAGGGTGTAGCTCGCTGCCATGGCATTTTCATCAGGTGCCGCGGCGTCTTTCGCTGCCACCCCAGCACCGCCCTTGACCGTGGCCGTGTAGGTTGTGGAGTACGCGAGGCTGTCGATCGGGGTGAAGGTTGCGCTCCGGTGGTCGTCCGAGACCGCCACCGTCCCCGGGATGGCTGTCGATCCCCGGGTGAGGGTGATGGTTTCGGGGTTGAGCGAGGCCGCATCCATCTCCTCGGAGAAGTGGAAGACCACCTGGGTCGTCACATAGGCCTTGCCGTCGTTCAAGGTGAGCAGGCCCGTGGAGACGACCTTGGGCGCTATGGTGTCGTCCCGCTGGAGTCGGACGATGGTGCCGCCGTCGCCGGCAAAGTAGACATAGCCCGCGGTGCTGCCCCAGATGGCGCGGATGTGATCTTCGATGGTAATTCCGGTGGTGTCGAGGGAACTCCATGTCTCGGCCTCGCTGTCATACTTCAGGATGATACCGCTTTCCCCTGCCGCGAACACATCGTCCCCCGAACTTCCCCAGATGCTGTAGAGGTTCAGACCGGTCCCGGTGTCTTGAACCTCCCAGGCAGTCCCGTCATAGTGGAGGATGACACCCTTGTCACAGGCAGCAAAGACATCCGAGGCCGAGGAACCCCAGAGGGCGTGGACAGTCTGGGGGGTCAGCCCATCGGCCACTTGCACCCATGTCCCGCCATGGTAGCGGTATATGGTACCGAGTTCACCGCCGATATAGATGTCGTCGGAAGCGCTTCCCCAGATGCTGTATAATTCGAAATCGGTCGGGCTCTCAATAGATGCCCAGGCATTCCCGTGGTAGTTATAGATCGAGCCGAGTTCACCCACGGCGTAGACATTCGACGGGGAAGATCCCCACATGCCGTAGAGGATGGTGACATCGATGGTTGCAGCGGTGCCCCAGGGTCCGCCGGTATTCTGGAGAATAATACCGCCAAGCTGTCCTCCGGCAGCGTAGACATTATCGCGGGAACTGCCCCAGAGACCATAGAGACTCGAGGATGTCCCGCTGTTCATGGATGTCCAGGACAAGGTGTCGTTCACGGTATAGCGGAGGATTCTCCCGCCGGCCCCTGCAGCGAAGATATCCCAGTCCGAGGTTCCCCATAATGCATAGAGGTTGTTTCCCACGGATGAATTCATCTCTACCCAGGTCTCTGCACTTCCCCCCGAAGAGGGCATGAGAAGAAACAGGGACACGATCGCCAGGGCCGCTGCCGGCTTTGATAGCTTCATACACCGTCCTTTTTACGGACATGCCGTCCGATGGATTTGGTAGCTATGTCCATCATTATACGGAGGACTGAAGTGTTTTCAATACCTTTGCGAGGACAGCCCCATGATTGCGGGAGAGAGGGAAGGGAATCGGCTTGCGGGCTTCGTGCAGAAGGAGGGATGGTGCTTCCGTGACATGGCGCCTGGAGCGTAATGCCAGGGGCCAGCCTCTTTCAGCGGTTGTAGATGGTCAGCTCGTCGCCCGGCTTGATCCGGTCGGCCTGCGAGAGCCTGTTCCAGCGCCGCAGCTCTACGGCGGACACTTCAAATTGCCGGGAGATGCCCCAGAGGGTGTCGCCCTTTTTGACCGTGTACTGGGTTGCCCTCGGGCTTGTCAGCGAAGTCTTTGCCGATGAGGACGCAGGGATGGTAAGGGTCATCTTGGGCTGGATCAGACGGGCGTCTTTCAGACGGTTCGCCTGCATGATATCGTCCACGGATGTGCCGTATTTTTTTGAGATACCCTCGAGGGTGTCTCCCTTTGCCACTGTGTGGGTCTGCTCCTGGCGAAGCTGCTTCGTCTCATGGGAGCCATCCACCGGGATGATGAGGACTTTCCCGGGGGAAAGGCTCTTTTCCCGGGAGATCCCATTGGCCTGCTCGATGGTGTCCATCGTGGTGGAGTACTTCCGTGCAATGGAGTAAAGGGTGTCGCCCCTGTGGACGGTATGGATGAATGAATCCCTGGTCATGTCGGACTGACGGCCTTGGCTTGATCTCAGTTGCGATCCCCTGGCCGAAGGATGAAGGCTGTCTGCGATGAGTTCCGTTTCCGGGTTTGAGATCGACTCCTGGAGCATGTCGCTGGAGCGCGCCATTCGGTCGAAGGATGCATTCCGGTCATGTCCGGGTCGCATGCTTGAGGGTTCAGGCTCGGGCAGACCATATTTATCTCTATTCCTCGTGATGGCCACCGTCGCAAGGAATTTGGGCACATAGTCCAGTGTCTCGGGTTTGATGGACATGTCACGGGAGATGTCCCAGAAGGTACAAACATCATTGGCCTTCATGATCCGCTGAACCGCGCCTTCTCCGGCGTTGTAAGCTGCAATGGCAAGAGGCCAGTCCTCGAACAGAGAGTAGAGGTACTTGAGGTACTGAGCTGCTGCCTCTGTGGATTTTTCCAGGTCTTTACGCTCGTCGATCCGTCGGTTCACCTGCAGACCGTACTTTCTTGCGGTATCGGGAAGGAACTGCCAGTAGCCCGTGGCTCCGGAACGGGAGACCGCGCAAGGGTTGGCGCCGCTCTCCACGAGGCACAGGTACACCAGTTCCCTCGGAATGCCCTTCCGATCGAAGATCTCTTCCATCACGGGCCGGACCTTGTCCATCCTGGCCAAGGAAACCTTGAAGTGCTTTTTGTCTCTGCCGGTGAAACGGTCTATGCATGACTTCACCTGGGGGGTGACCCTCAAGGCGATGTCATACGTGGGCTCCGGTTCCACGGGAAGAGTCTGTATCCGTTCCACGGATGCCTTCAGGACCGGGGTCGATATTTTTGACTGTTCTTCCCGGATTTGAACTTCCTGGGGTTTATCTGCTGCTGGGGGTTCCGGGGTTTGTTGAGAGGGTGTTTCTGAGAGCTTTGGTTCTTGCACCTTTTCCATCTCGGTGATAATCACCGGAGGGGCCTCGGAAGGCGGCGGATAGGTGTATTGGAGGGTATTTGTGCATGAGAGGAGAGCAACCATGGGGATAGACAAGATTGTTGCCCTGATCATCTTCACTGCAGTTAACCTCCGAAGTGGATCTTTTTTACCCGGATTAGATGAAACCTTCAACTCCCTTTTTCATCTAAACTATCGGATCGTGGGTACCGACTGGATTTGATACCCGATTGAAAGTTACTATAAAGGAGATGAGTGGATAATGCAACTTCCAATTGTACACAATGGCCAGGCTTCGGCTCTCATTGAGAAGTTCGAACGGTTTCCGGTCCTCAGTAAAGAAGAAGAATTCGCCCTTGCGGTACGTCTGAGGGAGGAAAACGACATCAATGCCGCACAGACTCTCATTACGGCGAACTTGAGGAATGTGGTCCGTATCGCCATGGATTATGGGGGATATGGACTGCCGCTGGAGGATATCGTTCAGGAAGGCACCATCGGGTTGATGATCGCGGTGAAAAAATTCGACCCACTCAAGGGTTATCGCCTCATGACCTATGCAGTATGGTGGGTAAAGGCCATGATCCATGACTATATTCTGAGGTTCTTCTCGCAGGTGAAGATCGGGACCACCAAGCTCCAGAAGAAGCTCTTCTACGGGCTCAACCGGATGTCCGCCGAAGAAGAGGTGATGGATGGGGACATAGCTGAGAAGTCCCATGCGCTCTCGGCACGCCTCGATGCGGATCCTCAGCAGATCGAGGAGATCATATCCAGGCTTACGAACAGGGACCAGTCTCTGGACACCCCCATGTCCGACGGGAGCGATGCGAGTTTCATCGATTTTCTGGCTGACACGAGATTAAACCCCGAGGACAGGGTCATTGAGTCCCAGAAGACTACGTATGTGAAGACGCAGATAGAATCCGCTCTCATGAAGCTCACCCCCCGTGAGCAGGAGATAGCACGCCAGCGCCTCATGGCGGAGAATCCCCTTACCCTCGAGGATCTCGGCTCTCAGTATGCCATCTCCAAAGAACGGGTACGTCAGATCGAGAGCAATGTAAAGGTGAAGCTCAAGAAGGCCCTAGCCGGCGACATCGACCTCATGCTTCCCTGAGTGAGAGTTTGATCCATGTCGGTCAAGAAGAGTTCTCCGTACAGAGATATCCTCTCATTCCAGGACAGGATGAACAGGCTTTTCGAGGAGACTCTCCTCGACGCTTCGAATCCCGGGCGTCCCGGGCAGTGGATGCCCCATGTGGACATCTTCGAAGACGATGGCTCAGTGACGCTGAAGGTGGAGTTGCCTGGAGTGAAAAGAGAAGACGTCGTGCTTGATGTCACCGATCGCGTGCTCACCATAAGTGGCAGGAAGGTGATCGAGCATGAGAACTCCTCGGAGAGTTTTCATGTCATGGAAAGGCGGTTCGGTTCCTTCCAGAGATCGTTTACCCTTCCCGAGGACGTAAGCATCGAGGGGATAGAGGCACGCTACGAAGCCGGGATCCTCGAGGTGGTGCTGCCCAAAACGCAGAGCGCGTCTGTGAGGAAGGTCCCCATCATCGTGGGGTGAGCCTGAATACCGCAAGGCTCAGGGTATACCCCGGGCAGTTTCTCGTGAAGAATTCCAGGAGGCGAAGCCGTGGGTCCAGGTCGGGCAGTTTGCTGCCGGTGAAGAGATAGTAGAACCGGCCTTGCTGAGCGAGGATTCTGAGCACTGTCTTGCCCAGGGTTGACAGCGGGGAGAAGGATCTCGAGAGGACCGCATCAAACATCCCGATGTCCTTCACCAGGGGATCTGCTTCCAGGACCTCCACGGCCTGCATGCCCATGAGATCAAGGGTGTGCCTGAGGAAGGTGCACTTCTTCGAGCTGCGTTCGATGAGGACGACGCGGGATGCCGGGTGGAGGATCTTGAAGGGGATGGCGGGAAGGCCCGACCCGGAACCGATGTCGGCGATCACCGGTTCGCTGATCCGTTCGAGCAGGGGCAGCATCTCCTCGACGTCCTGCCGGATGGTGGAGATCATGCCCGAGCCCACCAGGTGGAGCAACGAGTTATAGCGCTTCAGTTCCCTGATCCACAGCAGTATCTTTTCGTCCATCATTTTCCAATGCAGAAGCTCGAGAATATCCGCTCGAGGACATTCTCATCAAAGGCCTGCCCCGTGAGCTGTCTGAGGCTTGAGAGCGCCTGGCGAAGATCGATGGTGACCACATCAGCGGTGTATCCGGACACGAGGGCTTCTTCGCATGCCTTCAGGGAGTCGAGCGCCATCCCCAGCAGGTACGCGTGCCGTTCCAGGAAGACCAGGGGCTGATCCTGCGGGAAGGCATCCCTCATGGCCTCCAGGAGGTCATCGATCCCGGTTCGATTCTTCGCGGACACCTGGACGGTTTTCCACCCGGCTATCCCGCGCCCCGGGCCATGGGCGAGATCCATCTTGTTCATCACCACGATGGTCCTCCCGCAGAGGCCGAGCCACGGCATCTCCTGGGCATTGAGACCTTCGCGGGCATCGACCACATACAGTACGAGGTCGGAGTTCCTCAAGGCCTCCATGGTCTTCTCCACCCCGATCTTTTCCGGGCCTGCCACGGTCTCCCTGATGCCTGCGGTGTCATGGAAGAGATAGTCGATGCCGTTCACCCGCAATCGTTCCCTGAGGACGTCCCGGGTGGTACCCTCCTCGTGGTGGACAATGGCCCTCGGGAACCCGAGGATCGCATTGAAAAGGGAGGATTTTCCAACATTGGGAAGTCCGGCTATGGTCGTGATCACCCCTTCATAGATCGGAGACGCTGCCTCGGCATCTGCCAGGAGCCCTTCGATCTGATGGACCAGGCCCTCGATCCTGGGGCCGATAGCGGTTTCCCGGATGTCTTCATCGTCCGTGATGAAGGATGCCTCTATCTCGGCGAGCATGACGGCAATCCCTTCGGACAGGGCGTTGATGCGGTCCGAAAGCTCGCCCCGGATCAGGGACTGGGCCATCTCGATGCCCTTTGCACTGCCGGCGTTGATCATCGCGCAGACGGCCTCGGCCTGCACGAGATCCATCTTGCCGCTGAGAAATGCCCTTTTCGAAAACTCGCCCTTTTCTGCCATGCGGGCGAGCCCGGTCTGCCGGATGAGGTCCATGATGGCATCGACGACGTTGGGGTTGCCGTGGCAACTGATCTCCGAGAGGTCTTCGCCGGTGTAGGAGCGTGGACCGGGATGGAAGACCACCATGACCTGATCGATGACGGCACCTTGAGGGTCATGGACGTGGGAGGGTGTCTGCCTGTGGGGTTCGAATTGCGAGCGCGAGGTGAGCCTTGCGATAATATCGCGTGTGCGCGCCCCGCTTATGCGCAGGATGCTGATACCCCCACGCCCCCTGGGGGTGGATTCTGCATAAATGGTTTCAGCGACTATTTCTAAGCCTTTCTTGGTACGATGAGAACCTTCTTGTAGACACCCTCGCCGATGCTCCTGGTGTTGAGCCCGCTCTCATCCTTGAGTGCGAGGTGGATGATCCTCCTGTCATACGGGTTCATCTTCTCGAGCGATATGGACTGGCCGGTCCGCTTGGCTTTCTGCCCCATCTTGATGGCCATGGCCCTCAGGTGGCTGATGTGCCTCTTCCGGTAGCCCTCGGTGTCCAGCGTCACATAGGAGGGCTCCTGCCGCGATTTATTCACGATCCGGTTGACCAGGAACTGGAGGGAGTCGAGGGTAAGCCCCCGTTTGCCGATGATGAGTCCGGACCCGTCGCCCACGATCTCCAGAATGTTCTCTTCCTGCACCTTCACTTCACAGGGCATGTTCATGAGCTTAAGGATTTCGGCCGTGACCTCCTGTGCCTGGAGGAGGACCTCCTGGGGAGGGGCTTGTCTTGCCGGCTCTTCCTCGTGTCCAGCCGGAGGCATGCCCTCCGGCACCGCCTGGGCGATCACATCCATTGCCGGATTTTTCGCAAGCCGTGCCTTGATCTTTGCCGTCTTCGTTCCCACGAGTCCGAACAATCCCTTGGACCCCTCGGAGATCACCTTGATGTCAAGGTCTTCGAAGGCGGCAGAGAAGGCCTTCATCGCAAGGATTATGGCCTCGTCGACGGTTTTCGCCTCAAACTCGCGATACTCCTCGTGCATATGCTCACTCCTATGTGAGTTTCCTGTTTATGTAGGCCTGCTGGGCTATGGTGAGGATATTGCTTATGAGCCAGTAGATGACCAGACCCGAGGGGAAGCTCAGGAACATGAAGGTGAAGATCACCGGCATGAAGAGCATCATCTTCTGCTGCATCGGGTCTCCCGCAGTGGGCGTCATCTTCTGCATGAGGAACTGGCTTGCTCCCATGAGGATGGGGGTGATGAAGTAGGGGTCCTTGGCCGAGAGATCGGGAAGCCATGTCCCCACGATGTGGAACGGGGTGTGCCTCAGCTCGATGGCAGAGAAGAACACCTTGTAGAGTGCAAAGAGGATGGGTATCTGCAGGAGCATGGGGAGACAACCGCCCATGGGGTTGATCTTGTGCTCCTTATAGAGTTTCATGAGCTCCTGATTGAGCTTCGGCTTGTCGTCCTTATACTGCTGCTGGATTTCCTTCATGAGAGGCTGGATCTTCTGCAGCCCCTTCATGGAGGTGAAGCTCTTCAGGGTGAGCGGATACAGCAGGATCTTGATGAAGAAGGTCAGGATGATGATGGTCAGCCCATAGCTGTTCGTGTAGGTGTTGATCCAGTTCATGGCGATGAGCAACGGCTTTGCAATGAGATCGAAGAAGCCGAAGTCCAGGGCCTTGTTCAGGTTATAGCCCACCGCCTTGAGGGTCTTGATCTCTTTCGGGCCGATGAAGATGAGGATGTCCTTCGTGAGCGAAGCGCCCGGCTGGACGTTGGCCTGGGCTACGGTATACTGAAGCCCGATGGTCTTTGCATCGGTGCGCCTGATGGAGATCGTGGCCGTCTCCGGGGTCTGTGAGATAATGGCCTGGAGGAAGTACTTGTCCTCGAACCCGAACCATTGGACGTTGCCCGAGAAGTCCCGGTAGCTCCCGATCTCCTTGACCTTGCTGATCTTGAATTCCTCTAGGTGCTTGCCGTACAGCAGGACAGGGCCCTCGAAGGAGTATTTGCTCCCCTTGTCGTCCAGGGGATAGGTATTGTTGAAGAGCAGGTTGCCGGAGATGCTCATGGGGTTCTGCGTATTGTTCGCGACAACGGTCTGGTACCCCAGGAGGTAGGTCTTGGGATCTATGGTGAAGGTCTTCCGGACCGTGATACCCTGAGAGACCTCGGCGGAAAAGACAAGCTGGAAAGGGGCGCCATCGACGGTGACGGGACCCTTTTGCGGGCACTCGTATACGATGTTGCTGTCCGTGAAGCCTTTGGAGATGAGGAGCGTGGGCATGGGGGCCTTGATGAGCTCAACGGGCGGGGCTGTCTTGTCGATATCTGTCCGGTATTTTTTCAGCTTCAGGGAGACGATCTGTCCGCCCCTGGTGTTCCACCTTGCCGTATAGAGAGGCGTTTCAACCACAATCTCGCTGCCGGAAGTCAGGGCCGCCTGGGGTGATGGCGCGGGTGCTGCTGCGGTCAAAGGCACAACCTGTTTCGAGGTGGCGGCGGGCGCGGCGGCAGTGGTTTGCTGTTCCTTCTTCGGCAGGTCCTTGGGCGTTCTCGGCTGGACGAAGAAGATGTCCCAGGAGACGAGGATTACGATTGATATGATGACGGCAAGTAGGGTTTTCTTCTCCATTGGCCTTCGTCTCCGGATGTGTATTATGCGGGATCTATCCCACCGGGATTGAGCGGGTTGCAGCGAAGCACCCGCCAGGTTGCTTTCAGGAGGCCCTTTACAGGGCCATACTTAGTGATCGCCTGTACTGCGTACTCCGAGCAGGTGGGGTGAAATCTGCAGCTTGGCATCAGCAGGGGGGAGATGGCCTTCTGGTAGAGGCGTATCAATGCGACGAGTATCCCTTTTCCCATGTATGCGAACCCAAAGCCCTGGCTATTTCCTGAAAGAGATCCATATAGACGAGGCTTGTCTCGTGCCTCTTCGCGATCAGGATATAGTCATAGCCGTCTGGAAACAATTGCTTGTTTCTTCTGTAAACCTCACGTAAGAGCCTCTTGACCCTGTTTCGTTTTACTGCGCCGCCTATCTTTCTGCTCACGGTAATGCCGATGCGTGCATGTGAGTGGGGACTTGGAGCAGCCAAGATGATGAGGTTTCTCGTGACCAGACGTGCTATCTTGTTCTTATCTGCCTTCTTAAACTCGATTCTTTTCCTCAGCCGCTCATGACGGGGGAATCTCTCGTCTGACATCAGACAGCCAAACGTTTCCGACCCTTGGCCCTCCTCCTGCTGATTACGTTTCTTCCGCCCTTGGTGCGCATACGAACCAGGAATCCGTGCGTATGTTTACGCCTGGTATTATGTGGTTGAAAAGTGCGCTTCATATCGTGACCTCAATTCATGTGTTTTTGAGCGAAAAGTAATTACATGCCGGGC
>JAJFUP010000159.1 GCA_021372395.1 Deltaproteobacteria bacterium
TGTCCAGCGGGCAGCCGTCCTTGTCCACCTTGACGCCTGAAGGCGTTCCGGGGCACTTGTCCAGGTCGTCCGTCACCCCGTCGTTGTCGCTGTCCAGGGGGGCCACCGGTGCGACCACCACCTCCTTCACCTCTTCCTTCACCTCTTCCTTCATCTCCTCCTTGCCGCCGAAGGCGAAGGTCAGGCCGAGGGTGTAGAGGATGTCACTGTATCTGGTTTCATCGTCCTGGAACGAGTGGATGTTTCGCACGTCGCCCCTGATGGCAACGGCCGGCGTGACGAACATCTTCAGCCCCGCACCGTAGTCGGCAACGAAGTTGTTGTCCGTATGAGCTCCCTGGGCCTGAGCATCATAGGTCATCCCGCCGGCACCTGCCGCAAGGTACGGCACGAACCAACTACTCGGCTGGAAGTGATACAAGAGGTCGAGACGGTACAGGTATGCCCTCAGGTCCCTGTCAGTGCCAGGCAACACTGCGTCCTTATCAAACTTTGAGTCTATGTAGTTACCCACAAGCTCAATGCCCCAGTTCTCAGTCATGTTGTAACCAAGACCGAGACCCGCGGTCCACCCCTTGTCGATTAGCAAGTCATGGTCGAATGTATAGCCTCCGCCGAAGATGCTGACTGTTGTGGCCCCCGCCTTGTTTTCAGCTTTGGATGCTGAAGTTGCACAGAGAATGCAGATGAGTGCCGCAGCAAGAACAACTGAACCCCTGAGTAAACGATCGCTATTCATACCGACCTCCTTGTTTGATTGTTATCGAAGATGCTATCCTGCACAAGAAATCATTATTCCGAAGGCATAGGGCATATTTTTGCATTTTCCAAACTTCGATAAAGATAAAAGAAGCAGAATCAAAGTCAATACCCTTCGTCAAGTTGTGTCAAAGCTCTTTAGGAATGTCCCTGGATAGTTAGTGGCGTGAACAGTCAGATTGTCGACAGCAGAGATTTCCTCTCGGTTTTTCAGATGACAGAAAACTGAAGATCTGGAGTTAAAACTAATTCAACAAGGTGATCCGGATCAGAGCCTGTAGAATGCCATGTGATCAATACTTCTCGTGCCGAAGTTGTCATCATGCGGTGAGAGATACGAACCTACATCCGGTACGTTCCGAATGGTTGCTGCGAACAGCCTCACCACGAATGGTTTCATGGCAAATTCCCCGATGCCTATCCTTTCTGACCTTTCTTCCTTGATATGCTCACTGTTTCCAGTGCACAGGATAACCGGTATATCGTGACTGATGACCGTGATTTTCTGAGCCGGCGGACTCATGTCATCGCTGGCATGGTCTTGTCAGGAATAAAGTTATAGGCCAAGGTCTTTTTTCTTCTGCTCAAACTCCTCTTTCGTGAGCTCTCCCTTGGCATACCTTCTCTTGAGAATGTCGTGGGGGGTTTCACCACCACCTGGTCGCCTTGCCCACCTTGTTGTGAGGTAGATCACGACAACCAGCATCACAAAGAATATTACCCACAGAAATATTCCACCATACGGGCCCATCATTCCCCAGGGACCATTCCCAAACTGCATGGGCATGTGCGGCCACCTCCGATCATAATTGTCATTTCCGTAACCTCTCCCCCGATACGCAGGACCCATCATACCCCCGGAGGGCACCTCTCCCTTGTAGCAGCCGAGATAACGTGCACCCATGAACCTTTTCATCGAAACCAGGGTGGGAGATTTTTCTCCTCCCATCTCACGGTCCATGAATTCATGTTCGGATGAATCCGGATGCGTGATATTCATGAACGCATCGCCGAGATCTTCCAACTGCTTTTCCGTCACCTTGCTGCAATCGATAGAGTTGATATCATGAACACCTTGGGTTTTCATGATTTCCTGAAGTGCCTGATCGAGAGATAAGGTTTTGTTTCCCTCAACGGCAGATGCCGAAGAACAGCAGATAAGGAGGGCCATGAAAGGAAGAACGATGGCGATTTTCTTCATATGAACTCCTTTCGAGAAGAACTACCGTACGTTCACATCGTAAATAAGCTGCTCATCCACAGAGTCAAGTCCGTGCTTTTTACAAGCAACTCGCGACATTCCTCAGGTTGTATTGGAGACGACTGCGACAGACGGGCATTTTCAGAATGCCGGAAGAATGATGATCTTTTGATCCGATCTCTATCGATACCACACCAGAGAACGGTTTTGGTAATTGTGCGGTATCTTCGGTTTCGAGCTGCCGTGGAATATTTGACGTCATGGTATTGATGTAAGCTGAGATTGCGATAAGGAACTGGTACATGGTATCAGAATAGTTTGAAGAGGCTTGAAATATATGCGAACAAGGCGCTGATTGAATGAAGGAATCCATATTGCCGGAAATACAAGATGTCGAAGGAGCCCGCGTTCCCGACGCATTGCCGCTGATCATAGATGCTCATGTTCACGTGTTCCCGGATGCAATTTTCAAGATGATCTGGCAATGGTTCGATCGGTTCGCGTGGTCGATACGCTACAGACTTTCATCCGCGGAAGTTTTGAGGTATTTACTGTCCCGCGGTGTCGGACATGTGGTCGCTCTGCAATACGCCCACAAACCGGGCATTGCCCGCGAATTGAACAGATACATGGCAACCCTCTGTCAGGAGTTCCCCGGGAAGGTTACCGGGATGGCCACGGTCTTTCCCGGAGAGGAAGATGGTGGAGCCATCCTGAGAGAAGCCTTTGACAGCGGATTGCAGGGGGTCAAGCTTCATGCGCATGTGCAGTGCTTCGATATGAACAGCGAAGCCATGGATGTCATCTACGAAACCTGTTCACTGGCCGGAAAGCCTCTGACAATGCATGTCGGAAGAGAGCCCAAGAGCCCTGCCTACAAATGCGACCCCTATGTTCTCTGCAATGCGGACAAATTGGAACAGGTGATAAAGAATTACCCGAAGCTGAACGTATGCGTCCCGCACTTAGGCGTCGATGAATTCACGAGCTATAAGCAGCTTATTGAAAAATATGACAATTTGTGGCTCGACACGGCCATGCTGCTTGCCGATTATTTCCCGATCCGGAATCCTTTCACCCTCGATGAGATGAGATCCGACCGTATCATGTACGGATCCGATTTTCCCAACATACCCTATGCCTGGGATCGTGAGCTCAAGTGGCTCGCGGAAAGTGGATTACGGAAAGAGCTCCTGGAGTCGATGCTGAGCAGGAATGCCGTCGAGTTCTATCATATCTGCCCGGGGTAAGTATCTCGTTCAACACCATCGAGCGTGCCTTTTCTGCCCGTCACAGTGTCCGGCCTTTCGCCTTTCGTCCAAACCGGGTCATCATGCCCGCTGCAGGTTTGTGAGCGCCCTTTTGCGCACGAACCATTTCTCTATGCCCACCACAACCATCACCAGGGAACCAACGGCCAGGATGCGCACCCACGAGGCGAGGCCGATGGGCGCGCTCTGGAACGCGGTGTTCATGGCCGGCACGTAGGTGAAGAGCAGCTGAAGCAGTGTCATGACCAATGCCCCTCCGAACACCGAGGGGTTGGAGAAGAACCCTACCTCGAACACGGATTTCGTCAGTGAACGGCAGTTGAAGAGGTAGAAGAGTTCCGCCATGACGAACACGTTCACCGCCACGGTCCTGGCTTCTGCTGCACCGGCCCCGGACCGGAGTTCCCACTCGAAAAGCCCGAAGGCACCAAACAGCAGCAGGAAACCCACGATAAGGAGCCGCCGGATGAGCATGCGGGTGAGAATGGGTTCCTTCGGGTCACGCGGGGGCCGGTCCATGATGCCCGGCTCCTTTGGCTCGAAGACGAGCATGAGTCCCAGCAGCACGGCCGTAGTCATGTTTATCCACAGGATCTGCACCGGGAGGATGGGCAGGGTGACTCCTGCGAACACGGCCGCCAGCAGAACCAGACCCTCGCCGATGTTGGTGGGCAGCGTCCAGACGATGAACTTTGTGAGGTTGTCGAACGTTCCTCTGCCTTCTTCCACGGCTGCCTCGATGGTGGCGAAGTTGTCGTCCGTGAGAACCATGTCGGAGGCTTCCTTTGCCACGTCCGTGCCGGTGATGCCCATGGCCATTCCGATATCGGCCCGTTTCAGAGCAGGCGCATCGTTCACCCCGTCGCCGGTCATGGCCACGATGTTGCCCCTTGCCTGGAGCGCCTCCACCAGACGGAGCTTTTGTTCCGGGGCTACCCGGGCAAAGACCGAAACGTCTTCCACGGTATCGATGAGTTCGGAGTCGCTCATCTTTGCCAACTCCCTGCCGGTGATGACCCTTTCCGCGTGGTGCAGTCCTATCTGGCGGGCGATGGTCGAGGCCGTGAGCGCGTGGTCGCCGGTGATCATCTTGACATGGATGCCCGCGCCGTGGCAGTTCTTCACCGCCTCGATCGCCTCGACCCGAGGAGGGTCGATCATGCCCTGCAGGCCCAGGAAGGTCATACCCGAGGACACGTCCTCATGGGCGATCTTCTGCCTTGCTTCCCCCAGCGTTTTCCGTGCAAATCCCAGCACCCGCAATCCCCGGCCGGCCATCTCATCGGCTGTGGCGTGGATGCTCGCCACCTCAAGCTCAACGGCATTCCCTCGAGGATCGAGGGTCGTGGTGCATCGTTCCAGCATGGCTTCCATCGAGCCCTTGGCATAGACTACCGGTGAACCTCCCGCAGAAGGGGCATGGAGAGTGGCCATGTACTGGTGCTGCGACTCGAAGGGTATCGTGTCGAGGCGTACCCACTGTCGGCTCTCCTGTTCGAGGACAAGACGGCCCTTGGCAGCGGAGGCTATCAGGGCACCCTCGGTGGGGTCTCCCTGCACGGTCAGCCGGCCTTCCTTTTCCACGATGAGGCTGTCGTTGCACAGCAGCCCGCACCGGAGGGTTTCCAGGAGCGCCGGACCAAGAGACGTGCCGGCCTGTCCCCCCCTGGGGAGGATATCACCGATGGGCGCATACCCGGCGCCGGTGACATCGAAGGACTCGCCGCCCGCCACGATACCCTGGACCGTCATCTGATTCTCGGTCAGGGTGCCTGTCTTGTCCGAGCAGATCACCGTCGTGCTGCCCAGGGTCTCCACTGCCGGGAGCTTGCGGATGATGGCCCGCCGGCGCGCCATGCGCGCCACGCCGATGGCGAGGGTGATGGTCAGGGCTGCGGGCAGGCCCTCGGGGATGGCTCCCACGGCAAGGGCCACGGCGGCCATGAACATGTCGAAGGCGCTCTGGCCGCGCAAAAGACCCATTCCGAAGGTGACTGCAGCAAGGGCCAGGATCACGGCGAGCAGGACCCTGCTGAACTCCGCTATCTTTCTGAGCAGAGGGGTCTCCAGCTCCGTCGTCGTGGAGATGAGCTCCGAGATGCGGCCCACCTCGGTGTGGTCGCCGATGGACACCACGACACCGGCGGCCTGGCCGTAGGTGACCAGTGACGAGCCGTAGGCCATGTTCTTCCGGTCCGCCAGCACCGTGTCGTGAGCAAGGGGCTGGATGTCCTTCTGTACCGGAATCGACTCTCCTGTGAGAGCAGACTCGTCGATCTGGAGATCACGGGCCGAGATCAGGCGGAGATCCGCAGGAACTTTGTCTCCGGACTGGAGCAGTACGATGTCGCCCGGGAGCACCTCTGTTGAGGGTATCCTTTTCTTCTCGCCGGAGCGCATGACCGTGGCCTCTGTGACCATGGTCCTGGCCAGGGCTTCGATGGCCTTGACCGCCTTGGACTCCTGGAGAAAGCCGATCATGGCATTGACGAGCACCACCCCGAAGATGACCCCCGAGTCCACCCACTCCTGGAGCAGCGCGGTGATGAGCGCGGCTGCGAGGAGGATGTAGATCAGAGGCTGGTGGAACTGGAGGAGAAAACGCAGCAGGGGACCCTTGCCCTTCTGCGTGGTGATGACATTGTCACCGAACCGTTGGCGTCTCTCTTCTATCTCGAACAGGTCGAGCCCCCTGTCCCGGTTACTTTCGAGGAGGTCCAGAACTTCATCGGCGGGCAGGTGATGCCAGTGTTTTCCCAGCAGTTTCTCCATGGGACGGAGCTCCTTTCGGCAGCGTGTCACAAGGGATACCCCACGATCATGACCCTTTGTTGAAACGGTGCTGCACACCCTGATGATCAGCGCCCGGTTTCTGCATGAACACCCCCCGGGTCGATGATCAATGGGAATATCTCCACCAAGTCGCTGCAGAAATTAATAATAGGAGACAGGTCGATGAAAAAAAGCCCTGGGGAATCTTTCAGCCGCTCACAGGCAGTTCGTGGTCGTGCCTTTCTTTAAGAAAACGCTTTGATCGGTCAACATGGGCTGGAAAGGTTCTACCAGGTTTGCCGGGTGGGGTTCAGCTGTCAATCTGTGCTTGCAGGCGGACGACATCCGGCCCGAGCTGTGCGTACAGAGGAGAACCCAGGCGTGATCTCTTACCCGGCCAGCTTCTTCCTGGCCACGGTGAGGCCGTGGCGCTTCTGGGCAGAGAGCTCGGTCTTGCGGAGCCTGACCGACTTGGGCGTCACCTCCACCATCTCGTCGTCCCGGATGAACTGGAGAGCCTTTTCCAGGGACATGGGCGCAGGCGGAGAGAGCAGGATGTTGTCGTCCCGTGCAGCGGCGCGCATGTTGGTGAGCTTCTTCATCTTGCAGGGGTTCACGTCGATGTCG
>JAJFUP010000173.1 GCA_021372395.1 Deltaproteobacteria bacterium
GGGCTCACCGGCAGGCAGACATACTGGCCGTAGGGCACGAGGAAATTGTTGATGTCTTTCCAGTAGCGCTCCGGGAGGATCTCCCTGAGCTTCATCTCGGTGGCCTCCGGCGTCTTCGTCGACACGTATCCCCATCGGTTCGATATCCGGTGGACATGGGTGTCGACGCAGATGCCCATGTCATCGAAGCCCAGGATGATGACCAGGTTTGCGGTCTTCCTGCCCACCCCCGGCAGGCCGAGGAGCTTCTCCATGTCCGAGGGGACCGTGCCGCCGAATTTTTCCAGGATGATCCGGGATGCCTCCTGGATGCTCCGGGCCTTGGTCTTGTAGAAGCCCACCGGGAAGATGGCGCGCTCGATGACGTCCAGGGGCGTGCGCGCGATTTCCTCCGGGGACGAGGCAATGGCGAAGAGCTTCGAGCAGGCCTGCTCGGTCGTGGCATCCTTGGTCCTCAGCGAGAGCATCGTGGAGATGAGGACCTTGTACGGGTCGCCTTCGCGGGCTACCTTCCCGACGATGGGCTCGTGGAGAGCGCCGACTTCCCGGGACAGTATCTCGAAGACCCTGTCGATCACGTCATTGGTTATCATCTGACACATCTCTCTCGATTGAAGCATCCAGGAGAATTTTCCCAACCTGCGTCCGGTCGTTAAAGGCTTCAGCTTTTCAATCTCAGCATCTATGCGCAGCTTTTATGTTTTTGGGAATACTTCATCACGCATGCTTCTCGTGAATCTTAGCATGGATGGTACCATGGAAAAAACCAAATCTCACCTTGTAATTCCCGCTCGTGATTCCCGCAAAACCCGTTTCAAGAGCGGGGACGAAAAATCGGTTGGTATGTCATTCCCGCGAAAGCGGGAATCCAGGGGGAAAGGTCTGGACCCCCGCCTTCGCGGGGGTGACGAAACTGTTTTCTTGGGCTTCGCCGCAATGCAGGAGCCCATCATTCACAGAGGTGACGCTCAGGAGCTGACGGATTTGTTGACCGTTTACCCTGCCCCCCCCCTCCATTCGCGGGGACATGCCTGGCGAAGACGACAAGCTGATGGAGGGTTGTGCAATCGGGCCCGAGGAGATGGATTCCTTCTCAGAACCCCAGGCCCATGCGCAGCAGGTACCGTCTGTTGTCGCGCTGGCCGGAGTACGCGCCGACCTCCTCGGCATAGGTGAGGACATCGAACTGCACGACCCGCGTCATGAGGCTGGCCCCTAAAGTGAGGTAGCCCTGGTTGATGCCTGTCCTCAGGGCAAGGGTCTTCGTGGGGGTGTACTCGATGCCGAAATGGATGCGCTTCCCGATATTGTCGTCTTCACCCATCTGACCGAAGAGATCCACGTAGTCGAGGGCGATCGTCAGCTTCTCGATCCGGGAAGAGATGCCGATGTCGATGTGCTCGTCAAGGTCCTGTGCGTCGCCGAGACCGTTCCCGATGAGGTTGTTCGCGCTCAGGCCCACCTGGAGCCCCACGTCCTTGCCGTTCGGCTTGAAGTCGTTGAGCTTGTAGATGACCCCGATATCGAGGAGCACTCCCGAGCCGTCCTCGGCGTCGTCATCGAGCCGGTCTTTGAAATCATGGGTGATGATCTCCGGCACGGTGTACTGTTTCTCGATGCTTTTTCGGTAGACGTACTTGAGGCTCGACCCCACGAGCAGGCTGTCATCCAGGAAAGCCTTGGCATATCCCGCGCACACGCCGGCATCCTCGATGGCATCGACGTACAGCTTGGGGTACTGACGGTCCCGCACCTGGAGATTGCTCTTCATCGAGGCGATGAGCCCGAAGGCGAAGTTGGGCCTGCTGTAGTTCGGGAAGGAGGTGACTGCGGCGTGCGCATAATCGCCCATGTACTTCCGCAGGAACTGAGCGACGTCAGCCTCGTTGTCGGTGTCTACATCCAGGGCATCGGAGTAGAAGTCGTATGCCCCTTCGCCGACCTCGGTTTCCAGGTCGAGTAAGGAGATGCGGGTTTCCTTTACATCCGCGAGCCCGGCAGGGTTGTAGAAGAGGGCATTCGCATCGTTGGACAGGGCCACGAAGGCGCCCCCCATGCCGAGCGGCCGCGGACCCTTGTACAGGTAGGGCAGCTCTGAGGCGAAAAGGTCCCCGAACAAGAACAGGCTCACAACAGATATCAGCACAAAACATCTTTTCATCGTGGTCCCCCAGATAACAAGCTTGCGATCATCCTCAATCGGCAAGGTCCTGCACGTACTCGTAAATCCCCAAGGTCGTATAGTTCAGGATGAGATCGTCCGTGATGATCGCGCCCGGCGTCTCCCCGAGGGCCGCGTGGAGGAAGGCGTCCAGGCTGTCTCTCATGGCGTCGGAATCCGGGTATGCCTCTGAAAAGGCAGCCACCGCATCGTTGATGTTCATGAGATCCTCCTGGTAGGAAGGGGAAGCCCCGGCGTCGGTCTTTTCCCTGAAACCTGACGCAGTAACTGTAATTCCAGCCATATACGCTTCGGTATTTATGGGCGCCTTGTCATTATCCGTCTTGTTACCCACGTACATAATGAAGTGAACCGAAGATGCTATGCCTAGTTGGATAATGTCATCTTCGGTTGTCAGCCCCGCTCTATCAAGGACAAAGAGAGCACGTTTGGCTTTTGTGATACTGGTGAGGCGATCCGGCATGTCTATACCATCGATATACCGCTCCATGTCTTGATCATCGTCGGTATCTGCGAGGATAACCTCAGGCGAGGAAATCACCGAGGCCATGATGTCGAAGATGTCCATGTCCATATCCGGGGAGTTCTCCACGAAGTAGGTGGTGTCGACCCACGCCTTTCCCATGTAAGCCGATGCCAGGAGACGTCCCACCTCGGGGTTGGGATTCATGGTATTGTATATGACACTCAAGTCTGTGATGACTTCATCGTAGTTTCCGCTATCAAGGTCCATGGCTGCTTTTTCGATCTTTGCGTCGTAGCCGGTGTTCTCGGAGACGCCCTCGAAGACACTGTCGTTGCTGCAGGCAGAAAGGATGAACAGAAAAAAAACGAATCCCCGGGTGAATCTCCTCATGGTAGCCTCCCAATGCATTGTCCGGTACTTTCCTGCCATGGAATGCATGATCAACGAATGATGCAATTATTAATCCAATAGCGGTCTTTGAGATGCATGTCAAAAAGATTTCCTGTCGTATGTTGATAGAATGATAGGATGGCTTTTGTCATGGGGCTTGCTGGACAGAGATCAAGCCATGGATCTCCTCTTTTTCTCCTGTCCGGTCGGTCGCGAGGTGGGAGAAACGGTTCTCCGCTGGTGAAAAATATGTCAGCCAATGGGTAAAATATTTCCCATGCTGGTCGCTCGACCCCGGATGGACTTGTCGTCTGCACTATTCCCCATTATGAATGATATGGTGCTTCGATGGCATCAATTCATTGCAATCCTGGTGGTTGTGCTCTGATGCTCCCGTGCAGAGGTGAAGGGGTTTGCACGGAATGGATATTGCAGCGAGCAGGCAGAAGGGAAGGGAAAGTATCAACGGTAATGAGAATTCATTACTTGATAACTGCTGGCGAGTATGCCATTGTTTCAGCGAGTTCAGGGCGATCCGGATAGACTCGGCAGGTTGACGGGCGAGACTTTGGTGCTGTCCCGGCAACCACGGCAAGAGGTGAAAACGGAGATCATGGTATGAAGAGTCTCAAGCATCCATCGTGTTTCATGCTCGTTTTTTTCATCGTCGTGCTCCTCAGTTCCTGTTCCGGGGGAGGCGGTTCCGGCGGAACCGCCGGCGGTGAATCCATCTACGATCCGGGTGCATCCATCGCTGCGGTCACGTTCGCCGACGCTTATGGGATAACCCTGCAGGTCCGGGACGACTCGGGCGAGTTCGTCCCCGTGCATGACGGCATGTATATAGAGCCCGGTACAAAGAGATTCTCCGTGGACATCGAGGGAGACCCGGAAAGGATCAGCAAGGTCCTGGTAAGTGATGGCGGACTGTATCAGAAGGAAGCGGTCAGGCAGGGGGATGCCTATGTGTGCGACTTCGAAATCAAAGACGAACGCCTCTACGCGAGCGTGCTCGTCCAGGTGGTCCACCCCGACAAAAAGGCATCAAAGGAAAAGTTCGTGTTCCGGACAGCCAGGGATGAACATGACGGCAGCTTCATCCTCAACGGCCTCGGCATCCTCGCTTCGCAGGGACTCATCGATGCGGAGCAACCCCAGATCGCTGAAGAGCTCGACGCGTTCGTGGGCAATGCCTTTGACTGCATCCGGACGGACGGCACGGGCCTCATCTCAGTGCTCAGCTACGGCGACGGCGACCCCGGAACCGTGGACATAGACCTGAAAACCCTTGACACGGTTCAGGACGGGGCATTCCCTTCCGCCGTCATCCACGCCGTGTTCACCATAAGGAACGTGAGCCTCGCGGCGGCCGATGTCTACGGGCAGGACCTCATTTCCACGCAGAACAACGACCTCGACATCGATGCGTACATTGCCCTGGGAGATGTCGACGCCGAGGGGAACAGGTGCCTGGTGATCGATC
>JAJFUP010000205.1 GCA_021372395.1 Deltaproteobacteria bacterium
GCTCAAGGACATCGACAAGAAGCTCATTGTCGAGGGACACACGGATGCCCTGGGCTACAAGGGCAAGCAGTTCACGAACTGGGAGCTCTCCACCCAGCGGGCCTCCTCGGCGCGCATCGAGCTCGAGAAGAGCGGGGTCGCACCAGGCAAGATCGAGATGGTGGTGGGCTATGCCGACACCAAGCCCCTGGTCAAGGAGAACCTCTCCGACCCCATGAACCGCCGGATCAGCATCGTGGTGGATTACAAAGGACAGGGCACAGGCGCCCCGTTCGTGCCGAATGCTCTGCCGAAACCCCTCACCGGGCTTCCGGACCCGTAACCAGGGCAAGCCCGGGCGACACGCACCTCTCCAGTCGATCCGGAAAGTGCTTTCTTGCCTTCCCTTGCCGCAATCTTTAAGCTTTTTCATCCATACCCCGAACAACCATGATTGACTCTTTACAAAGGCTGCCGTGTGCAGGAATATGAAGACACGGGGTCCCTGCGATGCCCCGGAAGAAAGGAGAAATCTTATCGTGGACATGCAGTCTGCTCTCATGCTGCTGGGAATAGGATCGGCCGCCGGGATTCTCTCCGGGCTCTTCGGGATCGGCGGCGGTGTAATCATCGTTCCCGCGCTCATATTCGTCATGGGATTTTCCCAGCACAAGGCAACCGGGACGAGCCTCGCCGTTCTCCTGCCGCCCATAGGCATTGCCGCGTTCATCGAGTATTACCGGCATCGCAACGTGGACGTGCCCGCAGCCATGATCATCGCCGGGGCGGCCCTCGTGGGTGCCTGGGTGGGGGCGATCCTTGCGAACAGACTTTCCGGCCCTGTTCTTCGGCTTGCCTTCGGGTTGTTCGTGGTAATCCTGGGCGTGTATCTCATCTATGGCGCCATGAGAAAGCTCGGATGGATCTGACAATTTTCTCTCCTCCCTTTGTTTCTCACGCAGGAACGCAGGGATTTACGCAATGAACCCGAACCGCCGCGTCCCCCCTCCCTGATGCAGGGAGTACACCGGGACACGGCATGTGCACCACCGAGTCACACGGAGATACGCTTCGTACGTGAGAAGTACCTGTTCAGGACAGAAAGGGGGGCACCATGGGATCGAGAAAGGTCAGGAGTATCTGCTTCGAATGCCACTCACGGTGCGGCGTCATCCTCGAGGAGGACAACGGCAAACTCATAAGGGTCACAGGTGACCCGGATCACCCTCACAGCCATGGGTACACCTGCCCCAAAGGCAGGGCGGCCATCGAGATCATCTACCACCCGGAGCGCATAACGAAACCCCTTGTCAAGGTCGGCGGGAGACAGAGCACCCGGTTCGAGGCGACATCCTGGGACAAGGCACTCGACATCGTCGCCTCAGGCCTGCTGGAGGCAAGACAGAAGACAGGGCCTGAGTCCGTGGTCTTCGGCACCGGCACCACCCGTGGTATGGCACCCTACCTGAACCGGTTCCTGTCCCTCTTCGGATCCCCCAACTTCATGGCTCCTTCCAACATGAGCGGCGGGCCCATCGTGCTCGGCAGCGCCGCCACGTGCGGCTTCGGCCTCGTGGACCCGGATTACGCCAACAGCTCCTGCATCCTCCTGTGGGCCCACAACCCCGAGGCATCCTGGCCCGGGCTCTAC
>JAJFUP010000260.1 GCA_021372395.1 Deltaproteobacteria bacterium
ATGAACTGCCTGGTTCCCATGGTGATGCCGTCGAGCCGCGAGATCTCGTCGAGGGCTATCCTGCTGGACCCGAAGAGGCTCTTTATGGAGACCTCGCCGCTGCTCACGATCACCCGCTTGATCAGGTTGTTGAGGGTGAAGAGGTAGAACAGCACCATGAGCGTTATGGCCATGATGAGCGTCTTGGTGGGAAACCCCGAGGAGATGACGTCCACGAAGACGGGCAGGGAGATGACGACGGCGAGGAGCATGGGGGCCTTCAGCGATTTTTTTATCTTGTAAACCTGATCCATGTCTATTATCTTACATAAAACGTCTCTTTTGACAAGTGAAGCCATGCTGGAATTTGCCATCCGCCTCGGGAAAAAAGCTGGAGACTATCTCCAGGAAAATCTCACCAGTGCCGTCGAGGTCGAGTTCAAGGGACCGAGAGATCTGGTGACCGGAATAGACCGGGGCTCCCAGGCATTGATCGTGGAGGAGATCGAGCGTTCCTTCCCCGACCATGCGATCCTGGCGGAGGAAGGGCTCCGGAAGGAAACCGGGTCTTCCTTCACGTGGATCGTCGACCCGCTCGACGGGACAGTGAATTACGTGCACCGCATCCCCTTCTTCTGCGTTTCCCTTGCACTGTACAAGGACGGGCTCCCCTACATCGGCGTGTGCTACAACCCCGTGAGCCGCGAACTCTTCCACGCACAGGCCGGCAGCGGGGCATACCTGAACAACGGGAGGATCACGGTCTCGCCGAACGCGCGACTCATCGATGCCCTCGTTGTCACGGGCTTCCCCTATGCGCACGACACCATCGACGACATCCTGGCGAAATTCGGCCGGGTGATAAGGGAGACCCGTGCCGTCAGGCGGTTCGGTTCGGCGGCCCTCGACCTCTGCCATGTCGCAAAAGGCTCGTTCGACGCCTTCTGGGAGATGGGCCTGAAGCCGTGGGACATGGCTGCAGGCGTGGTGGTGCTCCTGGAGGCGGGAGGGAAGGTTTCCTCCCAGGACGGATCCCCCTTCGACCTCTTCTCCGGGGATATCCTGGCGAGCAACGCCCGGGTTCACGATGAACTCGTGGGGCTCATGTGACATGCAGATCACGGACTCGCACAACCACATTCACTTCACGGAATTCGCCCCCGACCGGGAGGCGGTCCTTGCGCGCGCGGCTTCTGCCGGGGTCACGTCCATGCTCGCGGTGGGCATCGACCCCGAAGACTGCCTGAATGCGCTTGCCGTCGCACACGCTCACCGGGGCATCCTCGTCTCCCTGGGCATACACCCCCAGAACGCGGGGACCTTCTTTCCAAAGGACGTCCATGCGCTCGCGCGACTGCGGGACAAAGGCCCGGTGGCGGCCGTGGGGGAGACGGGGTTCGATCTCTACCGCACCCCCGGGAGCATCGATGGGCAGAAGGACCTCTTCATTGCCCATGTGGAGCTCGCCAGAGAGCTGGGGCTTCCCCTGGTGATCCACGACCGGATGGGCCACGAGCAGACGCTCGGAGTCCTTGACGACATGAACGCGTGGTCTCTGGGCGGGGTATTCCACTGCTTCTCGGGAGATACCGCTCTCGCGCGCCGGGTGACGGGCCGGGGCTTCTTCATCTCCATCCCCGGCGTGGTCACCTTCAGGAACGCTGGAGAGCTCAGGGACGTCGTCCGCGAGACGCCCACGGAATTCCTCCTGGCGGAGACCGACGCCCCCTATCTTTCGCCTGCGCCGTACCGGGGGCGGCGCAACGAACCCGCATACGTCCTGAAGGCCATCGAAGAGATGGCGAACATAAAGGGGATGCAACGCGAGGACATGGCCCGCATCACCACGGAGAACTTTGCGAGGCTGTTTGGTCGAAGCGGCGCAGACTGCCCCACAGGGGACCAAATCTCATGAGGGAGGCCCACGATGCTCAAGAGGCTTGAAGTGCAGACCACGTCAAGGGTTCAGCTCGTCGACGTCACCTCGCAGGTGAAAAACTTTCTGCGCGTCGAGGGCATCCCCTCGGGGATCCTCACGCTGTACGTGCCTCACACCACCTGCGGGATCACCATCAACGAGAACGCGGATCCCTCGGTGAAGGAGGATATCATTTCCGTCCTCGCAAGGCTCATCCCTTACGGCGCAGACTACCGGCACGCGGAGGGAAACTCCGATGCCCACATCAAGACGAGCCTGCTGGGCTCGAGCGTCATGGCGATCGTCGAGAGCGGTTCCCTCGTCCTGGGAACCTGGCAGGGGATCTTCCTTGCCGAGTTCGACGGTCCCAGGAAGCGCTCCATCATTATGAAGGTGATCCCGGGCTGAGCCTATGCTATCTTGACGGACTCTGGGGTGCTGCATTACAGCCGCCACGGTCCTTGCTCCCGGTGCTGGAGGTCGTCCGACCCCCGGAGGGGTGATTTTCCGCCTTACCAAAGACCAGTTGACAAATACCGGACCATATTTTATTAGAGTGTGCAGTGCGGGCATAGCTCAGTTGGTAGAGTGTCAGCTTCCCAAGCTGAATGTCGCGGGTTCGAATCCCGTTGCCCGCTCCAGACGATACAGGGAAGCGTGTGACCGGGAAACGAGGGAGGCGAGGGGAGTGGGCAATTGCCCACTTTTTTATTTCATATGAATGCTGCAGAGATGATCGAACAGGTGAAGGCAATGGTGAGTCCGGAACTCGCGATGATGGGATATGAGCTCATCGCCATAGATTTCCCCGGGAACACCTTGCGGCTTACCATCGACAAGCCCGGCGGCGTCTCCTTGGCCGACTGTGTCGCAGTGAACAGGCGGATAGGGCTTCTCCTGGATACCCAGGACCCTATCCAGGGATCATACAGACTCGAGGTTTCATCCCCCGGCCTGAACCGGCGATTGAAATCCACAAAGGAATTCGAATACTTTTCCGGCAGGAAGGTGAAGGTGCAGACAAAGGAAAATATATTCCGTGGTGTTATCAAGGGCCTTCATGGAGATGCGGTCATCCTGGATGTTGATGGTGCTGAGATCCCGGTGGTACTTAAGGATATCACCAAGGCCAATCTTGATTTTTAGGGAGAGGGTATGGTTCTGAATCTTTCTAAGGTAATCGAACTCATCGTAAAAGAGAAGGGCCTTCGGCAAGAGGACCTGGTGCAGGTCGTTGAGGCGGCCGTCCAGAGCGCAGCGAAGAAAGTATATGGAGATTACGACAATATAGAGGCTCACTACAGCCAGGAGTTGGACGAGGTGGAGGTCTTCCAGTTCAAGATCGTCACCGAGGAGGTGGAAGACTCCAACCTGCACATCGCCCTCAAGCAGGCGCGGAAGCTCGACACCAGCTGCCAGATAGGCGATGAGCTCGGCGAGAAGCTCGATGCCTCCAAGCTGGGCAGGATCGCTGCCCAGAGCGCCAAGCAGGTGATCGTTCAGAAGGTCAAGGAAGTCGAGCGGGACGCCATCTACAACGAATTCATCGACATGAAAGGCGAGATCGCCTCCGGGTTCATCCACCGCTTCGACCGCAAGGATGTCATCGTGAATCTCGGCAAGGCCGAGGCGATCCTCCGGGAGAAGGAACAGATCCCCGGAGAGATGCTCCGGAGGGGAGACCGGGTGCAGGCCCTCATCCTCGACGTGACGAAATCGCTCAAGATGCCTCAGATCGAACTCTCGCGCACCCACCCGCGTTTTCTCGTGAAACTCTACGAGATGGAGGTGCCCGAGGTGGCAGAGGGGATCGTCGAGATCGTGGCCGTGGCCAGAGAACCCGGTATCCGGGCGAAGATCGCCGTGCGCTCTCATGACCAGAAGGTCGACCCCGTGGGGACCTGCGTCGGGGTCAAGGGGGCCAGGGTCCAGAACGTGATCCAGGAGCTCAAAGGAGAGCGGCAGGACATCGTCGTGTGGTCGGAAGACGCCGTCCGTTTCGTGTGCAACGCCCTTTCCCCGGCACGGGTTTCAAAGGTCATTGTCGACAAGGGCGCCCGAAGCATGGACGTGGTGGTGGCCGACGACCAGCTGAGCCTTGCCATCGGGAGAAAAGGACAGAATGTCAGGCTGGTGGCAAAGCTCACGGGGTGGAAGATCGACGTGAGGTCGGAAAATACCGAGGTGGTGGTATCCTCTGAGGACAAACGTTCCCTGGAGAGCATCAAGGACATCGATCCCTCTCTGGTGGAGCTGTTGATGGAGGCAGGGTACAAGACGCTTGACGACCTGGCGAAGGCTCGGGAAGAGGACCTCCTCGAGTTCGAAGGCATCGATGAGACCCTGGCAAAGAAGATTATCCAGAAGGCAACGGTAGGAGCCGGCGAGGCATAGGTACAGTGACGAAAAAAAACGGTCCGCACAGGCAGTGCATCGGGTGTAGGGGGGTCTTCCCGAAGGGGGAGCTCCTGCGGTTTGTCCATGACGCATCCGGTTGTGCGCTGTTCGATGAGACCCAGAGCCTCAACCGCAGGGGATTTTACCTGTGCCCGGAGCGGGGCTGTTTGACGAGCGCGTCCAGGAACAAGAGGGGACGGTCTCTCCTCAGGGATGAGAAGGCTGCATCCGGCCTCGTTCCTTCCCTTCTGGATTCCCTCCTGGGCTCGGTGGAAAGGCTCCTTGCCGGATCGGGAAACACGATGTCCAGGGACCTCGCAAACGATTCCGGAGAGAATCTTCGGGAGGGGGATGTCCTTCTGATACGGGACGACATTCCGGGCCAGTCCGGGGGGACACTCACGGAAGCCGGGAAGGCACGGGGGGCCAGCGTGTTTACGGTCCCCCCCACGGTGCTCCACAGGTCTGAATGCCGGGTGATCAAGCGTAATTCTCCGAAGATCTCGCCGATATTGAGAAATCTTCGGTTTTATGAGAGGTTGTCTTTCAAGGGGCGAGAACTATGAGAAAGATGCGGGTTTTTGAATTAGCAAAGGAGCTGTCTATCGATTCGAAGGAATTGCTGCGGGTCGCCAAGGATCTGGCTATCTCGGTGGAAAACACGATGAGCGTCCTCGATGTGCACGACATCGAGAGGATCAAGAAGAGAATCGAGAAAGACACCCAGAAGAAGGACGATGAACCCGTACAGGATGTCTACGTTGAGCAGAGGGTGAGCTCCACCATCATCAGGCGCAGGGCCCGCCCCGTTGCGTCCCCCGAGCAGGAGGCCGAATCGCTCCCGGAAACCCCCCTGGCCGCGGGCGCGGTCCCTGAGGCGAGTGCCGAAGGACTTGCCCCGGCAAAGACCGAGAAGAAGCTCGCGAAGAAGAAAGAGGCTGCCCCGAAGGAGACAGCGCCGGGAGAGGCCCCCCTCGAGACCCAGCCGGAAGCGGAAGCAGCCGCAATCCCCGAGACGGGAGCACCGGCCGGGCCTGAAGAGATCCCTGCAGCAGAACAGCAGGTGGAGCAACCGGTGCCGGGGGAAGCCTTGTCGCCCGGTGCTCAGGCAGGGCAGGCGCAGGCAGCGGTTGCGGCCCCGGGGGAAGAGGCCGGGAAGGCAAAAGAGGACGAGAAGGAAGACGAGAAGAAGCTCAAAAAGAAGGACAAGAAGAAGGGGAAAAAGCCGAAGGCGGCCGAGGTCGTCCAGCTGGAAGAAGAGGATGAAGCGACGAAGAATGCCCGACTCGGGATCAAGAAGCCTGTGCACGCGAAAGTCACCGAGGTGTATACCCAGACGGACCTCTACGGGACCGGAAGGACCTCTCTGGGCAAGAAGCTGAAGAGGAAGAAGGACAGGAGAGGAATGCTTCCACTCCAGCCAACACGGAAGAAAAAGATCAAGATCGGTTCCACCATCACGGTGTTCAACCTTGCCAAGGAAATGGGAGTCAAGGCTTCCGAGGTGATCAAGGTCCTCATGACCCTTGGCGTCATGGCTTCTCAGAACCAGTACATCTCTCCGGAAGAGGCGACTCTCGTGGTGAACGAGCTCGGTTTCGAGACAGCGGAAGCCCGGGATGAAATCCGGGAAGAGTACTACACGGAGGCGGTCCATGAAGCCGGAGAGCTGGAGCCGCGCCCGCCGGTGGTGACGGTCATGGGACACGTGGACCACGGCAAGACGTCGCTCCTCGACGTCATACGGTCCGAAAACGTCATAGACAGCGAATTCGGGGGCATTACCCAGCACATCGGCGCGTACCAGGCCCGCTGCAGGGGCAAGCTCATCACGTTCATCGACACCCCCGGGCATGAGGCCTTCACCGCCATGAGATCCCGCGGGGCGCAGGCCACGGACTTCGTTGTCCTGGTGGTTGCCGCCGACGACGGGGTCATGGACCAGACGAAAGAGGCCATAAACCATGCCAAGGCCGCACATATCCCCATCCTGGTGGCGGTGAACAAGATCGACAAGCCCAATGCCAATCCGCAGAGGGTACGCGAGCAGCTCTCCGAGCTCGGTCTTGTCCCGGAGGATTGGGGCGGTGAAACGATCTACGTGGATGTCTCCGCAAAGAAGAAAATCGGCATCGAGGACCTTCTCGAGATGATCCTGCTCCAGGCCGAGATCATGGACATCAAGGCCTACTCCAAGGGCCCTGCCCGGGGAATCGTCCTTGAGTCCAAGCTCGACAAGAACCGGGGGCCCATGTGCACGGTGCTCACCCAGCAGGGCGACATGAGGAGAGGGGACGTCTTCATCGTGGGCGCCAAGTGGGGCAAGGCGAGGGCCATGTTCGATTTCAAGGGTGCGCCCATCGACAATGCGCTTCCCGGAACCCCGGTGGAGATCATCGGCCTGACCGAGCTCCCTTCGGCCGGGGACACCATCTTTGCGGTGCCGAACGAGAAGAAGGCGAAGGAGATCATCGAATACCTCCAGGAGAAGGAGAACGCGACGCGGCTCCAGACCCCCGAGCAGAAGACCCTCGTGACCCTCGAAGACCTCTACAAGCAGGTGAAAGAGGGCAAGCTCAAGGAGCTCAACCTCATCATCAAGGGGGATGTGCACGGCACCGTGGAGGCCATCGTCGGGTCGGTCAAGGGGATCGAGGCAGGGGAGGACATGCGGATCAACGTCATCCACTCTGCGGTGGGGGGCATCACGGAAAACGATGTGCTGCTCGCCTCCACCTCCATGGCCATCGTGGTCGGTTTCAACGTGCGGCCTGAGCCCAAGGTGAGGGAGCTGGCAAAGAAGTACTCCATAGACATAAAGCTCTACACCGTGATCTACGACCTTATCGAGGACATCAAGCAGGCCCTGCGGGGCATGCTCGAGCCGGTCTACCGGGAAGTCGTCCAGGGCAGGGCCGAGGTGCGCGACGTGTTCAAGGTCCCCAAGGTGGGGCTTATTGCCGGGTGCATGGTCACCGACGGCGTCATGATGCGCGGAGCCAAGGCTCGTCTCCTCAGGGATAATGTGGTTATTCACGAGGGGAAGGTGGAATCTCTCAGGCGCTTCAAGGACGATGCGAAAGAGGTCGCTTCCGGGTTCGAGTGCGGACTCAACCTCGGGAATTACAGCGATATCAAGGCCGGCGACGTCATCGAGACCTTCATCCAGGAAAAAGTGGAGACTGTGGCCACGTGGTGATAGGGGCACTGGAGATCCGCCTCAGGGTTCTCGGTGCCAGGTCTCTGAAGGAGAAGCGAAAGACCCTGAAGTCGATCAAGGACCGTTTTTCCCGCATGAACATCTCCGTTGCGGAGGTCGATGACCAGGACAAGTGGCAGGCATGCACGCTCGCCTTTGCCTTCGTGAGCAATGACGCTGCCTTTATAAATTCGGTGCTCGACAGGATCATCCAGGGTCTTGGAGACAATGACGAAGTGGAAATTCTCGGAACAAGGACCGAGATCATACACGTATGAAGATAATCAACATACGGCAGGCTCGAGTCGGCGATCTCATCAAGGAGACGATCGCGGAGCTTCTGTTGCGCAGGGTGAAGGACCCCCGGGTGGAAGGGATCACCATCACCGGTGTTGAGGTGAGCGTCGACCTGAAGATCGGCCGTGTATACTTCTGCATGATGGATTCCTCGAGGAAGAAAGAGGCACAGGAAGGGCTTGAGAGCGCCGCCGGTTTCCTGAGGCATGAGCTGAAGAAGGGATTGCGGTTGAAGTCGGTTCCCGCGCTTTTCTTTGCCTACGACGAGTCTTTCGATTACGGAACCAAGATAGATGTGCTTCTCGACCAGATAGGCAAGCATGAAAAGCCGGATAGCTGAGATCATCAGGGAACACCTCACGTTCGAGATCATCACCCACGAGAGTCCCGACGAGGACGCTGTCGGTGCTGCCAGGGCCCTGGGCCATGCCCTGGTGTCTCTGGGCAAGTCCATCTGCTTTTCCTTCCCGACCCCCATTCCCGCATCCCTTCTCTTCACCGAGGAACCCGTAAGCGGCGAAATCGACGACCCGGAGATCTCCTTCCTGGTGGATGTCTCCGACATGGGCATGCTCAGGGGGATACCCCCCCGGGGGGAAATCGTGGTGATCGATCATCACCGGACGAAGAACGGCTTCGGCCTGGCCTCCTGGATCGATCCCGGGAAGTCGTCGGCCAGCGAGATGGTCTACGACCTCCTGTGCGAGATGGAGATCCCCATCACCCCTTCCATTGCCTCGAACCTCTTCCTGGGGGTCTTCGGCGACACCGGGGGGTTCATCCACGCGAACACCACGGAAAGGGTCTTTCAGATAGCCTACGAACTCGTACATTCCGGTGCGGACCCGCACTTCATCGCCTACCGGATCCGCAAGGCAAAGCCCTTCACGTTCTACCAGATCCTCTGCAAGGTGATGGAACGGGTCATCATCAAGGACGGGGTGTACGGCAGCTACATCAGCTTCACGGACCTGGACAAATTCCATGCGCGGCCCGAGGATGCCTCGGGCGTCGTCGAGGAGCTGGCCTCGCTGGCCGGTTCTCAGCTGGTGATCTTCCTGCGGGAGGTCAAGCCGGGGACCATCCACTGCTCCATCAGGAGCAAGCAGAATGACGCCGCACTCAACACCGCGCGTGCCTTCGGCGGAGGGGGCCATGGCCTGGCCGCGGGATTCACGGTCGAGGGAAGACCGAGAGAGCTGATACATCAGGTGGTCAAGGAAGGAACGAAGTGGGTAAAGACGGCATAGTGCTCATCGACAAGCCGGCGGGCATCACCTCGCGCAAGGTCGTGGACCGGGTGATGCGTATCCTCAACGTGAAGAGGGCCGGCCATTTCGGAACGCTGGATCCCTTTGCCACGGGACTCCTCTGCATCGGTGTGGGGCAGGGGACCAAGCTTCTGCCCTTTATGCAGGGCCAGCAGAAGGAATACGTCGCGCTCGTCGGGTTCGACATGTCAACGGATACGGATGACGTCACGGGAGAAGTCCTGGAGCGGTTTTCCGATGTGGCCATCGACGAGGCTCTCCTGAAGCTGTGGTTCGAGGAGAACAGCGGCTGGATCGACCAGACCCCTCCCGAATACTGTGCCCAGAAGTTGAATGGGAAGCCCCTGTACAAGCTGAAGAGGGAAAAGAAAGACGTATCCCCGCGGTCGAAGCAGGTGCATCTCGAAGAAACGGAGATCCTCGCAACAGGGCCTGACTGGGCGCGCGTGAGGATCGTGTGCTCTCGGGGCACCTACATCCGGGCCATTGCCCGCGATCTCGGAAAATACCTGGGCTACGGGGGATACTTGCGGGAGCTCGAGCGGATCCGGAGCGAGGGCTTCAGCATCGATCAGGCCGTGACGCTCGAGGCGCTGGAGGGTTCGGCAGAGGATTCGGTGATCCCGCTCATCGAGGCCCTCAAGATACCGAGGACGCGGGTCACCAAGACAGGCGAGGCAGGCATCCGGGACGGTCAGCCCATCCAGATGTGCTGGGTGGTCGATGATGTCATTGCACCCGATGGGGCGCATGTCGCCCTGCTGAATGCGAACAGGGACCTCCTGTGCGTCGCCAGGGTACAGCGGCAAGGCGGCTTCTGGGGAAACATCGAGAGAGGATTTGGGCAGTATTAACTATTTACAGCACAAGTTAAGGTGTGGTAATCTCCTTCTCTCGATTTTAGAAAGATCTCTTCACTCAAAAAAATGGATGAAGGAAGAGCACTACGAAAGCAAAAAAGTGAGCATGCTTAGGAGGATAGAGAAGTGTCTTTAAATGTAGAGCAAAAGACGGAAGTCATCACGCAGTTCAGGAGACATGAGACCGATACCGGCTCGCCGGATGTCCAGGTGGCGATACTCACCAGGAGGATCAACGACCTCACGGAACATTTCAAGGTGCACAAAAAGGACCACCACTCTCGCCGGGGTCTCCTCATGCTCGTCGGGCAGAGGCGAAGACTGCTGAATTACCTGCGGGAACATGATATCAAGCGTTACCGCGAACTGGTTCAAACCTTGAACCTACGAAAGTAAGAGAGAAAAATGAGAATACAAGCAAAAGGAACAGGAAACCCCCTCATCTTCGATGTAGGCACGGTTGCCCGGCAGGCGGACGGATCGGTTCTCGTTCACCAGGGCGACAGCGTCGTTCTCGTGACAGCAACCTCATCGAAGGAAGAACGCAAAGGCACGGACTTCCTGCCGCTCACGGTAGAATACCAGGAGATGAGCTATGCGGCAGGCAGGATAAAAGGCGGCTTCATCAAGCGGGACGGCAGGCCGGGCACCCAGGAGATTCTCACGGCCCGGTGCATCGACAGGCCCATCCGGCCGCTCTTCCCGTCCCATTTCCACAACGAGCTTCAGGTCATCGCCATGGTTCTTTCCGCTGATCCGGGATGCACACCCGATGTCCTGGCGGTCAACGGCGCCTCGGCAGCCCTGCACATCTCGAGCATCCCGTTCATGGGGCCCGTGGGATGCGCCCGGGTGGGCATGATAGATGGCGAATTCGTGATAGACCCGTCCGTAGCCCAGTTGGAGAACAGCCTCCTGGATCTGCTCGTTGTGGGCACGAGAAATGCGATCGTGATGGTTGAGGGCGAGGCGAACGAACTCCCCGAAAGCACCATTGTGAGCGCCATATCCTTTGCCCAGAAGCGCATCATCGAGGTGGTGGACGCAATCGAAGAGCTCCGGCAGGCAGTGGGCAAGGAAAAGATGAAGGTCGCTGCCCCTCTTGAGGACACGGCCCTCTTCGAGCAGGTTAAGAACATGGCCGCGTCCCGCATCGAGGAGATCGTCGCTGCGGCCCACCCCAAGCAGACCCGTCAGGAGCTCACCGATGTGCTGCGCAAAGAAGTGGCCGAGGCCTTTGTGGAGGAAAGCGAGGAGCGTCAGGCCTTCGTGAAAGCGGCTTTTTCCGCTGTGGAAAAATCGACCGTTCGCTCCGTGATGCGATCGAAACGCATCCGGGTCGACGGCAGAGACTTCGATACCATCCGGCCCATCGATTGCCAGGTGGGAATCCTCCCCCGCACCCACGGGTCCGCCCTCTTCACCCGCGGCGAGACCCAGGCGCTGGCCACCACGACGCTGGGCACGCCCCGCGACGAACAGCGCGTGGAGACTCTCCTGGGCGAGACGACGAAGTCCTTCATGCTTCACTACTCGTTCCCCCCGTTCTCCGTTGGAGAGGTCAAGATGCTCAGAGGGCCGAGCCGGCGGGATATCGGCCACGGCAACCTCGCAGAGAGGGCCTTGAGCAAGGTGCTGCCCGATGAGGGGGTTTTCCCCTACACCATCCGCCTTGCCTCCGAGATCCTTGAGTCGAACGGTTCTTCTTCCATGGCAACGGTCTGCGGCGGATCCATGTCGCTCATGGATGCAGGCGTCCCGGTGAAGAAACCCGTGGCCGGGATTGCCATGGGCCTCATCAAGGAGGGCGACGAGTACCTGATCCTGTCCGACATCCTCGGCGACGAAGACCACCTCGGCGACATGGATTTCAAGGTGGCCGGCACCACCGTCGGAGTCACGGCACTCCAGATGGACATCAAGATAGCGGGTCTCCCGGAGGAAGTGCTCAGGGATGCCCTCGAAAAGGCAAGGGTCGGGAGGCTCACCATCCTCGACAAGATGAGCCTGGCCATCAGAGAGCCGAAGGCAAGCATTTCCCCCTATGCCCCGCGGATATTCACGCTGAACATCAATCCGGAGAAGATCCGCGACGTCATAGGCCCAGGCGGCAAGATGATCAAGGAGATCACCGCCAAGACCGACACCAAGATCGAGATCGATGATTCCGGCAGGATAGATATCTTCTCGGCCGACGAAGACCACGCAAAGATGGCCGTGAACATGATCAACGAGCTCACCAAGGAATTGGAGATCGGTCGCGTCTACAGCGGAAAGGTTGCCAAGATCATGGATTTCGGCGCGTTCGTGGATTTCCCCACCGGCGAGTCCGGGCTTGTACACATTTCGCAGCTCGCGAACGAGCGGGTGCAGAACGTGAGGGACGTGGTCAGGGAAGGCGACGACATCATCGTGAAGGTCATCGGCATCGACAGCAAGACAGGAAAGATACGCCTCAGCCGGAAGGAAGCGCTGGGCGAAACCGTTCCCTCGGCTGAATGATTAGATCCACGGTTCTTCCCAACGGGGTAAGGATCGTCTCCGAAACCATGGAGGGGGTCCGGTCCGTTTCTTTAGGGGTGTGGGTGAATGTGGGCTCCCGGAATGACCCGCCGGCAGGCAGGGGGATGGCCCATTTCACCGAGCACATGCTGTTCAAGGGCACCCCGAAGCGCAGTGCCATGCAGATCGCCAAGGAGATCGATGCGTTGGGCGGACACCTGAACGCCCAGACCGCGAAGGAGTATACCGTCTACTACACGAAGGTGCTCGACGAGCACCTGTCCCGGGCAGGAGACATCCTCTTTGATTTCTTCCTGAATGCCCTCATAGACCCGGTGGAACTGGAGAAAGAGAAGAATGTCGTTCTCCAGGAGATCCACATGACGGAAGACACCCCTGACGACTACATAACCGATCTCTTTGCCAATGCCTTTTTCCACGATACGCCCATGGGAGCCCCGATCCTCGGCACCGCCGGGCACGTGAGTTCCTTCAGGCGGGAGACCCTTCTCGACTTCATCTCCTCCTCGTACGCCCCGGAGGCCATCATCATCGCAGGGGCGGGAAATCTGAAGCATCAGGATTTGGTTGATCTCGCCTCACCGCTGTTCGAGGGCTTGAGTCCCCGGACAGGGCCTTACGACGAACATGCCCGCCCCCATGCCGGGGGAGGGGTAAAGGTCTATGCGCGGGACATCGAGCAGGTTCACTTCATCCTGGGGACCCTCGGTTCGACCATGAATGACGAGAAGCGATGGTCTTACATCGTTCTCAACACCATGCTCGGCGGGAGCATGAGTTCCATGCTTTTCCAGGAGGCGAGGGAGGAACTCGGTCTCGTGTACTCCATCTATTCCTATCTCAGTGCATACCGTGACTGCGGTGCGCTGGCCATCTATGCCGCATCCACCCCGGAGAACGTGAACAAGACCCTCGACGTGATAGGCAAGCAGATGATGAGGCTGAAGAACGCGGATCTTCTCGATATCAGGCTCGAGGACATCAAGGCCCAGATCAAGGGAAACATCCTGCTTTCCCGTGAAAGCACGGTCAGTCGCGCCTCTTCCATGGCGAAGAACGAGATGTACTACCGCAGAGAAGTGACGGTGGAGGAGGTTATCGGCAAGATCAATGCGGTGAGCATCGATGACATTGTGGAGCTTGCAAACGATATCTTCGTGAACGACAAATTGACCTTTGTGTCCCTGGGGAGGATCAGTCAGGACTCCCTGGCTTGGCCCCCCCTGACCTAGAGCGTCAGATGGACACCGGCCTGGTGGATGTCTGCATCACGGCCCTGCCCCTGCCGGCAAGAAGCTTCTTCCATACGGGCAGCAGCTTCGGAGAGACGGTGATGCCGATCAGGTACGACGCACCTTCGATGGTATACCACTCCAGGGTCCCCTCGATGAGGGCATTTTCTATGGTGAGCGACACGGGAGTGTTCAGTCTGTCGAGCAGCCCGTCCTGAAGATGGCTTGTTCTGACATCGAGCGCCAGGGTGGAGCGGGACACCTGCCTGACCGAGGCCAGGACATGATTTTCGCCTATCGTGCAGCTTGCAGACATGGGTTCAACCTGTGTGAAACGAGCACCCCATTCACAGAAATTCATGATTCTCCTTGCCTCTCTCCATCGATTTATATAGTTTTCGGCAGGAAAGATCTCTTACATGAGGAATGTAAAACTTGTAATCGCGTATGACGGGACCGGGTTCATGGGGTGGCAGATCCAGTCCGGTGTCAGAACCGTGCAGGAAACCATGGAAAAGGCCCTCGGCGAGATCCTGGGGCATCCGGTGCGGGTCAGGGCGTCCGGACGCACGGATGCAGGGGTGCATGCCGTGGGCCAGGTTATCAATTTCCCCACCTCTTCGAATATTCCCCCGGACGGGTTGCTCCGCGGTCTGAACTCCATCCTCCCGGGCGATGTCTCCGTGATCACTGCATCCGATGCAGGGCCCGAGTTTCACTCCCGGTATGCCGCCAGATCCAAGACCTATCTCTACCTCATGGAAACCGCCCCGATACGGAGCCCCTTTCTGGACAGGTATGCCCTTCACGTACGGTGGCCGCTGGATGTCCCGGCCATGCGCGAAGCGGCCGGGTATCTGCTCGGGGAGCACGACTTTACCTCGTTCATGGCCGCTGGATCCGCGGTGAAGACCACGGTGAGGACCATCACCACGGCGGAACTGGCGACCCAAGGGAGCAAGCTGGTTTTCTGGATACAAGGTAGCGGATTCTTGAGATATATGGTAAGAAACATCGTCGGAACGCTGCTGCTGGTGGGCAGGGGAAAGCTCTCCCCGCAGGACATGCCGCGGATCATGCTGCTCAAGGACAGGGGCTGTGCCGGACCGACCGCCCCCCCTCAGGGGCTTTACCTGGTCGGCGTTGAGTATTAGGAGGTGTTGCATGAGAGGTGTTGTGCTTGCCGGAGGACTGGGAACGCGTCTCTTTCCCCTCACCAAGGTTACGAACAAGCATCTTCTCCCGGTCTATGACAAGCCCATGATCTACTACCCCATTCAGGCCCTCGCCAATGCAGGGATACGGGAGGTCATGGTGGTGACCGGCGGGAACAATGCCGGCGATTTCCTCAAACTCCTGGGCAACGGCAAGGAGTTCGGACTCAAGCGCCTGCACTATGCCTACCAGGAGGGGGAAGGCGGGATTGCAGAAGCCTTGGGCCTTGCCGAGTACTTTTCCGAAGACGGGCCTATCTGCGTGGTGCTGGGAGACAACATCATCGAGAGGAACATACGGGATGCCGTGAACGCCTACCATGCCCAGGGATCCGGGGCACGGATCCTGCTCAAGGAGGTCCCGGACCCCGAGAGGTTCGGTGTACCGGTGTTCGAAGGGCAAAAGATCGTGAGGATCGAGGAGAAGCCGAAGGTACCGAAGAGCTCGTACGCGGTGATCGGTTTTTACCTGTACGACCACAAGGTCTTCGACATCATCAAGACGCTTCGTCCCTCCGACAGGGGAGAGCTCGAGATCACCGACGTCAACAACGCGTACATCTCGGAGGGCACCATGGAATGGACCGTGCTCGACGGCTGGTGGACGGATGCCGGGACCATCGAAAGCCTGCTGAAGGCATCCAACCTCGTTGCCCGGACAGGCGCCAACAAGAGGGAAGAGCTATCCGGCTCCACCCAGGGGGGCACCCCATGAGAAAGGTTCTGGTGACAGGGGGATGCGGCTTCATCGGCACCAACCTCATCCGGCATATCCTCGAAAACAGGCCTGACTGGGAGGTGACAAACCTCGACCTCCTGACCTATGCCGGGAATATGGAGAACACCGACGGTCTTCAGGACCAGTTCCCCGGACAATACCGCTTCATCCGCGGTGACATCGCCGATGCGCGGTTCATCGACGAGGTCTTTTCCCGGACCCCCTTCGATCTTGTCCTGAACCTCGCTGCCGAGAGCCATGTGGACAGGAGTATCGAGGGCGCCGGTGTGTTCGTGCGCACGAATGTCATGGGCGTTCAGGTTCTGCTCGATGCCTCGCTGCAAAACGGGGTAAAGAGGTTCCTGCAGGTCTCCACCGACGAGGTTTACGGGAGCCTCGGCACGGATGGACGATTCACCGAAGATCTGCCCTTGACGGCCAACAGCCCGTACTCGGCCACCAAGGCGGCCGCGGACCTCCTGGTGCGTTCCTATATCAAGACCCACGGGATCGATGCCGTGATCACCCGGTGCTCCAACAACTACGGCCCCTACCAGTTCCCCGAGAAGCTCATCCCGCTGATGGTGGTGAATGCCCATCAGGACAGGGAACTCCCCGTCTACGGCGAGGGAAAAAACGTGCGTGACTGGATATACGTGGAAGATCACTGCAGGGGCATCATCGCGGTGGCAGAGCAGGGTGTTGGCGGGGAGGTCTACAATCTGGGCGGCGATGCGGAGAAGGAAAACATCGAGATCGTCCGCACCATCTGCCGGTACCTGGGCAAACCCGAAACGCTCATCAGGTTTGTCAAGGACAGGCCGGGTCATGATTTCCGCTATTCCATGGACCACACGAAGATCTCGCGGGAGCTCTCATGGGAGCCCCTGAAGGATTTTGACCAAGGCTTGAGCGCAACCATAGACTGGTACCTCGCTCACCGGGCGTGGTGGGAGCGCATCATGTCGGGAGATTACCAGCAATACTACGAGAGGATGTACGGACAGAGATGAGAGTTCTGGTCACGGGTGCTTTCGGGCTTCTCGGTCGGGAGGTGGGAGAAAGACTTCTTGCCCAGGGGCACGAGGTCGTTGCAACGGACATCGCTTCAGAGAAAGATTTCCTCGATATCACGGATCGCGATTCCATCCGTGTCGCCCTGAGGTCCATACGGCCCGGCTGGGTCGTCAACTGCGCCGCTTACACGAATGTCGATGCCTCCGAGGCTCACGAGCCCGAGGCGATCCTGCTGAATGCAACCGGCCCGGAGCTGCTCGCCGTAGAGTGCAAGGCCCAGGGCTCACGGCTCCTTCACATGAGCACCGACTATGTTTTCGATGGGGCCAAGACCAGCCCGTACACCGAGGAAGACCCGCCCTGTCCGCTCAATGCATACGGCCGGAGCAAGCTCACAGGAGAGCAGGCCATCCTGAAACGGATAGAGAACCCGCTCATCGTCAGGAGCCAGTGGCTCTTCGGCATCCACGGGAAAAATTTCGTGTCCACCATCATAGAAATTGCCAAGGGAAGGCCCAGCATCCGGGTGGTCGATGACCAGTGGGGGTCTCCCACCTATGCAAAAGATCTCGCAAAAGCAATCGTTGCGCTCATGGAGGTCGATGCCCGGGGCGTGTACCATGTGTGCAGCCGCGGCAGGGCAACGTGGTACGACCTTGCAAGGAAGGCCATATCGATCATGGAACTCGACACGGAGGTCGTCCCTGTGAGCACCGGGGAATTCCCGCGCCCAGCCCGAAGGCCCCCCTATTCGATCCTCTCCACGAAGAGGTTTACCGCGACCACGGGAAAGCTTCTGCCGCCCTGGCAGATCTCGATCAAAAGCTATATTCAGGAGCTCCTTCAGTACGAGCGGGGGTGAATCTGTGAGACACCCTGTATGCATCTGGAGAGAATCATCTTTAGGAAAACGGGTAATTCTGCTAAACAGAGCAACTGGCACATTGAATTCGGTTCACACCTGGGGTAAGGCACAAGCAGAGTGCGGCCGAAGGCCCTGTGGCCTGAGGATCACCCCGTCAGCGAGAGCCCCGGGGGATTCACGTGCGGGACATGCGAGTGATACACGAATGAGTTCGAGTTCCACGAAACGCGAAGGAGGACAAGTTTGAGCGGGGATAAAAAGAAGAGCGTGGCGAGAGACTGGGCCGAAGCCCTTGCTGTGGCTTTCGTGATTGCAATGATCATCAGGGCCTTTATTCTCCAGGCCTACAGGATCCCCTCCTCCTCCATGGAGGATACCCTCCTGAAGGGAGACCATATCCTGGCAACCAAATACACCTACGGCCTCACCGTCCCCTTTACCACCAAGAAGATCTGGGGCGCGGACCGGATACCCAAGCGCGGCGACATCATCATCTTCACCTTTCCGGAAAACCACGCCATGGACTTCGTGAAGAGGGTTATCGGCCTGCCGGGGGATACGATCGAGGTCAGGGAGAAGAAGGTCTACATCAATGGCAAGCCTTTCGCGACGTCCTTCGAGAAATACACGGATCCCTTCATTCTCTCTCAGGGACCCGGCAGGGTGCGTGATTATTTCGGCCCTGTCGTGGTGAGCCCGGGGCATGTCTTCGCGATGGGAGACAACAGGGACCAGAGCTACGACAGCCGATTCTGGGGCCAGGTTCCCATCGAGAACATCAAAGGCAAGGCGCTCGCCATCTATTTTTCATGGCAGGCAGAGAAGCCGTGGATCCGGTACTGGCGCATCGGCCACCTCGTGCACTAGGGGGCGAGTATGACTGAGATACCGAGGACTCCCGAGGAGATCCAGGGACTGCTCCTGGATCTGGGCGAGGGGCTCGTTCACTCCATCAGCGCATGGGACAAGGTGGTCTTCATCGGGATCCGGAGCGGGGGCGAGCTGATCGCAAAGAACCTGGTACGGTTTCTCAAGAACAAGGTCGGCATAGAAGTTCCGCTCGGAGTCCTGGACATTGCACTCTACCGGGATGACCTTACCCGCCGGGGATTCTATCCGGAGGTAAGGAGCACGGATATCCCCTTCGGCCTGGACGAAAAGGACATCGTGCTCGTCGACGACGTGCTCCACACCGGCAGGTCGGTGAGGGCCGCCATCGACCACATCGTGGATCTCGGGAGGCCCGGCAGGATATACCTCCTCGTCCTCTTCGACCGGTCAGGACGGGAGTTTCCCATTCAGGCCGATTTCGTGGGCAGGAGGATCTCGCTCCCCGATGAACAGATCATCAAGATCGAGGCTTCAGCCGACGGGCAGACCATCGAGGGGCTGGTGATCACCGAGGTAAAACGATGAACTGGCCGCACAAGGACCTCATCGGCATCGAAGAGCTGACCAGCGAGGAGATCTACACCATCCTCGACATGACCAAGTCCTTCAAGGAGATAAGCAAAAGAGAGATCAAGAAGGTCCCGACGCTCAGGGGCAAGACCGTGGTTCTCCTCTTCTACGAACCCAGCACCAGAACCCGGCTCTCCTTCGAACTCGCAGCAAAACGCCTGAGTGCGGACACCACCGCACTGTCGGCCTCCGGGTCTTCCTTTGCAAAGGGCGAGACCATCATGGATGCCGCACAGAATGTCATGGCCATGGCACCCGACTGCATCGTGATCCGCTACCCCTATGCCGGCCTGGTGAAGAAGCTGGCCGAAACCCTGCCCTGTTCCATCATCAATGCCGGCGACGGCTATCACGAGCACCCCACGCAGGCCCTTCTCGACATGTACTCCATGAGGGAACAGCTCGGAACCCTCGAGGGGCTGCATGTGGCGATCGTGGGCGACATCCTGCACTCCCGGGTCGCCAGGTCCAACGTGTATGGACTGAAAAAGGTCGGGGCCCATGTCACGCTGGTGGCCCCGAAGACCCTGCTGCCCCCGGGGGTGGACACCTGGGGGGTGAATGTGGCCACCGCCCTGGACCCCATTGTGCCCGAGGCCGACGTGATCATGATGCTCCGGGTGCAGAAGGAAAGGATTCATGAGCAGTATTTTCCCGACGAGCGGGAGTATTCCTACTTCTACGGCCTCAACAAGAAGAGGGTCGAAAGGATGAAACCCGGGGCGGTCATCATGCACCCGGGGCCCATGAACAGGGGGGTGGAGATCACGTACGACGCTGCCGACAGCGCCCGCTCGATCATCCTGAACCAGGTGGAAAACGGCGTTGCCGTGAGGATGACGCTCCTCTACCTGTCACTGGGAGGAAATGTCAATGTGGATTAAGGGCGGCAGGCTCATCGATCCGGCGAACAACCGGGACGAAATCGCGGACATCCTCATCCGGGACGGCCGCATCGAAGGCATCTATCCGACCGCAGGCACGGTCCCGAAGGGAGAAGAGGTCATCGATGCGCAGGGGATGTGGGTACTGCCCGGGCTCATCGACATGCATGCCCATGTACGGGAGCCGGGCTTCGAGTACAAGGAGGACATCGAAAGTGCAGGCCGTGCCGCAGCTGCAGGCGGGGTCACCACGGTGGTGTGCATGGCCAATACCGACCCCGTCAACGACAACCCCTCCGTGACCCAGTACATCATCAGAAAGGCTGCGAGGGTTTCCCGGGTGAGGATCCTGCCGGTGGGAGCGATCACCGTGGGTCTCGAAGGCAAAGTGCTCGCAGAGATGGGACTCATGAGGGAAGCAGGGTGTGTCGCCGTCTCCGACGACGGGCGCCCCGTGGAAGATGCCTCCATCATGCGCAGGGCCCTCGAATATGCCTCCACCTTTTCCCTGCCCGTCATCTCCCACTGCGAGGACAGAAACCTGGCAGGCTCCGGCGTGATGAACGAGGGCCCCCTTTCGTCGAAGCTCGGGCTTCCGGGTATCCCTGCCGTGGCGGAAGAAATCATGGTGTCCAGGGACGTGCTGCTGTCGGGGTACACCCGTGTCCCCATCCATGTCACCCACATATCCACCAAGGGGAGCCTCGAGATCATCAGCCGGGCGAAGCAGCAGGGCATCCGGGTCACCTGCGATGTGACGCCGCACCACCTTCTGCTCACCGAGGAGTGTGTAAAGGCCTATGACACCAACACCAAGATGAACCCGCCGCTGCGAGAAGCTTCCGACAGGCAGGCCCTCATCGAGGGGATCAGGATGAATCTCGTCGACTGCATTGCCTCAGACCATGCGCCTCATGCCCGGGATGAGAAGGATCTGGACTTCGATCTTGCTCCCTTCGGCATGATCGGGCTGCAGACGCTGCTCCCCTCCCTCATGAAGATACACCTCGAACATGACATCGATTTTCCCCAGCTTCTGGCCTGCGTCACCAGGAACCCGGCCCGGGTGCTCGGCCTCGAGGGGGGGACCCTGAGCCCCGGCGCCAGGGCCGACATGGTCATCTTCGACCCCACGGCCGCCTGGTCGCTCACCGAGGAAATGATCTGCTCCAAGTCCAAGAACACCCCGTTCATCGGACAGGCGTTCACGGGGAAGGTCGTTCGCACCTTTGTGGAAGGGACAGAGGTCTACCCCGCCGACTAGAGCAGGCAGGCATCCAGGAGCAGAGATTTCACCAGGGAGCCGATGGCGAGGCAGGAGGTCAGCCCGGGCGATTCGATCCCGATGAGATTGATGAGTCCGAACAGGCCCCGGTCGTGCTCGTGGCGGATGACGAAATCCCTGACATCCCCCCCCGGAGGCTGGATCTTCGGCCGTATGCCGGCCATGTCGGGCATGAGATCGTCTTCTGTCAGAAAGGGAAGCAACCTCCTCGCGCTTTTGAGAAAATCCGTGGCGCGTCCGGGGTCCACATCGTAGCAGATCTCCGTGACATACCGGGCATCCGGCCCCAGCCGCACAGAACCCGAGAGGTCCTTGGTCACGTGGATCCCGAGACCTGTGAGGCCTTTTTCCGGACCGGGGTACACCAGCCCGTTCACGGCCCGGCCTTTTCGGCCCCTGATGCGGAAGTATTGCCCTTTGACCGGAAAGATCCGGTACCCTGCCTCAGCGATGTCAATGCCGGCGAGAGACGCGATGGCATCCGCATGCAGCCCTGCCGCGTTGATGAGCGCCCGGGTGCAGAAGGCATAGTGTTCGGGACCTAAGCCCGTGACGGCGCAGACGAACCCCTTGGGGGACGGCTCGAGCGAGGTCAGCCGCGTGTTGTACAGCAGGGTGCACCCCTTGCTCAAGGCGAGGGCCTCGATGCGCCTGATGAGCTGGTGCGAGTCGATGATGCCGGTGTCGGGAGAGAGCAGGGCGCATGTCCCGCTCACCTGAGGCTCCCGCAGTTTCAGCTCGCTCCTCGAGATCATCTTGAGACCGCACGCTCCATTTTCTACGCCCTGCCGGTAGAGCCCCTCGATAGACGGCTCTTCCTCTCGTGTTGCCGCAACGATGACCTTCCCGATCCTCTGGAAGGGGACCCGGTGCTCGGTACAGAAGTCATAGAGCCTGGCCGAGCCTTCCACGCACAGGTGTGCCTTCAGGGAGTCCCGGGGGTAGTATATCCCGGCATGGATCACCTCGGAATTGCGCGAACTCGTCTCCCTGCCGGGACCGGGTTCTTTCTCGAGGAGCACGACGGTCTTGCCCGTACCGGAAGCTGCATGGGCCACGGCAAGCCCCACGACCCCCGCCCCCACGATGGTGATGTCCACTTCGAGCATGACCTCCGGAGTATAGCAGCAAATGGGTCGAGGGAACAGCAGAACGGAAACAAAAAGGTCTTTGGCCGGTTTCCCCAAAAGGAGCACACGGTAATAGTACGGAAAGACTTCGGAACGCACGGTGCGGGATCTCGGAGATCTTTTCCCTCCAGGGGGAAATCGATTCGACTGTCTTGCCTGTCTTTCCCGGATCTGTTATACAAGACTCAGGTCATACAGATGCAGGTTCTTTCAGCATATTTCATGGAGGAGACCATGGATATCAGAGATAAAGTTCCGGTAATCAGGGTTGCCATCAGGGGAGCAAACGGGAGGATGGGTCTGCAGGCCATCTATGCGTCCATGGAAAACAACGAGGACATCCTCGCCAGGGCAAAGACGAAAGAGCTTACCGATAAGGATGTCTGGATAGATGTGGTTTTCGGGGCGTTCACGGCGGACATCCCCACGGTGCAGCAGCTCCTGTCCGGAGTCATGCGGTCGGAAAAATCCAAGATCCTGGAGGGCTATGACAAGACGGGGAGTCCCATCTACCGGCTGAAGTCCGACGGGAAGCATGAATTGAGGACCAAGTACCTGGAGCAGACCCTCGACGAGGAGCCTCAGCGTGACCACGTCATCTCCTTCGACCGGCAGGAGATCGTGGACACGCCGGAGGGCCTTCCTGCCATCAAGATCTTCTCGAAGGACAAACAGGAAGTTCTCTCGGTCATCCACCACGCCAATGTACGCCTCGGTGAGCTCTCAGCCGAGGCCATCATGGACAGGGTCCTTGACACCGCGTACGATCTCGGTGCCAACGTGCTGCTCTCCTGCGTCGGAGATACGGCCAAGAAGGCCGACCGTATGAAGAAGTGGCTCGACAAGATCCATGAGAAGAAATACCCCATGGGCTTTCTCGAATCCGCACCCGCAAAGGGGTGGGAGAGCCGGATGATCTCGCGGCAGGACGAGATCAGTGTGCTCTGTTCGAGGAATTTCAGCCCCACAGGCACCCTTTTCAGGACAGGGATCTCCCTCAAACAGCCCCTGTTCCCGTACAACAGCTTCGAGTTCGGGAAGCAAGTGAAACGGTTCAAGACCATCTTCACGCGGATCACGCAGCAGATCACCGCCACCGGTGTTTTCCGTGATTACGCCCAGATTCTCAGTAAGCAGCCTTCATCCATACGGGAGATAGACGGGGAGAAGATCCTGGTGAATTTTCCTCCTAATTTCATCACCATGACCTCACAGAACTACCTCATCTTCAGTTTTTATGAAGACAATGAGTACGGTTTCATCTGTGGTGCACTCCTTCCCAATCTCAAGTCCTTAGGCCTCATTTACCGGGACATCGCGCAGGTGGAGAGGTTCAGGGATGCTCCCCTGCGGTACGAGGCCATCTCGAACGTCCCCGGGCTGTTCGGCGCGGACTGGATTGTGGAGGCTCCAGGCGAGATCATAGGCAGGGGAGGGGCCATGTCCACGAGCTCCTGCACCACCAACGGGAACATCGTGGGAGACATCATCATGATCCTGGCCCTGCACTGCTACTATGACTTCTTCCTGGACACCGTGAAGGATTACTTCTGCTGCTCCTCCGTGGCGGAGAAAGCGAAGTTCGAGGAGAAGATCGAGAAACAGTTCTCCGATTTCAAGGGATATCTGGACGGGGTCCTGTCCAGCAGGGCACGCATGATCAGGACGATCTTTACCTTCTATTACGACAATATCGCCTTCATCAACACCGACATGCAGCACGGGCTGACGCGCTCCGAATCGCCGGATGTCATCGATTTCCTGCGGGAGACCACGTCGGGCTCCCAGACCGAGGTTCCCAAGCTTCTTTCTCTCCCTGACCGGGAGACAGCATATTTTACAGGGCTCAAGGCCGTGGTTGAGGAACAGCTTGCCGCAGAGGCAGACGATCATGAGAAGGCGAATCTCCAGGAGCAGTTGAAGAAGATCGAGTCCAGCATAATGATAATCAGGGAAAATATAAAGATCCTGGATATCCTGGAAAAGCTCGATAGCAAATTAGGAGCTTGACACGTCAATTTCGATTGGATTAAGAACCCTCAAGGGCCCATAGCTCAATTGGTAGAGCCACCGGCTCATAACCGGTAGGTCCCTGGTTCGATTCCAGGTGGGCCCACTACGGGCCAAGGAAGTAAGGGTGATAAGGGATTTTCTTCAAGAACGCTGTGTGGTGAGTAAGACTCGCCGGGGAACACAAAAAGGGGTGCTATGATTAGCATCCCTTTTTTTATGCGCATATGATGATACTGAAGGATCTGCTGAGAGTCCTTGATACCATTGCCCCATTCGATACCTCAGAAGAATGGGACAACGTGGGGCTCATGGTGGGAGACCCCGACAGCGAGATCCGTTCGATCCTTGTGGCGCTCGATCCTTCGTTTGAGGCGATCGAGGCAGCCATAGGCTCGGCCGTGGATCTGCTTCTCACCCACCATCCCCTCATGATCCAGCCTGTGCGTCGTTTCGACATCAGCGAGGGGGCATCGAAGAAGATGGCAATGCTCATTCGGTCGGGGATCGACCTGGTGAGCATGCACACGAACCTCGATAAGGCCCCTGGCGGCGTTGCCGATGAGCTGGCCGCATGCATCGGTCTGAAGGATGTACGGTCTCTGGGCGCGCTTCGCGTCGGCTCCATCACAACCCCTGTCCCCCTTGAACGCTGGATAAGGACCCTGCCCCTGAAGGATGCACGCGTCATCGATGCCGGCGTTCCGGTGCACATGGTCGGGGCGTGCCCGGGCAGCGGCATGGACTTTTGGCGCCTTGCCCGCCAGGAAGGCTGCGATACCATGGTGACGGGGGATGTCCGGTATCATGCGGGAATAGAAGCCCTGGATGCAGGCCTCAACGTCGTGGACCTCGGCCACTTCGGGACCGAGGAGATCATCGTCGCCCCTCTTGCCGACAGGCTGAGGCAGAAACTGATCGGAATAGATGTCTGCGCCTACAAGGCCAACGACATCTTTTCACTCTATCACGAGTAAGGAGAAAACAAGGTTGAAGGATTTATTGGAAGAATTGATTGCACTGCAGAATGTGGAACTGGAGATATTCAAGGCGGAAGATGGGTTGAGAGAGCTCCCCAAGGAGGTTTCCGAGATCGAAAGCATCATCACTGCCCGCAAGAAATCTCTGGATGCCGTGGATGAAGAGATCGCCGCATACGAGGAGAGAAAAATCCCTCTGGAAGCCGACATGAAGGAAAACCAGACGCTCCTGGATGCCGCCGATGCACGGATCAAGCGGATCAAGACGAACAAGGAATATCTGGCCCTTCAACGCGAGATCGACCTGGCCAAAAAGAGAAAGTCCGAACTCGAAGAGCAGCTCCTTTCCATCATGGAAAAGATGGAGAAGAAGATGTCCGACCGGGAGCGGATTCAGCACTCGTTTGACTCCGACAGGATCATCCTCGACGAGAAAAAAGAAAAGCTCACCTCTCAGATGAAAGACCTCGAAGCCATACTCAGCGAGTACAAGGGCAAGGACAAGAACCTCCGCAAGACGGTTGACGCCTCCCTGCTTTCCAAGTATGACCGGATCAAGCAGAGCAAGAAAGGGCTTGCCGTGGTGGAGTGCTTCGACGGCGTGTGCCGGGGGTGCAACATGCACATCCCGCCGCAGCTCTTCAACGAGCTCATCCGCGGCGACAGGATGATCAACTGCCCTGCGTGCCAGAGGATACTCTACGTGAGGACCGAGGTGGAAGAGTAGCGACGGTTGACGCTGTGAGGGAGCGCAGCCCCGGGCCGAAGGCCTGAGGGGCGCCTCCTTGACTTCTGCAGGGCACGACAGTGCGGCAACCGTGAGCATGCATGGTGCCGTAAACTTTTTATGAAATGGAATTGATGGGATGAGGAGTCAGACACGAAGGTATTCTTGTATCCGGAGAGCCCCTGCACAGGCGCTTAGTGCCGGCTTCTTCCCCTGGGCGAAAATCGACCTAAAGTATTCTGGAAATTCTCCGTATATATATTCAATGGAAACGGTTATTGCTGCCATACACCCATCATACTCGAAGGAACACGGGCTTAATACATTGTTTAAGCGACACCACTTTTAAAAAACCAAGGAGGAATGAGGCAATGATGATGAGGACAGACAAGAAAGGTTTCACTCTGATCGAGTTGATGATCGTGGTAGCGATCATCGGTATCCTGGCAGCCATCGCCATCCCGGCCTACAGCGACTACACGAAGAAGGCAAGGCTGTCGGAGGTCACCAACGCTATGGGCGCCCTCATGAGTGCTTCGCAGAATTTTACCTCTGATTCGGGCCGCTTCCCATTGGCTGCTGGGGCACAAACGCTTACAGTTATCGATAACTCACTCGGTGTTTTATTGCCAGGCCGTTACATTACAGGAGACACCGTCAATTTTACGGGCCCAGGACTGGATGCGAACTCAGGGAATATCATTTTCACCGTAACGTTTGAAGGAATTGGAGACGGGATTGATGGAAGGACATTAACCCTGACTTCCGGCTTCGCTGGTGGGACGAGAACGTGGACTTCTCCCACAGGCGGAACGGGGCTTGCGGCGAAGTATGTACCGAAGAACTAGTAGGGAAAAGCTCGCTGTCTGAAAGACCAAAGGCCCGGCCCTGTGCCGGGCCTTTTTATTTCATAGAAAGAACTCGATGCAGTTCCCGTGATGATTGTTTTTTCCGGTTCTCCCATGCTACCCTCTTTTCATGAAGGCCCCTTTTCCTGTGGCAATGAGTCCATCTTGTGGTCAACCCGGAACCCCCACCGGGAGAGAACTCCGCAATTTTCAGGACTCCATCAACGGGTATTACCTCGAACATGCCCGCACGTTCCCCTGGCGGGAAACCCGGGACCCGTACTGTATTCTCGTCTCCGAGTTCATGCTCCAGCAGACCCAGACAGAGCGGGTGCTGAGCAGGTACGATGCCTTCATCCAGCAGTTCCCCGATTTTTTCTCTTTAGCGCGCGCAGGTGCCGGGGACATCGTGGTCGCGTGGCAGGGGCTCGGCTACAACCGGAGGGCGCTCCTTCTGAAACAGACCGCCGAGCTGGTCGTGGCAAGGCACCACGGCAGGCTCCCTGAAACGGCGGAAGAGCTTGTCCGCTTGCCCGGCATCGGCCAGGCAAGCGCCGGCGCCGTCATGGCCTTTGCGTTCAACAAACCGGTCCTGTTCATAGAGACCAACATCAGGCGGGTGTTCATCCACTTCTTCTTCCAGGACAGGACAGTCATCCGGGACAAGGAGATCCTGGCGCTTGCAGAACAGGCCCTCGACCGCGAAGATCCCCGGAACTGGTACTACGCGCTCATGGACTACGGCGCCATGCTCAAGGCAGCGGTGCCGAACCCCAACCGGAAGAGCGCGCACTACACCAGGCAGGCAGCCTTCGAGGGGTCCGACCGGCAGGCGAGGGGGGCGATCCTCAGGCTTCTCAGCCAACAGGGGCAGGTGGGGGAGCAGGAGCTCCTCGCCCTCCTGGGAAAGGATCCCGGACGGGCGGAAAAGATCCTCACAGACCTGGAAAAAGAGGGCTTCCTTGTCCGTGCCGGGTCTGTCGTCCGTCTCAGGCAATAAGCCGAGGCTTCACATCTTGTCTGCCTGTTCCACCACCGGCGACACCGCATCCTCGAGGTCTTTCCAGAAGAGTTGACGCTTCGGAGACGTCGCATCGGAAAGCGCCGGGAGCTCGAGGAACGGCACCGTGATCCCTTCTTCCGAGAGTTCCTGAGAGAGGATCTCTGCCATGATCCCCATGAGGACCGGGTCGTCCTTCGCCGGGGCGTCCTCGGGGTTCGGGGATTCGGTTCCGTACCGGTTCACCTTGTGCCTGCCCCAATGGATGCCGCAGGTGGGGCTGTTTTCCAGGCCGATGAAGCAGCAGAGCCGGTAGCGGTTCTTGATGAACTCCCTCACCATGAGCATGGGCGTCTTGAGGAGTTCCTTGCAGTGGGAGCGGAAGAAGATGTTGTCGTACTGCAGGCGGCCCTGCGGGTTGCGCATCAGGCCCATGGCCGTGGTCTCCGGGCAGGGATACTGGATGATCCCCACGTTCTTCCTCAGGAGGTAACCCGTGATCTCGAGGGAGAGCGGAAAGTTCTGTCCCAGGATGTGCACCCTGCAGTAGGGGTTCACCAGGCACTGGCAGATGAGAATGATCCTCCGGTCTTTTCTCCCCATGAACAAGCCCCTTTCCCTTTTGAGTGTAACAATAAACCGAACCGGTCCGGATGCAAGACGGGAGGAGACGCTTTTTCGTCGGTTCCTCCACGCACCCCGAGAGGGCTCTTTTCAGAAAGCCGGTTGCTGGCCCGGCAGCGGGGTGGTAGAGATAGACGGTGCTCTTCCCGGGCTGGGGTGTCGGGAAGTGCGCTGCGCTTTTGCTCGAGAGAGAAAGGAAACCCCGAAGACGATCCGATGACCGACCGCGAGACCACGACGAGAAGGCCCGGGGAAACGGGCGAAACGATGGAGACCCTCACCGGGCCCATCGAGCGTGTCACGTTTTACGCCAGGGAGAGCGGGTACACGGTTGCCCGGATCAGCGTGCCCGGGCAGGTCGGCACGGTCACTGTCGTGGGCCACCTCATCAACCCGGGCGTGGGCCAGTGGTATGACTTCACGGGGACCTGGGTGTCGCACCCCAGGTACGGGCCCCAGTTCCAGGTGAGGGAGTTCGCGGCGAGGGCCCCGGTGACGGAAGAGGGCATCAGGACATACCTCTCCTCGGGCATCATCCGGAACATCGGCACCGAGCTCGCCTCGCGGATCGTCGACAGCTTCGGCATGGACACGTTTCGCGTGATCAGCGAGGAGCCGCACCGCCTGTGCGAGGTCGACGGGATCGGCAAGGTGAGGGCCGAGGCCATCAGGAATGCGTGGAAGGAGCACGAGGGGATCCGCGACATCATGGTCTTTCTCTACTCGCACGGCATCACCGGCCTGGCCGCACGGATCTTCAAGAGGTACGGGGACGACACGGTGGAAGTGGTGCGGGAGAACCCGTTCCGGCTCGCCCTGGAGATCCCCGGGATCGGATTCCAGACGGCCGACAGGATCGCGCAGAGGCTCGGCGTGCCGAGCGATTCCCCGGGGAGGATCCACGCGGGCATCATGTATGTCCTGGAGACCATGGCCATGCAGGGGCATGTCTACGTGCCCAGGGGCCTCCTCGTCCGACTCGGCATGGAGCAGCTCGGAGTCAGGAAGGATGCCCTTGATCAGGGGATCGCAGGGCTCCGGGCGTCGGGAGGCGTCATGGTCGAGCAGCTGAACCACGGGCGTGAAGACGAGGACGCCGTGTACAAACCGGCCCTCCTGAAGGCCGAGCAGTGTTGCGCAGAGAAGCTGCTGCTGCTCTGCAATGCGCGTAAGCGCGTCGGGGACATGGATTCCGGCAAGGCCATCGCCTGGGTGCAGAAGAACCTCGGGATCACGCTGTCGGGCAGCCAGGAGGACGCGGTGCGGTGCGCCTGCGAGAACTCCTGCATGGTCCTCACCGGCGGGCCCGGCACGGGCAAGACCACGGTGCTGGCCGCCATCTTCAAGATGTTTGCCTGGGGGCACACGGACGTCCTCCTCGCGGCCCCCACGGGACGGGCGGCAAAGCGCATGTCCGAGGCGACCGGGGCTGAGGCAAAGACGATCCACCGCCTTCTCGAGTACAACCCCACCACCGACCGGTTCATGCGCGACGAGGACAACGAGCTCAAGGCCGACCTCCTCATCGTCGACGAGGCCTCCATGGTCGACATCCTGCTCCTCGAGCACCTCCTCGAGGCGGTGCCCCTGGGGACGACCGTGATCTTCGTCGGAGATGTCGACCAGCTGCCCTCCGTGGGCCCGGGAAACGTTCTCAGAGACATGCTCGACTCGGGGAAGGTGCCGGTGGTGAGGCTCGACACCATTTTCCGCCAGGCCCTGAGGAGCAGGATCGTCGTGAACAGCCACAGGATCAATCACGGGAAGATGCCCGAGGTTTCAGGGGAGGCTGAGAGCGACTATGTCTTCATCCGGGAAGAGGATCCGGAGGCCGTCCTGCGCAGGGTCATCGACATGGTGGCTCATGAGATCCCTGCACGCTATGGGCTGAACCCCTTCACCCAGATCCAGGTGCTCTCCCCGATGCACAAGGGCGTCCTCGGGGTGGAAAACCTCAACCGGGAGCTCCAGAAGGCCCTCAATCCCTGCGGCAGGGTGTTCATGAAGGGCGGCAGGGAGTACCGCATCGGCGACAAGGTCATGCAGACCCGGAACAACTACGAGCTGGAGGTCTTCAACGGCGACATCGGGATCCTCACGAAGGTGGACGAGGAGGAAGGCAAGGCCATGGTCAGCTATGACGGCAGGCTGGTCACCTATCGGGACCCGGAAGGCCTGGAGGATGTGATCCTCTCCTATGCGACGACGATCCACAAGGCGCAGGGAAGCGAGTACCAGGCCGTGGTCATCCCGCTCGGGACGCAGCACTTCGTCATGCTGCAGCGAAACCTCCTCTACACCGCGGTCACGAGGGGGAAGAGGCTGGTGGTCATGCTCGGCTCGGAGAGGGCCGTCGAGATCGCCGTGAAAAACAGCAGGACACGGATGAGGTACTCCCTGTTCGCCCGGAGGTTGTCCGGAGGCGTTTGATGCAGGGAGGATTTCAAGCGGATGCACCGGGCAGGAATCGAATATGCGACACCGTGAATATATTGATCGGTTCTCAAAACCTCATGAACCTTCCTGCCACCTCACCCACTGCTCATATTCCTTCACGAGCCGATCCCTCACATCCTGTGGGGTCAGCACCCTCACATGGGGCAGCCAGGGCTTCAGGCACATGGAGATCTCTTCATCCGAGCAGGCGATGAAGCGGACTCTGAGAGAACCGTCTTCCCTCTCTTCAAGGATCTCCTGGAGCGGCATGATCCATCTGCGCCTGAAATAGTGAGCCCACCGGGCATCCACCTCGATGACCACTTCCTTGGTCCTGTCTCCGGAGAACCAGATGTTGACGCTCTTTGACAGGACATCGTCAAGGTCTTTGGGCATGTCCTTCACGGCTTCCTTGAGCTTCTTCACGCCACTGATCTTGTCCAGGGCATATTTCTTG
>JAJFUP010000266.1 GCA_021372395.1 Deltaproteobacteria bacterium
TGTCCAGCGGGCAGCCGTCCTTGTCCACCTTGACGCCTGAAGGCGTTCCGGGGCACTTGTCCAGGTCGTCCGTCACCCCGTCGTTGTCGCTGTCCAGGGGGGCCACCGGTGCGACCACCACCTCCTTCACCTCTTCCTTCATCTCCTCCTTGCCGCCGAAGGCGAAGGTCAGGCCGAGGGTGTAGAGCAGGTTGCTGTTGGAGTCGCCGTGGTCTGCATGGTCATTCCTGTCGACGAAGGTGATGACGTGGCGGACATCGCCGCGCAGGGCCATGGCCGGTGTGAGGAAGAACTTGACGCCCAGGCCGTAGTTAGCCAGGAAGTCGGTCTCGCTGTGAACTCCCCTCGCATCGGGGTCGTAGGTGATTCCTCCGGCACCCACGGCAAGGTACGGCACGACCTTTCCTTCGGGCATGAGGTGATACAGGAGGTCGAGGCGGTACAGGTAGATGGGCACGTCCTTGTCGCTGACCACCACATCCCCGTTGTACTTCGAGTCCACGTAGTTGAACACCGCCTCCAGCCCCACATTTTCGGTGAGGTTGTACCCGATGCCGAGCCCTCCGGTGAGCCCGGTATCCAGGTCCAGGTCACTGTCGGGCGTGTAGCCGCCGCCGAAGATGGTCAGCGTCGTCGAGCCCGCCTTGTTCTCCGCGCGGGACTCGGTCGCCATGCAGATACTGAACGCAAGCACGAACAGGAGAATTGCCGATGTCCTGAAGATGCGATCCCTTTCCATGTATTCCTCCTCTCTGTCTTTTCATGAAGTTGCCCATACGAAGAAGTGAAAGATACCTTCTTGATCACATGTAATTAATAATCAGGGGTGTTCTGGAGTCAACCCTCCTGCATTCCATGAAACCCCTGCAGGCAGGCAATGAACCTCTTGATGCAGTTTCTGAACGCTCGATCACGGGAACCCGTATTCCCTGCCGGGGAGAAGGGTCTAACTATTCGACTTTACAGCGCTGCCGGGAACCTTTATGAAGGGAAGGCGCACATCAGACATGTTTCTCCAGGGGGTAAGGCGTGGGAAAGGTGACTCCCGGTACCAGGAGATGGCTCATTGCAGGGGCCGGCATCGTCATTCAGCTCTGCCTGGGAACGGTCTATGCCTGGTCCATATTCAAGAAGCCCATGATGGCCTCCCATGGGTGGTCGGAGACACAGACCCAGTGGGCTTTCATGATCTACGGCCTGGTATTCGCCATGGCCGTTGCCTTCGGGGGAGCCCTCGTGGACCGGAAGGGCCCACGGATCATCGGCATCACCGGAGGGGTCCTGTTCGGTACCGGGATCCTGCTCGGGGGGCTTGCGAACGACCTGCAGAGCATCGGGCTCCTCATCGTGGGGTACGGCTTCATCGGCGGCCTGGGTGGCGGTTTTGCATACGTGACCCCCATCACGACCCTCATCAGGTGGTTCCCGGACAGAAGAGGGCTCGTCACCGGTCTTGCCGTCATGGGATACGGCATGGGACCGTTCTTCATGGGCAATATCGGTCCTGTCCTCATCATGAATGCCGGGGTCGCCGACGCCTTCTACGCCTGGGGAGGCACCTGCCTCGCCATCCTGCTCTGCTCCGCGATGATGCTCCGGAATCCGCCCGAGGGCTGGCAGCCGCCGATGCCGGGTGGAACCGATGTACACACGGCCCTGGTGCTCGATTCGCTCACCTTTGGCCAGGCAGTGAGGTCCTCCAAGTTCTGGATTCTCTGGCTCATGCTCTTCGTGAGCATCACCGCGGGCCTCGGGCTCATCTCCCAGCTTTCGCCCATGGCGCAGGATGTCATGATGGGTGCGTATCCCGGGGCGATCCCCGCAGAACAGGTGCGTGCCATCGTGATCGTATCCGGGACCATCGTGGCCATTGCCGGCATCTTCAACGGCCTCGGGAGGCTTCTCTGGGCATGGGTGTCCGACATGGTGGGCAGGAAGGTGGTGTTCTTCATCATCTTCCTCAGCCTTGCCGTCGGG
>JAJFUP010000212.1 GCA_021372395.1 Deltaproteobacteria bacterium
CATTCCGGAGGAAACACTTCGTGGCTGGCATGCAGAGGGTGTCGTGGAGTGGTGGGGACAGAGAACGGATATGCCTGAAGTCTTTGCCAATTGCCACATTGCCTGTCTCCCTTCGTATTATGGGGAAGGACTGCCCAAAGCACTCCTCGAGGCGGCAGCTTGTGCGCGGGCTATCGTAACGACGGATATCCCGGGATGTCGCGAGATCGTGAAGGATGGGTACAATGGGATTCTTGTCCCGACAAAGGATGTGAGGGCCCTGGCCCAAGGGTTGAAACAGTTGATCCTGAGCCCTGAGTTGCGTAGCGAGATGGGCAGACACGGGCGCGAGATGGCGGTCTCGGAGTTTTCTGTCGAGAGGGTGGTCCAGGAGACCCTGACCGTGTATCGAGAGATGATTTCTCCATGAGGGTATTGATTACCGGAGCTACAGGCGCAGTCGGGCCGAGTGTCGTAAGGGAGGCACTCGAGGCCGGATATCGTGTCAGGACCCTGTCCCTCGACCTGCCTCAGAAAGACTCGTGGACAAAAGATGTCGACATGCGCCTCGGCGACGTGACAGACCTGTCCGCTGTGCAGTCGGCGATGGAAGGTGTCGATGGGGTTATCCACCTTGCCGCCCTGCTCCACATCGTGAACCCGCCTGACTCTTTGAGAGGTGAGTACGAAAGGGTGAATGTCGGGGGAACAGCCACTGTCACAAAGGCTGCATCGCTGGCCAAAGCCGGGCGGATTGTCTTTTTCAGCACCATCGCCGTGTATGGGGACACGGCCGGGTCCATCGTGACGGAAGATTCCCCTCTCCACCCCGGCACCTTTTATGCCCGGACGAAGCATGAGGCCGAGAAAGTCGTTCTGGAGGCCGGAAATTCTCATGGCCTGCCCATGGGGACGGTGCTGCGCATGGGAGCGATATACGGGACGCGGATCAAGGGGAATTACCAGCGGCTTGTCCATGCCCTGGCAACAGGCAGGTTCATCCCCATCGGGGATGGGGAGAACCGGCGCACCCTGATTCATGAGAAGGATGTGGCGAGGGCCGCTGTGCTGGCACTTTTCCACCCTTCCTCGGCAGGCAATGTGTACAACGTTTCCGATGGTTGCTATCATTCCATGAATGAGATCATTGGCTCGATATGCAGTGCCCTCGGCCGACCGAGACCGCGTTTCCGCCTGCCGGTCGGCCCGACGCGCAAGATCGCAGGCATCATCGAAGACGGGGCAGGGGTGCTGGGAATGAAGGCCCCCGTGGCACGGGCTACCATAGACAAGTACACGGAAGACATGGCGGTAAGCAGCGAGCGAATCCGGCTGCAGCTCGGGTTCATCCCGCGGTTCGATCTGGCTTCCGGATGGTCGGAGACCATCGAACAGATGCGGCAGCAGGGAGACCTGTGACGGCATGAAACGTGTGTTTGACATCATTTTGTCCATCATTTTATCAGGAGTCTTCAGTCTCCCCATGCTTCTGATCGCCCTGCTCGTGAAGCTGACATCGAAAGGGCCGGTGCTCTACTGGTCCGATCGGGTCGGCATCGACAATTCGAACTTCAGGATGCCGAAGTTCCGGACCATGCGTATTGACACCCCTGCCGTCGCAACACACCTGCTGGAAAGCCCGGATGATTATCTCACGCCCATCGGGCCTTTCCTGCGGAAGTTCAGCCTCGATGAGCTCCCGCAGCTGTGGAGTGTCCTTTGGGGAGACATGAGCTTTGTGGGCCCCCGCCCGGCCCTTTTCAACCAGCATGATCTCACGGCGCTGAGGACGGAGAGGGGGGTTCATGCACTCATGCCCGGGATTACAGGGTGGGCGCAGATAAACGGAAGGGATGACCTTCCCATCCCCATCAAGGTGGAGTACGATGCACAGTATCTGATGAAAAGGTCCTTTCTTTTTGACCTGAAAATTGTGGTGATGACGGTTCTGAAGGTCATGAAGCGTGAAGGAGTCACGCATTGAAATGAATCCGTATCCCCGGATCGAATAACGGAAGAAGGGTCTGTACAAATTGCTGCAGACAATTGTAAGGTGTGGGGATAGAAAGACATCATGAACCTGTTTTGAGTTGTATTTGAGCGGGCTGTCAAATTAATTATACTGTTTGGAATAGTATACTTGGGAATGTGAAGAGGTTTATTCCATGAGATTGTTCAGGAAGATGAATTTCTGGGTCGTTTTTTTCTCCGATATCACCATTCTGTTTTTCTGTTATTACGGCGCACACCTGCTTCGGTTTGACGCGCTCTTCTCGCCGTTCAGCAACACCCGGTTTATCTCTACCCTTGCACCGATCATTGTCATCAAGATGACGTGCTTCTTCTTTTTCGATCTCTACAACGGCATGTGGCGATATGCCGGCATAAAGGACCTCATCAATGTCATAAAGGGTTCCATCTCAGGCTCGGTGCTCTTTGTGGCATACCTGGCGTTATTCTATCACTTCTCGGGTATTTCCAGAGGGATCATCGTCATCGATTTCATCTTGACCATGGCCTTGATAGGCGGACTGAGGCTCTCCATTCGCCTGTTTTACCAGAAGGAAAGCGAGTTCTTCGATGAGTTGGTGTTCTGGCGAAGATCCCCGAAGTTCTTCAAGAAGGTGCTCATCATAGGCACAGGCCTTCTTGCGGAGAGACTCTTCCGGGAGGTCGACGATCTGAAAAAACTGAACTACAAGGTGATCGGGTTCATCGAGATCGATCGGCTGAACGAGGGCATGAAGATCCATGGGGTGCCCATTCTCGGGTCGGTGAAGGATCTTCCCCGCCTGGTTTCATTTTATCGCATCGAAGAGATCCTCATCGTCGACTCGGAACTGAAGGCCCGGGACATCAGCCTCATTGTCGAGCTGTGCGGGAACTGCGGGGTGCGCTTCAAGGTCATACCTGCGTTGACCGAGAGGATCAGCCGGGGCATTGCAGGCAATCTCCGGGACATAAACCTGGAGGACCTCATGGGCAGGGATCCTGTCCACCTGAACATGGAGATCGTGAAGGCCGAGATCGAGGGCAGGTCCGTGCTGGTGACCGGTGCGGGCGGGTCGATAGGATCGGAGCTCACGAGGCAGATCATCGCATGCAACCCTGCGAAGCTGATCCTGCTCGACAATGCCGAGACCCCGCTCTACCGGATCGAAATGGAACTGCAGTCTTTGCGGCCTGCCGGATACAGAACCGAGATCATCCCGTGCATCGGCGATATCCGGACCAGGAGAGGGCTCGATCGGATCTTCAAGACCCACAGACCGCAGATTGTCTACCACGCAGCCGCCTACAAGCATGTCCCCATGATGGAATATTCACCCATCGAGGCGATAAACAACAACATCATCGGCACCTATAAGCTCGCCACCATGGCCTGCAAGTACGATGTAAAGAAGTTCGTCATGATCTCGACGGACAAGGCGGTCAGGCCTTCATCCATCATGGGCGCGACCAAGAGGGTTGCAGAGCTGGTTGTGCAGGCACTGAGCGGGAACGGGACACGGTTCATCGTCGTGAGGTTCGGCAATGTCCTGGGAAGCAACGGGAGTGTGGTCCCTTTGTTCCAGAGGCAGATCCTTTCCGGGGGCCCGGTTACGGTCACGCACCCCGAGGTTACCCGCTACTTCATGACCATATCCGAGGCGGTCCTGCTGGTGCTCCAGGCCGGAGCCATGGGGAAGGGAGGAGAGCTGTTCCTGCTGGACATGGGTAAACCCGTCAAGATCGACGACCTGGCAAAGAACCTGATACGTCTTTCGGGCCTTGTCCCCGGGCGCGACGTCAAGATCGAGTACATCGGCCTGAGGCCTGGGGAGAAGCTGTACGAGGAGCTGCTCATCGAGGGGGAAGGGATCGTCGGCACGTCTCACGAGAAGATCAAGGTGTGCAACACGTTCAGCAGGATTGATGAAGGGGTGTTCTTTGAAGGGATCGAACACTTTCATCTCCTTTTGAAAAATTCAGGGGACAGCTCTGCTATGCTCAAGATCCTGGAGCGGCTGGTTCCTGATTACAGGAAAGAAGCGGAGAATATTCCCATGAGCGCAAGGCCGGGCTATGTGGTGAAGCAGGAGGATACCGGGGAATCATCGGGGACGCGATATTGAGGGCAGTACGATTTCCCCTGCATCCCCTGTTCACGGCCGGTTCAAAAGGAATGACACCGGGTTTCGCCGGAGCGAACGTGCAACAGCAGATTTTGCCTTGGTATTGACTAAGCAGAGGCGAGATGATAGATGCAAGATCTTGATGATTGCTCTTTCATGAAACTGGCGTTGGAAGAGGCACGGAAAGCAGCCGGCGTGGGCGAGGTGCCGGTGGGTGCGGTGCTCGTGATGGAAGACCTTCTGGTCAGCGGCCACAACCGGGTCATCATGGATGCAGATCCCACAGCCCATGCAGAGGTCGTCGTGATCCGGGAGGCTGCACGGCTGACCGGCAATTACCGGCTCCCGCGATCCCGCATGTACGTCACGATCGAGCCCTGTATCATGTGCGTGGGGGCGATAATCCAGGCTCGGGTCGAAACACTGATATACGGGGCGCGAGACCTGCGGTATGGCGCGGTGGAATCCATGCTCGAGGGCTTCAGCCTTGATGTCAACCATAAGCCCGAAATACGGGCCGGCGTGATGGAAGACGAGGCACGTTCCCTCATGAAGGTATTTTTCCAGGCGCGGAGAAACGGAGAGGTACCGAAGTGGTCATAACGGGGCCGACTCGAAATCGGCTGTCCTTTTTCAAGGACCGGGGGTTCGAATCCCTCCCTCTCCGCCAAATATCACTTCACGAGAAAAGGAGAGATGCCCGAGAGGCCGAAGGGGCACGATTGGAAATCGTGTGTACCGCCAAAAGCGGTACCGAGGGTTCGAATCCCTCTCTCTCCGCCACATCAAGGCCTTGGAAAAGGCCGGGTCTCATGCAATGCAGCACTGTGAACCCCGTCAGGCCCGGAAGGGAGCAGCGGTAAACGGAATGCTGCATGTGCGTGGTAAGGCTCGGCCTTTTGCAAGGCCTTTTTGCATTCGAGGGTGATTGCCTACGCTCCGGTCCCTCTGTTTCGGCCTCACACGTTCCTCTGCCCTGCAACACCCTGCCTCTCCCGGGAATTTTCCCGATGAATTGAACAGTTCTCTTGAATAAACTCCGTTTCAATAATAAGATGTTTCCATGTATCAGGTCATAGCACGCAAGTTCAGGCCTCAGGATTTCAAAGATGTCGTGGGTCAGGAGCACGTGACCCGTGTCCTGGGGAATGCCATCGACATGGGGCGTCTTCCCCATGCCTTCATTTTCTCGGGGCCCCGCGGTGTCGGGAAGACATCGGTTGCCCGGATCCTCGCCAAGGCTCTCAACTGCGAGAAGGGTCTCTCCAAAAGCCCGTGCAACACATGCAGCCTGTGCGTAGACATAACGGCCTCGAGGGCTGTCGATGTTTTCGAGATCGATGCCGCCACCCACACGCAGGTGGAAAAGATTCGGGATCTCATCGAAAATTCCCGGTATGCCCCGACCAGTGCACGGTTCAAGACCTTCATCATCGACGAAGTGCACATGCTTTCGAGAAGCGCATTCAATGCCCTGTTAAAGACGCTCGAAGAGCCCCCGCCTCATGTGATCTTCATCCTCGCCACCACCGAGCTTGCAAAGGTGCCGGTCACGGTCCTGTCTCGCTGTCAGCGCTACGACTTCAGGCGGATAGCCGTCGATGACATCGTGGAAAGGCTCAGGTCCGTGGCAGAGCAGGAAAGCATCCCCATCACGGGTGATGCCCTGGTGACCATAGCGCTCCAGGCGGATGGGAGCATGAGGGATGCACAGGGTATCCTCGAGCACATCTCGGCAACCGGGAAGAACCCCATCGAGGTGGAAGAGGTCGAGGATGTGCTCGGGCTGGTCGGGAGATCCACCATGCACGACCTTGTCAGCGCCCTTGTCAAAAGGGATGCGCCGGCAACTCTCGGTGTCGTCGACAGGGTGTATCGCTATGGCTCCGACTTGAGCCAGCTCTACCGATCGCTCCTGGAGCAGTTCAGGAACATGATGGTGCTCAAGGCAGGATATGCGAACCTGATCCTCCCGGAAGAGGAGAAGACCTTTCTTAATGATCTCATGAAAGAGACCTCTCTTGAGGAGATCCACCGATGCTTGAGCGTGCTCATCCGCTGCGAGGAAGACTTCAAGTACTCGAGCCTCCCCCGGATCAGCCTCGAGACGATCCTCCTGCGGATCATATCGGCCCCTCTCCTGGTGGACATCCGGAGTCTCATCCAGGCGGTTTCTTCCCGGCCCGCAGCATTGCCTGCAGCTCATGCCCCGCAGAGATCGCCCGAGCCGGTCAGGCGGACGCAGACGTCGGCCCAGGCTACCTGGGAAGGTTTCCTCGCTTATCTCAAAGACAACGATCAATCTCTCTATGCCACGGTGTCCAACGTATCCCTGGCCAATGAGCAGGACGGTCAGGTGGTATTGATCTGCCCCGGGCAGTTTCTGGCCGATCAGGTGAGGAAGGGTCTGCCCGAGCTTACCAGGAAGGCAACCGACTTCCTCCAGAAGCCTGTTGCGATAACGGTCGAGGTGAAAGAGTCCGACCAGCAGGAGAACAGGAAACCCAAGCCCTCCGAGGTTCGGGCCGAGGCCTTGAAGTCTCCGATGGTCCGGGAGATCATGGCGGAGTTCGATGGGGTGGTGAAGAATGTCAGGCCCAAAGAATAACACCATCACCGCCGTACACGGGGTGACGGTGGGGCACTGCTCCGATCTCACAGGGGGGACCGGCGTTTCGGTGATCCTCTTTGACAGGCCTGCCTGCGGCGCGGTCGACATCACCGGGATGGCCACATCCACGAGGCAGATCGACTCCCTGGACATGATGCATCCCGGCACCGCGGTCCACGCCCTGTGCCTCGCCGGGGGCTCTGCCTTCGGACTCGATGCCGCCTCGGGTGTCACCCGGTACCTGGGAGAGAAAGGCATCGGCCTCGACCTCGTGGTTGCCAAGGTGCCGGTGGTTCCCACGGCAGTCATCTTCGATCTCTCCTTTATGGATTCCCAGGCCAGGCCGACGCCGGAGATGGCCTATGAGGCCTGTATGGGTGCCTCATCGGCGCCGGTGGAGCAGGGGTGCATCGGCGCGGGAACGGGCGCCACCTCCGGCAAGCTCCGGGGCGTGGCGAACGGGACGAAGTCAGGCCTGGGCTCGAGCCTGGTTCAAGGCGCAGGGGACGTGCTCATGGGCGCCCTCGTGGTGGCGAACCCGTTCGGGGACATCATGGACGAACAGGGGCGGATCATCGCCGGGGCCAGGGACGGGAGCGGCTTTCTCAACTCGCTGGAGGCCATTGTCAAAGGCGAGGTCCGCGAGCGGTTCGGCGCCCCGGGGAACACCACGCTCTGCGTGCTCGTGACGGACGCCTCCATGGACAAGGTCATGGCCATGCAGGTGGCGCGCATGGCAGGCCAGGGCCTCTCCCGGCACATTTCCCCGTACAACACCCCATTCGACGGCGACATGGTGTTCTGCTTCTCCGTGGGTGACAAGCAGGCCCACCCGCTCCACCTGGGGGGCATTGCCGCGCAGGCGGCCAGAGACGCACTGCTCAACGCAGCCCGCCACGCGAAAGGCATGGGGGGGATTCCCGCGTCCCGGGACGTCATGAGTTGATTCGTCCGGAGAGATAGATAAGGAAAGGCCCGGTGCTGTAATGAGCACCGGGCCTTCTTTTATCGTTCGATCTTTTTCTCCTAGATCATGCGAAGGTGTATCTCATGGCCATATGATCTCATTAGGTACCGTCGTATCCCCGAATGGATCTTCGCCATCCCCGAGTTGCCCATCTCCATTTATGCCCCATGACCAGAGCGAGGGGGTGCCGTTATCAGAGAATGCGAGGCTGTGAGATGCACCGCAGGCCACGGAAACCCAATCCGTTGCAGTGCCTACCTTTAACGGTGCAGGTTCAGGAGTATCTGTGTTGCCTAGGCCGAGCTGCCCTTGGTCATTCAAACCCCAGGAATAGAGTTCCCCATCTCCATTGAGCGCGATGGTATGTTTCATGCCGGCGGCCACTGCAACCCAGTTCGTTGCAGCCCCCACTAACTGCGGCTCTGTTTCTGGTTCTGCTATGATGTCTAGACCGAGCTGCCCCTCGTCATTCAATCCCCAGGCATAGAGTTCGCCGTCCGCATTTATCGCAAGGCTGTGAGATTCACCAGCCCCTATTGCCGACCAGTTGTCTAAAATGCCCACCTGCACTGGTTGGGATCTAGCATTAATGTCACCCAGCCCGAGCTGGCCGCCTTCGTTCAGCCCCCAGGCATGGAGAGTCCCATCACTCTTGAGGGCAAGCACGTGGCCTGCACCGCAGGAGACCGCGACCCAGTCAGCATCGTCGTTCACCTGATCAGGGGCATCTTGATAATCTACGTAATTAGCTGGATCTTCTATCTGTGAGGGCTTTCCGAGCTGGCCGTAGGCATTGTCGCCCCATGCCCAGAGAGTGCCGTCAGCCTTGATGGCAACAGAGAATTGCCTTCCTGCTGCAACCCCGACCCAGTCGGTATCGACCCCAATTGGCTGTGGAGTATCCATCGGTGTATGGTTAGCATCATCGATCCCGAGTTGGCCGGAATCATTGTTGCCCCATGCCCAAAGGGTTCCGTTATCCAGAAGCGCAATGGTATGGGATTCCCCTGCAGCCACGCTGACCCATGTGCATCCATCCACGGGTGACGTGATGGGTACGGGGAAATCTGAATCAGAACCTGTTCCATTTCCGAGCTGCCCGTAATCATTGGCGCCCCATGCCCAGAGAGTACCATCGCTTAAAATAGATACAGTGTGGTTTGCACCGGCAGCGATATTCACCGGGATGGTGAACGTCCAGGAATAGTCCGCGGCCAGCGCATTCCCCGCAAGGTCCTCCACCCCGGCCTTTATCGTGGCAGTGTACGTGATTCCACGCAGCAACGGAGCATCAGGGGTAAAGGTGGTGGTGTCATCGATGGTGCTGATGGTTCCGGATGCCGCACCACCCCCGCCGACCACCGTGAAGGTCACACCGGTTATCGTGGTGGGATCCATGTCCTCGCTGAAGGTCACGCTGATGACTGTATTGGGGTCAACCCCGATGGCATGATTATCAGGAGATAGGGATGAGGAATCTACCGTCGGCCGGGTGGTATCCCCTGCCGGCGGAGTTGGCGTTGATCCTCCCCCCCCGCCTCCTCCACACCCAACGAGGAGCCCTACAATGGAAAGGATTGCAAGAGATCGAAGGTACATTATCAACTGTTTTGACTTCATGAAATAATCCCTCCTGGCAGAAGATGCGTTTATTCCCCAAAGCCTACTATTTTGACAAGATCGGCATCATACTGTGTATTTATTAGCAAAGGGGAGGTCCTTGAGCAACCGCATAAAATTTAGAGCTATTTGAAAGGCATGTCTCCCGACCTGAATATGGGTAACAAGTTTCATCCCCTTGGGGAAGTCGCATTGTTATTGCGATTGCAATTTATCAGCTATGTAAGTATAGATTATTTAATATAAATGAGGAGATTGCTTGTTGGCATTGTTCATTTTATGAATGAGGTCCACGAGGAAAGGGAAAATGTTTACCCATGCTGGGCATGAAGAATCTCCTTTTTATAAAAAATGAAATTATAAGTTATTGATAATATGAATGATTAAATGTGGCATAGTCGTTGCTGTATTTTTTAGGAATTATGCCGCGTTATTTATATATCGTTAAGGCGGATTCATGAGAAGGAGAACGGTTGTGATGAAAAAAATGATTACCTTGTGTTTGGCAGTAGCATTCATTGGGCTCTTCGCAATGCCGGGTGTCGCCTCTGTCATAGAGTATAAAGCCGGCGGGTATTCAACACCCACCGGAGGAGAGGTAATAGCACAGCACAACACTGATCTGGATCATTATTATTACTATGTCTGGACATTCAATGACCTTGCCCCGACCAGCCAGATGGGCGGTTTGAACATCGTATTCCATGATATTCGTAACTGGACGCAGGAGACTAACTCGCTGGATGTCTATCTCTTCAATAATCCGGACAATGCATTAGGATGGAACAGATTGTACGATGGCCAGGACATTGGCTTACCAGTCTGGAATGACCTGAACTCGACAGCTGCTTTCCTGGGGAAATGGTCATATAATGCTACGACAGAAGACGTGGTATTCTCGACATCCGATGCCACGCTCTTATCATACCTGTTCGATGGCGGTACCTTCGGCATCGGGATCGACCCGGACTGCCATTTCTACGGGAACGGCATAACGGTTGAAACCACCCCTGCGGCCCCGGTACCCGAACCGGCCACACTGCTCCTTCTCGGCACCGGCCTGATGGGAATTGGCGCATTCAGGAAGAAGTTCAGATCGAACTAGAAATCAGCCGGCAAAACAGTACCGAATAGGCCATGGGGGCACACCCTCCATGGCCTTTCTGTTTCAAATCCCTTTCCAGCAAAAATCCCGGCAATCCCTACCCTGATCGCCGTCATGCCTGGTCCGAACCATGATGATGGCGCTTCAAAATCATTGACAAAGCACGGGCGCTTCAGTACAAAAGAAATCCGTGGCGGAGTAGCTCAGGTGGTCAGAGCATGCGGCTCATATCCGCAGTGTCGGGGGTTCAAGTCCCTCCTCCGCTACCAACCCCTCCTATCAATTGCCAATTTTCCTTTTACTCCTTTACGCGCTATGAATACAGAATCGATTTGTGCATACTAGGTGTGTTACATTTTGCTTTCACATGTCAGTTTGATTATTACTAGTAGGTGTTCGGGGGGCTCGTGAGGGAAGTCACTGTCGGTTTCTTGTGGCACATGCACCAGCCATACTACAAAGACCCGGTGGCGGGCACGTATCTCATGCCCTGGGTGAGGCTGCATGCCATCAGGGGCTACCACGACATGATCGCCCTCCTTGCGGAGTATCCCGAAATAAGGTGCACCTTCAATCTCGTCCCTTCGCTCCTTGCCCAGCTCATCGACTATACGGAAGCTGGCGCACGAGACGGGGATTTTCTCCTCTCCCTCAAGAGTCCTTCCGACCTCACCTGGGAAGAGAAGAAGCAGATCGTCTCGCGTTTCTTCATGTGCAACCGGCAGACCATGATAGCCCCGTTCCCCCGCTATCTGACGCTATTCAAGAAGCGGGGAAGGATCAAGACCGCAGACGAGCTCGACACGGCGGCGCGCGAGTTTTCCGATCAGGACCTCCTCGACCTCCAGGTGCTCTTCAATCTCACGTGGACCGGCTTCATGGCCAGGAAAGATGCCGGCGTGGCCGACCTCATCCGGAAGGGGAGGGCGTACACGGAGTCGGACAAGAAGTATCTCCTGGATAACCAGATAGACATCATGGGAAGGATCATCCCCCTGTACAGGAAATACCTGGACGAGGGCCGGATCGAGATCACCACCTCTCCCTTCTATCACCCTATCGGCCCCCTCGTCATGAACGTGGGGTATGCCCTCAGATCCCTGGACACCCCGTTGCCCGACGAGCCCTTTTCCCACCCCGAAGACCTGAAGGCCCAGGTGGAGAAGGCCATCGCATTTCACGAGAAGGTCTTCGGAGAGAGGCCCTCAGGCATGTGGCCTCCGGAGGGCTCCGTGTGCCCCGAGATGATGGAGCTGCTTGCACGAAACCATATCGCCTGGTCAGCCAGTGACGAGGATATCCTGTTCGGGAGCATCAGGCAGTCGAGGACCGGGACGGGGCTCTATCAGCCATACCGGGTCAGCTGCGGCGAATCGGACATAGCCATGTTTTTCAGGGACAAGCCCCTTTCGGACAAGGTAGGCTTCGTCTATGCGAAGAACACCCCTTCCCAGTCCGCGGCCGACCTCATGCACAACCTGGAGAACATATTCAAGGCAGCCAGGGGATATGACTTCGACCCCTTTGTCTCCATCATCCTGGATGGGGAGAACCCCTGGGAGTATTACCCGGATGGAGGGGAGGGGTTCCTCCGGGGCATCTATGATCGGTTGAGCACAACCCCGGGGATCAGGACCTCCCGGTTCAAGGAGTTTCTCGACCTGCACCCGCCCCGACAGACCATCGCGAACCTGTACACCGGCTCCTGGATCAATCACAATTTCCGGATATGGATCGGTCACGAGGAGGACAGGCGGGCCTGGGAGTGCCTGGCGAGGACGCGCAACTACCTGGAGTCCAAGGCGCAGAATGCCCATCCCCTGGCCTGGGAGGAGATATTCATAGCCGAGGGGAGCGACTGGTACTGGTGGTATGGCGACGAGTTCAACACCGAGAGCGACGAGGAGTTCGACAGGATCTTCAGACTCCATTTGAGGAACTGCTACGAGCTCCACAAGGATCCGCCGCCTGCCGAGCTTTTCCGGAGCCTCATCACCCCTCATGACATCACGCCGCTCATGATGCCTGTGGGCTTTATCAGTCCCTGCATCGACGGAACCGTCTCCCACTTCTACGAGTGGAGGAAGGCCGGCTGCTATCAACCCTCAGGCGATTCAAAGAGCATGTACAAACAGGTACAGTATGTCTGTGCCATATACTACGGCTTCGATGTGGAGCATCTCCATGTGCGGATGGATTTTTCCACCCCGGTCAGGGACATGGTGGTCTTCCTCCATGCAGTGTCGCCGAAGACCATGAACCTTCGCATCCCCCTCGATGGAAAGCCCATGACCCTCTTCAGTGTCGAGGGCGATCGCATGGTGCCCGTCCGTGACATCGAAACCGTTGCCTATCGGACCATCCTCGAGTTCAGTGCGCCTTTCGAGGCGTTTTCCGCTGCGCCAGCGCAGCGGATGCGGTTTTACCTGTCGCTCCAAAAGGACGATATGGAAGTGGAGAGGCATCCGGGGACCGGTGTGCTCTCGTTTCCGATTCCAGACAAAGGATATGAAAGGGTGATGTGGCATGTCTGACAAGATCAAGCTTGCCTTCTGTGTTCATTCGCACCAGCCGGTGGGCAATTACCCTGCGGTCTTAGAGCAGGGCGCCCGCGATTGTTACCTGCCGTTCCTTAGGATCCTGAAGGAGTATCCCGACATCCGGATGACGCTCCACTACACCGGGCCACTGCTGGAATGGTTCGAGGAGAACAGCCCTGAGTTTTTCGATCTCCTGGCCGGGCTTGTGGCCAGGTCCCAGGTGGAGCTCATGGGCGGCGGGTTTTACGAGCCCATCATGCCGGTCATCCCGGAAAACGATGCCCAGGAACAGATCGAATATTCAAAGAGGTACTTCGAGAAGAAGTTCGGGGTGACGCCCCGGGGCATGTGGTGTGCGGAACGCATCTGGGACCCGAGCCTTCCGAAAAAGATCAGGGCCGGCTCCACCGTGGAGTACACCCTCCTCGACGACAGCCATTTCCTCTCCGCAGGACTGTGTCCGGAAGATGTCCACGGGTATTACATCACCGAGCGGGAGGGCTATGCCCTCAAGGTGTTCCCCATAGACATGCAGCTGCGCTATCTCATCCCCTTCAGAGAGCCTCATGAAATCATAAATCACTTAAGGGGCTTGAAGGCAAGAGGGGTGCGTGTTTCCACCTATGGGGATGACGGCGAGAAATTCGGCATGTGGCCGGGAACGCACAAGTGGGTGCTCGAACAGGGCTGGCTCAAACGGTTCTTCGATGCCCTGCTCGAGGTCTCTGACGAGATAGAGATGATCCCCCTGTCCGAGGCCCTGGATACGTACCCCCCGAACGGGCTGATCTACCTGCCAACCGCCACCTACCAGGAGATGATGGAGTGGAGCCTTCTTGCTCCCCAGGGCAGATTCTATGAAGAGCTCGTGAAGAGGGCAAAGGCCGAGCACGACTGGGATCGCAGGCGCGCCTTCCTGAGGGGCGGCATGTGGGACAATTTCCTCTCGAAATATCCCGAGTCGAACCTCATGCACAAGAAGATGCTCAACGTGAGCTCTCTGGTGCACGCCCACGGAGAGGACCCCTCGGCGATGAGGCACCTCTTCATGGCCCAATGCAACTGTGCCTACTGGCATGGGCTCTTCGGGGGGATCTACATCGGTGCCCTCAGACATGCGGTCTATGAGAATCTCCTGAAGGCGGAGGAGATCGTCGATGGCAAGCGCATGGCGGGGCGGTCCTGGATCATGGAGGTGTTCGATTACGACGTGGACGGCTTCGACGAGGTCCTCGTCTCTGGCAAAACCCTCAACTGCTTCATCTCCCCGCGCGAGAATGCCTCTGTCTTCGGTCTCGAATACAAGCCCAGGCAGTACTGCCTCTCCAATATCCTCATGAGGCATCCCGAAATATACCATAAGGATGTCATGAATCCGGAGTCCAGAAAGAAGAACAAGCCGGAAGGGGAACCGCTTTCCATACACGACATACCCCATGCCGCCTCGGAGGAGTTCAAGGAGCTCCTCGTGTACGACAGCTACCCCAAGAACTCCTTTATCACCCATTACCTGGAGGCCCCTGCCTCGGTGGAGAAGATCCTCCACGAGAACCGCATCGATCCCTCCGGCACGGCGCATCTCCCGTTCAGCCTGATCGCGAGGTCGGACCGCAGCGACGGTGTCGACCTCACCTTCCTCGGCGCCAGGGGTGCCCTGGAGATTCGCAAGACGTACCGGTATGATGCATCCGGCTCGGTCCTGGTGTCGCACACGATCACGCCGCTTGGTGAGGGCACCTGGATCGTGCTGGAGTGGAACCTCTTTACGCTCTCCGGGGAGAGACCCCTTGTGGACGCTCAGGCAATGGAAAACGACCGGGGCGTCTACCGGGCCCGGACCATAGAGATCGTGGATGAAGAAAGGGGGCTCCACCTCTGCCTCGAATCCGGGGTTTCCTGGGTCGTGTGCATCGTGCCCATCGAATGTGTGTCTCAGAGCGAGGAGGGGTTCGAGAAGACCTTCCAGGGCTGGAGCATCTACTTCATGCTGCAGTGCAATGAAAGTGTGCCCGATGTTGTTCTCAAGGTGAAAGAAGCATGTCAGAGCTGAGAAAAGACCCGATTGTGGAGAGATGGGTCATCATCTCAGACGACCCCGTGCGGTCGCCGGCCCTTGTCGGCCAAACAGGACAGGGAGAGCCGGGGGGGCTTTGCCCGTTCTGCCCCGGCAACGAACATCTCTGCCCGCCCGAGATCCTTGCCAACAGGCCCAATGACTCGAGCCCGAACGACCCGCAATGGAACCTCAGGGTGATACCGAGCCGGTCGCCGCTGCTGGTGGTGGAAGAAGAATACAAGCGGATGGGGGAGGGCCTCTACGACAAGATCACGGGAGTGGGGGCAAACGAGGTGATCATCGAGACCCCGCGCCACGAGACCCGGCAGGGGCGCATGAGTGTCCCTGAGTTCGAGAACCTCTTCTGGGCGTACCGCGACCGCATCATCGACCTGAAAAAGGATGCGAGGATGCGCTACGTGCTGATCTACAAGAATTCCGGCTCGTTTTCAGGTGCAACCCTCGACCATACCTACTCGCTGCTCATGGCGCTCCCCATCGTTCCCCGCTCAATCCTCGACGAGATCGAAGGTGCGAAGAAGCACTTTCATTACAAGGAGAGGTGCATCTTCTGCGATGTGGTCAGGCAGGAGATCCAGCTCGAGACTCGCGTTGTCTGCGAGTCGGACGAGTTCCTCGCCATCGAGCCCTTTGCCCCCCGCCTGCCGTTTGAGACGTGGGTGTTGCCCAAGAGGCATGTCCCGCGTTTCGAGAACATCGAGCCCAGAGAGATCCATGACCTGGCCTGCCTTTTCAAGGAGGTCCTGTGCAGGCTCGATGCCGGGCTGAACTGCCCCTCCTACAACTATTACATCCATACCGCGCCGTTTGGAAACGAGTGCGACCCGTATTTTCACTGGCACATTGAGATCCTTCCCCGTCTTGTTCCCAGGACCGGCCTCGAATGGGGTTCGGAGCTCTATCTCAACTCGACGCCGCCCGAAGAGGCTGCGCGGTTCCTGCGGCTGCTCGTCGTCTAGCGAAGCATACCCGAAAAGGAGTTCACCATGCCCCGATTCTTCGCAGAGATCACCCATCCTTCCCAGGCCGTGATAAGGGGAAAGGACGCCCACCACATCACCGGGCCGCTCCGGAAGAAGGAGGGGGACGAGATCCGCATCCGTGACGGGGCAAGGGGGCACCTGGCCCGCATAACCTCGATACGCTCAGGAGAGATCGTGCTCGAGATCCTCTGTCACGAAGACCTCTCTGACCGGTGCAGCGCTCACCTCCGCCTGGCCATGTGCCTGGTGGATCTTAGGGATATGGAGGAGACCATCCGGTATGCCGCCGAGCTCGGGGTGGCAGAGATCCATCCCGTCATCGCCGGCAGGTCGAACATCCGCTCCGTCTCCGATGCACGGTTTGAGCGGTGGCAGGCCATCGTGACCGAGGCCGTCAAGCAGTGCGAGCGCAGGACCCTCCCGCACCTGTGCCGGCCGGAGCCCCTCGAGGCCTTCATCCGCGGAGCAAGCCGCCTGTGGGGAGAGCGTCTCGTGGCACTCAAAGGGGCCGTGCAGTCCATCAGCGATCACAGGCAGCCGGATGTGGGGATCCTCATAGGGCCTGAAGGGGGCTTCACCCCAGATGAGCAGGCCATGGTCCTCCAGGAGGGGTTCATACCCGTGGGCCTCGGGGATACGACCCTGAGGGCGGTCACCGCAGCCATTGCCGCACTGAGCATCCTCGGGGCGTAAATTTCCGGTCACGCTCAGGGTATCTTTCATAAGAGCCCGTTCACCCGGTTATATACCCTGCATCAGGCTATATGGCCGAGTGAACGGGTCAAGATTTTCCCGTACCGCGCCATGGGGCATGCCGACTGCCCCATGGCTGGAAAGCATGGGTGACAGAAACCGGACCGCCCTTACTTCTTCTTGCCAGACTGGATCCGTGCCAGAAGTGCCTGCGCCTGCGGCTTCTCCTTGAACCCCCCGGTGCCGGCGATGGACTTTTTCAGGTACCCGGCGGCATCGTTTGCCCTGCCGAGATCCACGAGCGCAAGCGCCATGTGGTAGAGGATCGTGGGCTCTCCCTGCAGCTTCTCGGATGCCATCTGGAACTGGCCCAGGGCATTGTCCGGGAGCCCCTTCTTGAGGTAGACGTAGCCGAGGGTATCCGCGATCCGGGGATCGTCCGGATACATGTCCTTGGCTGTCTGGGCGAGCCTGAGGGCCTCGTCCAGGTCGCTCTTCTTCCCCTCGTCCGCGAGTATCCATGCGAGGTTGTTCGCTGCGCGGCCGTCTTTCGGTTTCTTTTCGAGGATATAGGTGTACACCTTTTTCGCGGCCTTCATGTCTCCGGTGCTCTGGTAGAGCATCGCGAGCATGGTGGCTGCATTGAGATCGTCCGGCTTCTTGTTCAGGATCTTCTCGTATTCATTGAGCGCATCCTTGATCATGTTGTTGCGTGCATAGAACTGCGCCAGTGCGTGGGTGAGCATGGTTTTGTCGGGTTCAAGACCGATGGCCTTCCTGATCTCGGCAAGGGCCTCGTTCTTCTTCCCCGACCCTTCCAGCAGGGCGGAAAGGACCATGTGACAACCGGAGGTGTTCGTCTTCCCACAGGTGGCGCTGATCTTTGCGATGGCTGTGGGAAGGCCCGCAGCCTTGGGTGCCGTAAACCCGTAGAGGCCCAGGGCCTCCTCATTGCCGGGATAGAGCGTGACAGCCTTGTCTGCAACCCGATAGGCACCCTGAATGTCCTTCTTTGCCAGAGAAAGGAGGATCTCGGCATGGAACGTCATCCATTCATTGGGGGCGCTGCCCTTCAGCGATTGGACATAGGTTGCCGCATTCTGGGTGTTGCCCAGTCTCAAGGCCGACAGGGCGCCGATGTAGAGGAGGTCGGGTGTCTTGACGGAGTTCTTGGTGAGCAGATCGGTCTGTGCGAGCGCGTCTTTGTACTCACCCTGAAGGAAGTGGATCTTCGCCTTCATCCGGCGCAGCATGACATTATTCGCATTCTCCTTCAGGGCGTCATCGACGATTTCCCGAGACCGTTTCACATCGCCTTTCAGCAGGTAGGCCTGGGCTGCGGTGGAAGCGACCTCCGGGTTCCTGGGGGCGGTCTTCAGGGGTTCACCGAGCTGCTCGATGGCCTTGGCGCTGTCCTTCTCATCGAGGAATATCTGTGCGAGGAGGATCCTGGGGAATATGGCTTTTGGATCCTTTTCGACCGTTTCGGTGAGCATTTTTGTTGCCTGTGCGACGTCATTTTTTTCCAGGAGGATCTGCGCGATGAGCGTACGCGTCTGGGTGGTGTCCTTGAGCTCCAGGGCTTTTCTGGCAGCCTTCAATGCCCCGTCCGGATCGCGTTTCTGGCGGAGCATGGTGGATTCGAGGATGAGGGGCTCAGGGCTCTTGGGGAATCTCGTCTTGAGCTGCGCAAGTTGCCCCTGGTAGAGATCCGGCATCTGGTGGCGCACGTAGAACATGGCGAGGGCCACCCCTGCCGTGACGTTGTCTGGCGCAACGCGATACGCATCCTCAGCCCATTTCCTGGCGCATACCACATCATTCTTGAACGCATAGATGTCGCTCGCCAGGAACCGGAGCCTTGGCGATTTGGGAAAGAGCTTGGCTCCCCTGGAGATGAGTGAGAGTGCATCATCGGACCTGCCCACTGTCATGTACATCTGGATACCGTTGACATAGAGATCTTCTGTCGGGCTCTGCGTCTTGAGGAGATCTTCCATCACCTTGATGCCCTGCTCCTTTTTCCCGGTCATGAAAAAGGTCTGGGCCTGGATCTCCCTGGCCAGGACATTCTTGGGGTCGTTCTGGAGGATTGCTGAGGCCTGTTTCTCCGCCAGGTCGTACTTCTTGGCGAGCAGCAGCATGGAAGCGAGGTACTCGCGGGCCTTGACATTTTTCGGGTCAGCCTGAGCGGCCCTGGAAAAAGCAGCGTATGCCTCCTGGGGCCGGTTGAGCTTGAGCTGAACTTCTCCGAGGCTGACGAGCGTCTTGACGTCATCCGGGGTTATCTGGAGCGCGTTCTGGTACTGGATAGCCGCTTCGGCATTCTTGCCCTTATCCAGGTACTTCTGGGCGCTTTCGAGGTAATCCTTCTTTTTCTCTTCGGGGCTCTTGCTGCACCCTGACACTACAGCCACCATTGCAAGCAGTATACAGACGGCAGTGATGTACCTCCTCATAAAACCTCCCCTTTGATGAATGACGCGACGATAACATAGTTGGACACAAAGGAAAAGAAACGAAGCAGAAGCGATCAAAAGCCCGGTTTCATGGAGGTACCATCACGCGCCCGCGACCCGTGCACAGGTGCGCAAACCCGCTTGTGTTGACTTCCCCTGCTCAAGATACTATGAAATATTCAAAGAGAAAAACGGAGGATACGAATGTTCTTTGATCCGCTCTATATCATCATGATCGTTCCGGCGTTTCTCCTGAGCCTGTTTGCCCAGTTCAGGGTGAAATCGACATATTCCCGGTATTCGAAGGTTGCCACATCCCGCGGGGTGACCGGTGCCCAGGCGGCACGCCGCATCCTTGACTCAGAAGGCATAACCGATGTTTCCATCGAGTTGAGCAGGGGCTTTTTGTCCGACCATTACGACCCCCGTTCCCGGGTATTGAGGTTGTCGGAGGGGGTCTATGCCGGTGATTCCCTCGCGAGTGTAGGTGTCGCCGCGCACGAGGCAGGCCATGCCATACAGCACGCCCGGGGATATGCCCCGCTCCAGTTAAGGAGCGCACTTGTTCCCATCTCCTCGCTGGGGTCGAACCTCGCGTGGCCGCTCCTCATCATAGGCTTCATCTTCATGGCAAAGTCATTTATCATGGCCGGAATTCTGTTCTTCACCTTTGCCGTGCTCTTTCAGATCGTCACCCTGCCGGTTGAGTTCAATGCCTCCTCCAGAGCCTTGCAGGCCCTCCCGGCGACAGGAATTCTCTCGGATACCGAGGTGCAGGGAGCGCGGAAGGTTCTTTCTGCGGCCGCACTCACCTACGTGGCTGCTGCTGCGATGGCGGTCATACAGCTGCTTTATTTTCTCCTTCGGTCGGGACTTCTCGGAAACAGTGACGAGTAACCGATGATCATAGCTGAGAAGACCCGGTGAACAGGGGGCTGCGGGCACTTCGATGGAGGGTCGGCAGAGTGCGTGATCATTGTCCTGTGCTGCTGGGGGGAGTGTGAGAATACGGGCGCTTCTTTCGATGGCCGGAGAAGAGTTCATCCATGCTGCATTTGAACGAGGCTCGATGTGCGGCATCTCGTCGGGGTGTCCATGATGAATTTGGGACAACTACCTGTTAAGAAAACGGATATGGTATGTCGATGTAGAGAACCATGAGGAGACGGCTCTATTCAGTAGCAGTACTGTTTTTCTGTGACCTGGCCGGTATAACCGGATCGGTTTTCCTTGCGAAGTTCATCCAGAGACTGCTCCCGGGGGTCTCCCTCCCGGACGAGCTCTTGTGGTTGAAGGCATGCGTATATACGCTCGTGACGCTGATCTGTTTTTATTTCCAGGATCTCTACAACTGGAAGTACTGGAAGAGGGCCTCGGAGCTGGTATCCTCCATCCTGCTCGGTGGAGGGCTCACCCTCATCTTACTGGCGTTCCTGTACTATATACTCCCGTTCATGGGGCTGGAGAGGGATGTGCTCCTCATGGCACTGGTGATCACCCTGCTCCTCACCCTTTCTTTCCGCGTGATCTATCTCAGACTGAGATTTACCCAGTATGCCGGCAGGAGGGCTGTTGTGCTCGGCGATGGGGAAAATGCCCTGTTCCTGTTCAGGGAGATGAAAGCAGGGGGCTACCCGGTCATGTTCGAAGGCTACATCGGCCGGAGCAACTGGGATTTGCCGTTCCGATGTCTCGGCGATGCTGCGGATCTCACCGAGATCGTCCAGAGAATCGATCCTGACGTGCTCGTGATCGCACCCGACGGTTGGCGGGGCACCTTGCCCATCGAAGACCTGCTTCACATCAAGTTCACCTTGTGTGATGTCATAGACGGTCCCACCTTTTATGAGCAGGTAACCGGGAGGATCCTCGTCGAGGAGATCAGGCCGAGCTCCATCATATTCACCAAAGGGTACCAGAGCTCCCGCTTCCAGGATATCATCAAGAGGATATTCGACCTGATCTTCGCCATGGCGGGACTCGTCATCACCTCACCTCTCATGCTGCTCACCGCTGTTGCCACCCGGCTTGAATCTCCCGGGCCTATCTTCTACCTCCAGCAGAGGGTGGGGAAGGATGGCAAGGATTTCAACGTGATCAAGTTCAGGTCCATGAGACAGGATGCCGAGAAGGACGGCCCCCAGTGGGCCAGTGAGAACGATCCTCGGGTCACGCGCGTGGGCAGGATCATCAGGAAGCTGAGGATCGATGAGCTGCCGCAGTTCATCAATGTGATCAGGAATGACATGAGCTTTGTGGGGCCCAGGCCCGAAAGACGCTACTTCGTGAACACGCTGGAAAAGGCGATCCCCTTCTACGCGCTCAGGATGCATGCGAAACCCGGAATAACCGGCTGGGCGCAGATCAACTACCCGTATGGCGATACCATAGAGGATGCCAAGGAGAAGCTGAAGTTCGAGCTGTACTACATGAAGCACCGTACTCTCTGGCTTGACCTTGCGATCATCTTCCAGACCCTCAAGGTAGCCATCAAGGGGAGAGGATCGCAGTAGGAGCTGATGAAAGCCCCCGATCCCTCACCTCTTCCTACAGCGCGCTGAGAATCACCGGTCCATTCCCCGTGATGGCTATGCTGTGCTCGAAGTGGGCAGACAGAGAACCGTCTGCAGTCACGGCGGTCCATCCGTCATTGCGGATGTGAACCTTCCAGGTTCCCTCGTTCACCATGGGTTCAATGGCGATGGTCATACCTTCCTGGAGGATCGGCCCGGTACCCTTCCTGCCAAAGTTGGGGATTTGGGGGTCTTCATGGAGCGCTCTGCCGATGCCGTGTCCCACGAATTCTCTCACCACGGAGAATCCCGCTGTCTCCACGACGTGTTGGATGGCAGCGGAGATGTCGTGGAGACGGTTGCCGGCCACGGCATGATTGATGCCTTCGTAGAGGGCGCTCTTCGTGACGTCCATGAGCCGCTGCGCCTTCTGCGACACGGTTCCCACGGCAAAGGTCCTGGCGGAGTCCGAGTAGAAGCCGTCAAACAGGGTGCCCACGTCGACGCTGACGATGTCGCCTTCCTTGAGCGGATGCGGGCCCGGGATGCCGTGGATCACCTCCTCGTTGACAGAGGTGCACAGGGTCGCAGGATATCCCCTGTAGCCCTTGAAGGCAGGCAGGGCATTGTAGGAATGGATGAAGATCTCGGCCTCTTTGTCGAGCTCGGCAGTGGTGACGCCCGGCTGGATGAACTGTTCGAGGTGCTCGAACAGGAGGGCAAGCACCCGGTTGCCCTCCCGCATCGTGGCTATTTCCTGTGGCGTCTTGAGGATGATCAACTGTCCAGGACCTTTTTCAGAGGATATTCGATGATGCCCCTCGCGCCCGCCTTGAGGAGCTCAGGCATGAGATCCCTGGAATGGGACTCGTTGATGATGATCTCCAGCGAGTACCAGTGAGAATCGTGGAGCGGGGAAACCGTGGGCGAAGTGAGGGAGGGAAGCATCTTGATGATGGCATCGAGCTTGTCCTTGGGCGCATTCATCTTGAGCCCCACCATGCCTGTTGCCTGGAGCGCCGATTTCAGCATGAGCGATATCTGGTTGATCTTGGCGCGTTTCTCGGGATCTCTCCAGGCTTCCTTGTTGGCGATGAGCTTGGTGTTCGTCACCAGCAGCACATCCACGATCTTCAGGTTGTGCGCCTTGATGGTGGAGCCGGTCTCGGTCACCTCGACGATGGCATCTGCCAGGCCTTCCACGACCTTTGCCTCGGTGGCGCCCCAGGAGAACTCGACTTCGACATTGATGTTTCTCTGCTTGAAGAACTGCTTCGTGAAGTTCACCAGTTCGGTTGAGATCTTCTTGCCCTCGAGGTCTTCGACCTTCTGGATGCCGGACTTGTTATCCACCGCGAGCACCCACTTCGCCGGCCTGTGGGTCACCTTGGAGTAGATCAGGTCGGCCACCTCGACCACGTCGGAGTTGTTCTCGAGAATCCAGTCCTTCCCGGTCAGTGCAAGGTCGAAAAGGCCTGATTCCACGTACCTCGATATCTCCTGTGCCCTCACCAGGGCACATTCGATCTCCGGGTCGTCAATGGTGGGGAAGTAGCTGCGGGATGAGGTGCTGATAGCCCATCCCGCATCCTTGAACAGGTCGATGGTCGAGGTCTGGAGGCTTCCCTTGGGTATGGCAAGACGGATCAGACTCATGACTTGTACACCTCTTTCGGGTCGAACACCTGCTCCCCATCTTCAATCAGGCAGTCGCCCATAATTTTCCGGAAGAAGCATGACCGGTTTCCCGTGTGGCACGCAGCCCCGCCCACCTGGTTCACCTTCAGAAGGATGGTGTCGTCATCGCAGTCGATGCGGACCTCCACGACCTCCTGCACATTGCCGGACTCTTCTCCCTTTCTCCACAGCTTGTTCCGCGAGCGGCTGTAGTAGCATGCCCGCCCGGTCCGCAGCGTCTCTTCGAAGGATTCGGGGCTCATATATGCGAGCATCAGGACTTCGCCGGTCCCGGCGTCCTGCACGATGGCAGGGACAAGCCCTTCCTGCTTTTTGAAATCGAGATCTATGTTCATGTGTGTCCTCCTGGGTGCTGAGCCTTAACAGGTTTTCGCAAAGCGTGTCAAGCATCCAGCTCCGTATCGGCTCCAGCCCTTTTCAGTCATGGTTTGTGCACGCTCAGGCCGAGCGCATCCTCTGCAGCCTCCTTGAGCAGCTCCGCCAGGGTGGGGTGGGGGTAGTGGGGTTTCAGGAACTCTTCGAGACCGAGCCCCAAGGAGACGGCCAGTGTTGCCCAGGAGATGAGCTCCGTGGCGTGGGGGGCCATGATGGTTATGCGCTCGATCTTTCCTGCCGGGGTGCAGTACACATGGGCAAAACCGTCACAAGCATCCATGGTCCGTGCCCTGCCTAGGGCAGAGACCGGGAATGTGCCCTTCCTCGTGACCGAAGGGTCCATCTCGCTCAAGCGTTTGCCCACCGATGCCACCTCGGGGCTCGTGAAGACCACCGACGGGATGAAGGAATAGTCCATGGACCTGGATCCACCGGTCATGTGATCGATGGCAATCTCGGCCTCTTTCGCGGCAACATAGGCATACATGTGCTGACCGGTCACGTCACCCACCGCATATACACCCGGGACGTCCGTCTGCATGAAACCGTCCACCTCGATGCTCCCCGAGGTGCCGAGGGAGACACCCAGCTCCGGGACACCGGCCGGGATGCGCGGCTGCCGGCCGATGCACAGGAGCAGGTGCTGCCCGGTGACAGTCCTGGTACCCCCCGGGGATTCGACCGTGAGCGTGAATCCGGAAGATGCATCGAGGGCCTGTATGCGGGCGGAGGTGAGGAAACGAATCTTCCTGTAGAGCCTGGCCAGCTCTCTGGATACGTCCTCATCCTCGGTGGCCAGGACCCGTTCGAGGGCCTCGATCACCGTCACCTCGGTGCCGAGGTTCCCGAACACATGCGCCATCTCCATTCCAATGGCACCCCCCCCGATGATAATCAGCGAGGAAGGGGCCTCGGTTACCTCGAAGATGTCCTCGCTCGTCCAGATCCCCGGGAGATCGAACATGGCAGGCCTCTTCGGCTGCGAACCCGAGGCGATGATGAGCGACGTACAGCGGATTTCCTCATCGGCCACCCTGACCGTGTTCTTTCCGGCCAACTCGGCATGCCCGTGATACACCGTGACACCGGCCTTATTGAGCAGGTACTCGATGCCCTTGACGAGTCGCCCCACGATCCTCGTCTTTCTCCTGTTCAGGGTCAGGAGCCCCGGCGGGGAAGACTGGGCCTGGAGGCCGAAACGCTGGGCAGACTGGATCTGTGTGTAGAGGTTGATGCTCTCGATGTAGCTCTTGGCAGGGATGCACCCGGTATTCGTGCAGGTGCCCCCGAGGTGAGAGCCCTCTGCAAGCCCCACACGCAACCCTTTCTTTGCACCGAGCAGGGCCGCGGTGTATCCCCCCGGGCCTCCACCCACAATGAAGAGGTCGTAACGGGTCGGCTCGGCCATGGTCAGAACCTCGTTCTCTTCTTGCCAGGGATGGGGTAGAACGTGTCGATGTACCCATGTCTCCTGATACCGAGGGCCTCCCGGTGGATGACGAGCATCTCCCTCCTTGCGAGTGCCAACGTGCGAAGAGAATTGAACCTGTCGACCAGGGAGTTGTACTCCCCGATGCTTTTGGCCTGCGCCATGACGGTTTCCACCTCCTTGAGCTCCATGAGGACGGATTCGAGCTGGTCTCCGGTGTGACCCAGGGCCTTGGCCATCTCCTCCAGGAGCTCTTCCTGCGTCTTGTCGACGCTGTCCTTGGCCATATTATAGGCCTATAGCACAGAGCTCCTTTCCGTGGAAGCCTCTGCTCGGGGAGCATTGTGAGCCAGGGGGCACTCAACACACGAGAAGGTACTCTCGGAGGAGATTCTGTGGTAGAATAGCCCAAGCAATGACGATAAAGAATATACCCTCGATATCCGATAAACAAGCGTAGACGGAGGGCTTGCGTGTATTTCGATGAATTTGGAGAAGATCTCGATACGACGATTCAATCTCTCGGCAAGGCAACCATCGATTCGCCGGTAAAGGGGACCACCTTATTCGTTGATGATGCCGAGCGTGTGGTGGTAAATACATCCCTGGGCCATTACCAGGTATGCAGGACAGATGATGTGAGCCCTCATTCCTTCGAACTGGCCGGGCCTCGCAGGAAAATCTTTTTCGACCCTTCCAAGACGAAATGCGGTATCGTCACCTGCGGTGGGTTGTGTCCCGGCATCAACGACGTGATCCGGAGCATCGTGCTCGAGCTGTATCATGTCTATCAGGTGGAGAACATCTATGGAGTGACCTACGGGCTCCAGGGATTCATCCCGCGATACAAACACCCGCTCATCGAGCTCACCCCTGCGTATGTGGAGCACATACACGAGCTCGGCGGTACGGTGCTGGGATCTTCCCGGGGATCCCAGGACATATTGGAGATCGTGGATGCCATTGAGAGGCTGAACATGAACATCGTGTTCTTCATCGGCGGAGACGGAACCCTGAAGGCGGCATCCGCCGTGGCAAGAGAATCCCTTTCCCGGGGCTTCAAGTGTTCCGTGATCGCCATCCCCAAGACTATCGATAACGATATCCATTTCGTATCAAAGACCTTCGGGTTCGATACCGCCGTGGAGGAGGCCCGGAAGGTCATCCAGTGTGCGCACGTGGAGGCCACGGGTGCACCCAACGGGGTGGGGCTCGTGAAGGTGATGGGGAGAGATTCGGGATTCATTGCCGCCAATGCCGCACTGGCAGCCAGAGAAGCCAACTTCGTACTCGTACCGGAGGAGGATTTCGACCTGGAAGGCGAAGATGGGTTTCTCGCATTGCTCGAAGCGAGGGTCAGGGCCCGTGGCCATGCCGTGATCGTGGCGGCTGAGGGCGCCGGACAGAAATTCTTCGCGGGTCTGCCCGAAGACAAGGACGCCTCGGGCAACCTGAAAAAGGGGGATATCGGCATCCTGTTGAAGGACAACATCGAACGTCATTTCCACATGCGGGGCATGGAGATGAACCTCAAGTACATCGATCCGAGCTATGTCATCAGGAGCGTGGTGGCGAATGCATCCGATTCCATATTCTGCGGGTTTCTCGCCCAGATGGCGGTTCATGCAGGCATGAGCGGAAAGACCGATATCCTCATCGGGCTGTGGAACAACGTCTATGTGCACATACCCAATGCGATATGCATGAAGGGCAGGAAGAAGATAGACACGACCGGGCCTCTGTGGATGAGCGTCAGGGAATCGACCGGGCAACCCGCCATGAACAGCCGGGGAGCATGACCGCAAAAGAGGCGTGAGTACTGATTGAAAAGGAGC
>JAJFUP010000215.1 GCA_021372395.1 Deltaproteobacteria bacterium
GCTTCGTTGCAGAGGTGATTGGCCTCGATGATGGAGGCCAGATCCGCATTCTCGTTCAGGGCACCGAAGTGCGACAGGGTCTCGTATTCCGGTATCTCGTGAGACGACTTCTGCTTGCAGGCGATGGGGCAGCCGTGACACCCGTAGTGCCCGGGCTGCTGGTTGTCCCGGACCGAAGAAGCGCTGAAGGCCCGGTAGTCCTGGAAAAAGGTCCTGCGGAAATTGGCCGTGGGCATCATGCGCCGGGAGGCCATGAGATCCACCAGTGCGCCTGTGCCGAACCGGCTGATCCCGGATCTCCCCATGACAGCGGGAGAGGCGTCGAAGAGCCGGATGATGTCGCTGCGGGCCGCCTCTTCTCCCCGCCTGTCGCACACCTTAGGGCTTGAGCTGCCGCTGCCCTTTACGGCCACAACCCTGAGGTTCTTTGCAGCCATGACGAGCCCGAGGCCTCCACGGCCGGAGGCGAAGAGGGAGTCGACCATGATGGAGGCATAGCTGCAGCCTTTCATGGCTGCCGGTCCCACGGCTGCCGCCGACCCTCCGAAGGGGCGCAGTCCTTCGAAAATCATGCTCAGTGAGGCATCGGCAGGCAGGTCGACGTCTTCGAACTTCACCTCCTGGTCATGGATCAGAAGGGCAAGATCCCGGTCGGCCCTGCCCGTGACATGGATGATGTCGACGCCCGCCTTTCTCATCTGCACGCAGAGGCCTCCTCCCACCGAGCAGCTGCACACGGTTCCCGTGAGCGGGGAAAAGGCCGAGACGGACAATCTGGCCGACGAGGGGATACGCGAGCCGGTGAGCGCACCTGTGGCGAAGATGAGAGGGGCTTGCGTGCTCAGGGCTTCTGTCCTGGGCGATCCGGCCAGGAACCAGATGCCGATGCCCCGGCCGCCGAGGAATGACCGCGACAGAGACGGATCGAGGGAGGCTCTGCGGGCCCGCCTCGAGTTCAGGTCGATATACAGACATCTCAGGCAAAATTCTCTTTGCATCGCTGGTGAGTGTAGTGCATTCCTCGGGTAAGCTCAATATGAATGAGGACACGATGGGAGACGACGTTCCCTGTTCTTCCATCATCAGTTGCCTGCGCCAAACAAGTATGGTAAGCGAGGATAAGCACAAAGGATGAACTTAGGCGGGCAGCCGGAGAGAGAAGACTCTCAGGCGGCCCACAGGCATGAAAAGGCTATAGCGACAAGGAGGCACCCATGTTTGGCGGACTCGGCATGACAGAGCTTATTGTCATTCTGGTAATCGTAATGGTTATCTTCGGAGCAGGAAAGTTGCCCGAGGTAGGCAGTGCCCTGGGAAAGGGCATCAAAAACTTCAAATCTTCCATGACTGACTCTCAGTCCGATAAATCGGCCAAAGGAGATATCGAGGACAAGAACAAGATGGATCCGCACTAGCAAAAGGCGCAAGATCCCTCACCACAGCCCTTCAGTGGGGCTGACTGTCTTTTTCCGTGCAAACACGCCGAAGAACTTACGGGGATGCCCTATTCCCTCAACAACCGCTCCGGCCTCACCCGATCAAAGCACATCCGTCCCGCCCGCCCTTCGGGGCACAAGCGAGGACCGTGCATGGAAGCCTGCCGGGGACGCCTCACGAAAACCTCGGAAGAACCGGGTGGGTGGAGAAATGTATTTTCGACCGGGGGAAGGAGTTCCCCTTCTCCCCGGATGGATACCGGGAGCTGACGTCCTCGGGAGGTTCGGAGGATTTTCCGAACCGCCCGAGGACGAGTTTGTGCTTAGAGGGTGCGGTTGTCGATCACCCGTATCGCCTTGCCCTGGGCAACCGGGATGCTGCCGGGGGCGCACAGGTCGACGTCCGGCGTGATGAGGATCTCGTCCCTGAGATCCCTGACGATATTCTGCCGAAGTTTGTCGAGCGACTTGAAGTCATCGATGGAGAGACTCGAGTCGATCTCCACCTTCACGATCATGTGATCGTTGTGGCCCTTGGACTCCAGGATGATCTGGTAGTTGCGTCCCACCCCGCGGGTACCGTTGAGCACGGCCTCTATCTGGACCGGGAAGATGTTCACGCCCTTGAGGATCATCATGTCGTCGCTGCGGCCCGTGAACCGTGTGATCTTCCGGTGGGTTCTTCCGCACGCGCATTCCTCGGTGATCATAGAGGTGAGGTCCTTGGTGCGGTAGCGGATGATGGGCATGGCCTCCCTGGTGAGCGTGGTGAGGATGAGTTCGCCCGTAGTTCCCGGCGGGACCGGCTGCAGGGTCTCGGGGTCCACGATCTCCACCAGGTATGCGTCTTCCCAGATGTGCATGCCGGTCTTCTCGGGGCACTCGAAGGCCACGCCGGGGCCGTTCATCTCGGACAGGCCATAGGAGTTGTAGGCATCGATGCCGAAGAACTCCTCGACCTTCTTCCTGGTCTCCTCAGAGTGGGGCTCGGCACCGAGGAGGGCGGACTTCAGGAAGGGGAATTCCTTCCTGGGGTCTACCCCCATGGACTCCAGAGTGTCTGCGAGGTGCAGCGCATAGCTCGGGATCACATGGATGACGGTCGTGTCGAACTCCTTCATGAACTTGAACTGCCTCTTGGTGTTGCCGGGCCCCGAGGGGATGGTGAGGCACCCGATGCGCTCTGCCCCGTAGTGGAGACCGAGCCCCCCGGTGAACAGGCCGTATCCGATCATGTTCTGGAACACGTCGTTCTTCCTGACGCCCATCATGTAGAGGCACCGCGACACGAGATCGGTCCACCGGTCGATGTCCCCCGCAGAATGGTAGATCACGGTGGGGATCCCGGTGGTTCCCGAGGATGAGTGGAGCCTCACGACATCATCGAGAGAGGTGCACACCATGCCGTACGGGTACGCATCCCGGAGGTCCTGCTTGGTGGTGAAGGACAGCTTCCGGACGTCGGCAAGCGAGGTGATGGCATGATCCTTGAGGCCGCGACTGCTGTAGAAGGGAGACGAAGCCGCCCTCTCCACGGTCTGTTGAAGCCTCTTGAGCTGAAGTTCCTCCAGTTGATCCCTGGGGATGCATTCGGTTTCGTGGTTCCAGTACATTGGATTTTCCCCCCTTCCTGATATGTAGAGCTAACACTGAATGCATGATTCTGTCAAATGGCGACCGACAGACGTGTCAGATAAAGGTTCAGGGAACTGACGCGTGAAAAGAGCAGGTCTCTTCAAGGCGCGCAACCGGCACATGAGTGCGCCGGGCTTTCGGGAGAATGGCATGGCTGGCCGCCGGCCCCTGATTGCAGGGCGCACGGCGGCTGCGGGATTCCGGAACCGTCCTATTGTCCCGGGACAACGGGCTGCGCAGGTGTGACGGGCATGGCCGGTGCAGGGGGTGTCGCGGTTGCAGGGGGTGCACCGGGGACAGCGGGTGCGGCAGGTCCCGCAGGGACTCCCTGCGGGGAGGGTGCCGGTGTCTGTGTCGTGGTCATGATGCTCTTGGTGGGCTTCTCAAACGCGAAGTACCCGAGCGTGAGCGAGGTGAGCATGAAGACGACCACCAGGATCCGTGTTGCCTTGTTGAGGAAGTCGGCCGGGCCGACGCTCCCGAAAAGGGCCTGGCTTCCTGCCCCGCCGAAGACAGCCCCGATGTCTGCGCCCTTGCCGGCCTGCAGGAGCACCGCAATGATCAGACAGATACAAGCCACAATGTGGATGGTTAAGATTACTGCATGCATTTTACTACCCTCTATATCGGATTATTCTCTCGAATGATGCTGCATCGAGGCTTGCTCCGCCCACCAGGGCACCGTCGATATCCTCTTTTGCCATAAGCACGTCGATGTTGTCGGGCTTCACGCTCCCGCCGTAGAGAATGCGGATCAGGCCCGCCCTCTCGGCACCGAAGATCCCGGCAAGAAGTGACCTGATGACGCCGTGGACCTCCTGGGCGATCTCCGGGGTGGCGGTCTTTCCGGTGCCGATGGCCCAGACGGGTTCGTAGGCGATCACGATGCGGGAGGCATCGTCGGTCGACACGTCTTTGAGCCCGTTTGTCAGCTGGGAACTGACCCTCTCGATCGTGGTGTTGTCCTGTCGTTCCTTCAGTGTCTCCCCCACGCAGACGATGGGGGTGAGCCCGGCCTTGAGGCTCGCCTTCAGTCTTTGGTTCACCGTCGCGTCCGTCTCCAGGAAGTACTGTCTGCGCTCGGAGTGCCCGATGAGGCAGAAGCGGGCCCCCAGGCTCCTGAGCATGGGCGCGCTCACCTCGCCGGTGTATGCCCCCTCGTCCTCCCAGAAGACGTTCTGGGCACCTATCATCACCGGTGAATCGGCGAAGGCCCTGACAAGAGGGTGGATGTATACAGATGGCGGGCACACGAGGATCTCCCTGTTTTCGACACCCGAGACGCGGCGGGAGAGCTCTTCCGCATAGACGTGAGCCTCCTCGGCCGTCTTGAACATCTTCCAGTTTCCCGCGATCAGGGGTCTTCTCATGTGCGTACCTACTGTTCCAGAACCACAACCCCGGGCAGCACCCTGCCCCCGAGCATCTCCAGGAAGGCCCCGCCTGCCGTGGAGATGAAATCCACCTTGTCCGTCAGCCCGGCCTTCTGGAGCGCCGAATCCGTATCCCCGCCGCCCACGATGGTCAGCCCACGGGACGCGGCCACGTCCTTTGCGACTGCAAACGTTCCGGCAGCGAAGGCATCGATCTCGAAGACACCCATGGGCCCGTTCCAGACGATGGTGTTGCAGTCGCCCAATGCCTCGGAAAAGAGCGCGATGGAAGCTGGCCCGATGTCAAGACCCATGAGATCCTCCGGGATCTCCTGGATGGTCCGGAAGGACGTCTGGAGACCCTCTTTCGGCCCGGCTGCACAGGAGCAGTCAACGGGCAGGTAGAACTTGACCCCCTTGAGTTTGGCTTTTTCCATGATGGCATGTGCCGAGTCCAGGAGATCGTCCTCGACGAGCGACTTTCCGGTTTCCTGGCCGAGCGCCTTCACGAAGGTGAAGGCCATGCCGCCGCCGATGATGATCTTGTCCACCTTCTCGAGAAAGTTTTCGAGGAGCTCGAGCTTGTCCGAGACCTTGGCCCCGCCCAGAATCGCTGCAAAAGGACGCTTCGGGTCCTTGAGCGCCCTGTTGATATACTCGACTTCCTTGATGAGGAGAAAGCCTGCCGCCTTTTCCTTGATGTAATCGCAGATCCCGACGTTCGATGCATGCGCCCTGTGTGCCGTTGCAAAGGCGTCGTTCACGAAGACCTCGCCGAGCGATGCGAGCGCCCGGGCAAATTCGGGGTTGTTCTTCTCCTCCTCGATGTGGAACCGCAGGTTCTCGAGCATGAGGACCTCGCCCGGTTTCAGTTCGTCCACCATGGCCTTCACCTTGTCGCCGATGCAGTCCGGGGCCATGTTGACGCTCGTGCCGAGCAGCTCGGAGAGCCTCCGTGCCACCGGGATGAGGCTCTTCTTCTTGTCGATCTTGCCCTTCGGCCTGCCGAGGTGGGACATGAGGATGACCTTCGCCCTCTTGTTGACGGCGTACTGTATGGTGGCCAGGGCTGCCTTGATGCGGACATCGTCGGTAATGTTGCTATTTTCGTCGAGCGGAACATTGAAATCCACCCTGATCAGAACCTTTTTCGATTTCAAGTCCAAGTCTTGAATGGACTTTATACCCATGACTTTTCCTCCCTATGTGTTATGCCAAGCACAGAGGTCTTTGCACCGCAACGCTCAAGAGAGATGAACCATTATGGGAAAAAGAGCGATCTGTCAATATTGACCTCTTTACAAATTATTACACATCCCATTAGATAGCACATCATGCGCTTTTTGTACATGTCCGATTATGAGTGATTCCCGGCAGGTACTGATGAAAACGCCACAGAGAAACGAGACGGATATCCTCTCAACCATGAGCGGGAGTTTCAGGACGCTCATCAGGAGCCTTGTCCGCGGCAACACCCGCAACGCCCTCTCGCTGGCGGAGATGGCCCGGGAGAGGGTCTCGTCCGACGGGGAAAAGATCGCCTTTCAGAACCTCGTCGAGGAGATGGCCCAGGGCCAGGCGATCCGGAACGCGCTGATCAACCTTCCGTCGGCGGTTCCGGGCATCGGCACCGTCATTGCCCTGGGGATGATCGGCATCGAGGACTTCTTCATCCTCGACCAGGGGGTCAAGCTCGTCCTTGCCATGAGGGTGCTCCACGGCGGGAGGCTCGAAGGCGGGCAGGACCTCGAGAACTTCGTCATCGAGGTCCTCGGCGAGGCCTATGGGATCACCGAGTCCGGCCGGGAGAGCGGCTCCGACACGGTCATCCGGAAGATCATGACCACGATGCTTCCCCAGAGATTCGTGAACATAGGCGTGAACAAGGGGGTGAGGAAATTCCTGAAGCGCATCCTTCCCTTCAGGAGAAAATCGCGGCTGCTGCCCGCCGGTTTCGGTATCGTGATGTCTGCGGTAAACGCCTATGAGATTATCGTCAAGGTGGGCCGGATCACCATGGCACGCCTCGACAGGGAACGGCAGCCGGCATGAGAAGAGCCCCGGAAGGCTCACGGGGGCGTTTTTAGAGCCGGTAGAGCTCCTTGTCCCAGAGCTTGACCCAGTTCCGTTTCAGCACATCGGTGGCGTCCTTGGTGTTGTCCACGTCCATGATCATGATGGGGTTTGAGGCCCGCCCGATGTAGGGATACATGGTAATGACGTTGATCTTGGCATCACGCAGCGGCCTGAGGACGGCATTCATCCCGCCCGGATGGTCCGGCATCTCCACGGCGAGAACGTCGGTTTCCACGAAATCGATGTCCTCGGCGTTCAACGCGTTCTTCGCCTTCTTGGGGTCGTCGACGATGATGCAGATGGACGATATCTCCGTCGATTCCTGACCCACGGAGATGGCGCGGATATTTACCCCGTGCTTGGCCAGCACGTCGCTCAGATAGGAGAGTTTCCCGGACACATTCGCAGTCTCTAGACGCAGTTGTTTGACAGGCATGACCTACTTCTCCTTCTGAAAATATTCATACCCGATCTTCAAGGCCTGGATGTTCTTGTCCTTGAATTTTGCCTTCGACTTCCCGAGGATCAGGTCCATATGGTCGATCATGGTCGAGAGCCTGACCTGGCGGGTGCGGCACACGAAGGCCCCGAGCATCACCATGTTTGCGTACTGCTCCCCCACGCTTGTCTTTGCGAGGTCGTTTACCGGGATATCCACCACCTCGAGGTCTGTCCGTACGGGCCTGTCGGTCACGATGCTGGTGTTGATGAACACCTCCCCGCCCGATGCGCTCTGGTTCTGCAGCCTCAGCAGCGACTCGTTGTCCATAACCACCAGGAAATCCGGCGACGACGCCACCGGCGATGCGATCTCTTCGTCCGAGATGGCAATGGTGCACGAGGTCACTCCGCCCCTCATCTCCGCGCCGTAGGCCGGGAGGTAGGTCACGTAGTGATCTTCGAGCATCGCTGCCCAGGCGAGGCACAGGCCCGAAAACAGGACCCCCTGTCCGCCTATCCCGCTCATGATCGTCTTATGGAGCATCGTTCAGATCCTTGCCGTTCTTGGTCTTGGTGTTGTCCTTGAGCACCCCGAGAGGGTATTCCTTCTCCATGCGTTCTTCCAGGTAGGTGAAGGCTTCCCGGGGAGAGAGCTTCCAGTTGGTGGGGCAGGGCGACAGCACCTCGACCAGCGAGTACCCGATCCCCGAGAGCTGCACCTCGAAGGCCTTCCTGATGGCCTTCTTCGTCGCCATGACCTTGGCCGGCGTCGCGAGCGAGGTACGCGTGACGTATGCGGCGCCCTCGAGCATGGCGATGAGGTTCGTGATCTTCAGCGGGAAACCCTCGACGTTCGATCTCCTGCCATAGGGCGAAGTGGAGGTTTTCTGCCCGAGCATGGTGGTGGGGGCCATCTGCCCGCCGGTCATGCCGTAGACGGCATTGTTCACGAATATGCTGGTGATGATCTCTCCGCGGTTGGCTGCATGTATCGTCTCGGCAGTCCCGATGGCGGCCATGTCGCCGTCCCCCTGGTAGGTGAAGATGATCTTGTCGGGCTGTGCCCGTTTGAAGCCCGTGGCCACGGCACACCCTCTGCCGTGGGCCGCTTCGCACATGTCGATGTCGAAGTAGTTGTAGGCGAGCACCGCGCAACCTGCCGGGGGGATGCCGATGATCCTGCCCCGCAGGTCCATCTCGTCTATGAGCTCGGCCACCAGCCTGTGCAGAATGGAGTGGCCGCACCCGGGGCAGTAATGGAACACGGCGGGCTTGAGGCATCGGGGCCTGGTGAACATCTTCTTCATTGCAGTTCCTTCTGCAGCCAGTGCCTCTCGATGATCCGGGAGATCTCCTGAGGGGCCGGGACGACTCCGCCGGGCCTGCCGTAGAACTCGCAGTCGACCCTTCCCTCGACGGCGAGCCTGACATCGTCGATCATCTGGCCGGTGCTCATTTCGAAGACCAGCAGGAGCTTCGTCTTCTTGGTGAGGTTGACGATGGCTTCATCCGGGAAAGGCCACAGCGTGATGGGCCTGAAGAGGCCGATCTTGAGCCCGTGGCTCCGGGCGCGGTTCACGGCGCCCTTGGCAATCCTCGCCGCGGTACCGTAGGCCACCACGGTGAGCTTCGCGTCCTCGGTCAGGTACTCCTCGTAGAGGGGGAGCTTCTTTTTCATGAGATCGTACTTGCGCTTGAGCTTCCAGTTGTGCTCCTCCATCTCCCGGACATCCAGGATCAGGGACTTGACGATGCGTGACGGTCTTCCTTCGGCGCCGTCGAGGATGTAGTCCTTCAAGGGAAGCTCCAGGGCATCCCTTTCATGGGGAACGACCGGCTCGACGATCTGGCCCATCATGCCGTCCCCGAGGATCATCACCGGGGTCCGGAAGCAATCCGCCACGTCGAAGGCCCGCATGGTGATGTCGTAGAGCTCCTGGACGGATGCGGGGCCATAGACCGGCATGCGGTAGTCGCCATG
>JAJFUP010000299.1 GCA_021372395.1 Deltaproteobacteria bacterium
GGAAGTACCGCATCATAGGGAGGGCATAAGACAGTACTCAAATCGACCGCATCGGGGTTATAACGAATACCCCGGAAGGATCGTATTTTCGGCATGAAACAGCTCCTTTCATGGCCTGCAAACGTGAGATGGGACAAACAATGAAATATATACGGGCTCTGTGAAAAACACAATAGTATTTTAGCTGTCCTTACGCGCCCCTGAACGGATATCCGGCGTTCCCGGCGAGGCAGGTCCTCCTGCCTGTTTTCAGAGGTTGTTGTGCGTGCAGGGCACGGGAGACCCCCGGCATAAGGATTGATTTCTCATTGTGGCCCGATGTATACAAGAGACATGCGCTATCTGAAGATCGTCTTCGTCATAGTCATGCTCCTTGTCGTGATCATCTTCTGCGTCCAGAACACGGAGAGCTACGTCCTGTCGTTTGCGGGCTACCGCTTGGCCGTCCCCCTCCAGATGTGGGTCCTCCTGGCGATCTTCTTCGTCGCGGGCATGGTGCCCATCCTCGTCCTCGAGCTGCCTCGTGCCGTGACGCACTACCGCAGGATGCGGCCGCTGAAGGCGCAGATCTCGAGCATGGAGAAACAGCTCGAAAATCGTGGCGTTCTACCGGCCGACCCGCCGAAATAGGTGGCGGAGGAGGCGCAGGGCCCGGGGAAAGAACCACAGGAGGCTCAAGGTGTTGCCCCGGGAGAGCAGGCCTAGCTCCTCTTCAGAGATGAGATCCGGGTTGAGCTTTGCCTTGACCTTCAGGTAGCCCATCCAGTCGATGGTGCACAGCAGCTGCCCCAGGAACCCGCTGCATGGCAGGTACAGGCTAGAGGCAAAGTCCACGAGGTACGGCATGCCGTTGTCATCCATGCCGTAATTCCTGCTGTTGCGCATGTCCAGATGAAACACGCCCCTGGCGTGAATCGCATCGATGAGGGTGCGCAGGCGCTCGAAGTAGGCACCATCCGGAACCCGCGGGCTTCTCTTCAGGTTATGCCCTCCCATGAACACGGTGGTGAGGGTGCAGGCATCGGGGCTCGCGGTGAGCACCGGTATGCCGGGGATGTCCCGGAGCTTTCCATAGATGCCGGTCTCCCATCGCACGAGCAGTCTCCCAAGGATGCGTACCGGAAGGGTCCGCCTCCGGTACGTCTTTTCGACCAGGGTCATGCCCTCGCGATGGATCAGGTGGACATCCGGTCCATACAGGCGTTTTTTCTTGAGGGAAAGAGAAGGGGTTTGCTCTTCGTGCACCGTGTACGCTCCTTTCATTGGTCTATCATTGCGCGCGCCGATGCGCAATGATAGTATTTCCCCCAGGGAAGGGAGCGAGCAGTGAAGATCAGGGGAAGATTGTTCTGGAATCCCAAGGGATATGCCTTTGTGGAGGAAAAGGGTGCAGGCGATGGGGTTTTCATCCCACCGGAAGGACTGAATAGCGCTTTGGACGGCGACCTCGTGGAGATAGACGCATTTCGCGACCGCAAGGGCCTGCGGGGCCGGGTCGTGTCCATCCTCGAGCGCTCGAGCCTCACCGTCAGCGGCAGGTATGCGCGCAGCGGCAAGCACGGTGTCCTCGAGCCTGCCAAGCCCTTCCCGTATCCGATCGTCATCCCGAAGGGCGCCGAGGGGGATGCGCGCAGCGGCGACATGGTGGTTGCCGCCATCGACCCGCCCAAGGCCGCCAAGAGGGTGACCATGCTCACGGCGAGGGTGACGCGCACCCTCGACATACCGAAGGAAGTGGGGGACGATCTGCGGTTCGTCTCCGCAAAATATGGGCTTTCCTGGCGGTTCCCCGAAGAGGTGGAGCAGGAGGCGGCAAAAGTGTCCCGCATCGACATGGCCTTCGAGCTTACGCGCAGGAGAGACTTGAGGGATCGGGTGCTCTTCACCATCGACGGCATCCATGCGCGGGATTTCGACGATGCGGTGGGGATCGAGCGAGAGGACGACGGCACCTTTCTCCTGACCGTTGCCATTGCGGATGTGGCCCACGTGGTGAAGCCTGGTTCTCTCCTCGACCAGGAAGCCAGGAGCCGCTCCTTCAGCGTCTACTTTCCCGAGGTCGCCATCCCCATGCTCCCGGAGGTGCTCAGCAACGGCGCCATGAGCCTGAGGCCCCGGGAAGACCGGCTCGCCATGGCCCTCGAGATCCGCCTCGGCCCTCGGGGAAAGGTCCTGTCGTACGACTGCTTCGAGGCCGTGATACGGTCTCATGCCCGGCTCACCTACGAGGAAGTGGGGCCTTTCCTGGAGGGGAAGACGACGGGGGAGGGTTTTGACGGCGAGGTCGCTTCACGGCTCCAGGCACTGCACCTTCTCGCCAGGCACCTCACCACGAGGAGGAGGAAGAGGGGAAGCCTCGATTTCGATACCGCGGCCATCGACATCGCCCTTGACAGCCAGGGGACTGTGGAAAGCATCAGCAGGAACCGTCAGGGCCCTGCCGAGAAGCTCATCGAGGAGGCCATGCTCCTTGCGAACCAGACGGTCTGCTCCTTCCTCCAGCGGCACCACATGCCCATCCTCTACCGGGTGCACGAGCACCCCAGGCAGGAAGACCTCTTCGCCCTGCAGGAGACCCTGGCCGAGATCGGGCTTTCTCCCGGTCTCCAGAGAGGATTGAGCAAGGCGGCCAGGTCGGGGGAACTGATTTCTCAGGCCCTCCAGGCCATCTCCGATGCCTACCGGGGCAGCCCGCTGGAGGCCTTTGTCCATCTCCACATCCTCAAGTCCCTCCCCCGGGCCCAGTATGCACCGGAGGACGTGGGCCACTTCGGGCTGGCGTGCAGGGGATACCTCCACTTCACCTCTCCCATCCGAAGGTACCCCGACCTCGTCATCCACCGGCTCGTGAAGATGGCGCTCGGTTCGCGGGGCCTTGCGGGAAAGGACCAGGCAAGACAGCAGAAATACCTCAAGCAGGTAGCCCCCGAGGTCTCCGACAGGGAGAGGTTGACCGATTCGGCCATGATGGAGGCCTTCAAGATCAAGGCCGCGTCATTCATGGCCGAGCGTATCGGTGAGGAGTTTAAGGCCGTTGTCACGAGCATCTTCCCGTACGGGATGTTCATCGAGGTCATCGATCCGCCTGTGGACGGCCTGGTGAGGCCCCCGGAGAGCGGCTCTGCCTCGCCCCGGAAAAGCAGGAGG
>JAJFUP010000010.1 GCA_021372395.1 Deltaproteobacteria bacterium
CCTCCTCCGCCTTCAGCCTTCCCCCCCACAGCGATGCCCCGATCCCCATCGCCAGGATCGTGGATACGGATCGATATGTCGGCACCAACCCGTCCATTACCATGGGGCAGCCAATCGGTCTGGCCGAGTACGCGAATGACAATTTCTTCAGCAAGGACACGATCTTCAAGACAGACGCCTACCCTTTCCCGAGCTGGGGGAGCGTGAATGCCGGTCCGATGCAGATCCAGAACCCGAGGGATTCCTCGGGAACAGTATCCAGGCAGTACCTGACCAAGGTGCAGGACGGCGACACCGGCTATCGCCTCTGCACGGCTCCCGTACTCTACGGTCTAGTTCCGGAATCGGCGGAATACCAGGCGCCGATCCTGGATGAAAATGTCTATGGGGACTATGCCCAGCGACTGATTCCCCGTGCTGTGGCCTATTCCGCAGGGTTGCTGAAATATTTCTTCCGGGGGGCGATCGAGATCACGGTCCCGGAAGGCGGGATCTATGCGTTCCGGGATTCCATTTCGACAAAACCACGGGAAGAGGGGTTCAGCCGCATAACCCTCCGTGCGAAGAATGTCTCTGAAGAAACTGAGGAGATGTTAGGCGGGACACTCGAGCTCATCATCAAGTACAAACTGCCTGAGTTCGACCCCCTCATCAACCATCAGGCCCCTTACCCCGCCTACCCGACAGAGTATCAGTATATCGTCGCTCCATTGGACAGCAACTCGGATCATGTCATCCCCCGGGGCAACCCCATTGCGCTTGAGTTCACTCTCCCCCGGGATCTCCCCCTGTGGGCGACCGACGTGTCTCTCTCCCTTGTTTATAAAGGAAAACTGGGCAAGAATGGGGGCTTCGTCGAGGAGGATGCGGTCGGGGTCGGGTTCAAGGACATTTCGGAGCCGACGCCGGTGGACATCATGAACAGCACCGACTACCTGTGCATGGAAAACAGCTGGTACCACGTCGCCGATCCGCAGATCCTTGCCCAGGTGCAGGGGGTTCTCGGCGATCAGTTCCCGTATGACGTCTCACCAAGGCATATTCCCGTCACCTACGTGAGGTTTTCCCGGGCGGACAATCCGTTGAACGCCTCTTCGAATGAGGGCGAGTACACCCATGCGGTCCATGATCTCGAGGATGCCACGTACAAGAGGATGTTCACCCTGAGCGATTACACGTATCATATCAGCATGTACAATTCCGGATGGACTCTGGTGGCAAATGAGCGCACCGGCTTAAAAAATCAGGAAGATTATACCTCGGAAGGAGCGAAGGCGCGGACTATACCCTCTTTCAGGATATACCGGGGCATACCGGTATGGAATGAGGTGGTGTTTATGCTGCGCGATATATGCAGGGGCGAGGATGACAAGCTGAGTGTCTGCTCGTCGGGGTGTGAAGACACCGCTGTGCCGGATGGTCTCGAGCTTGTGCCCTGAGCCGAGTGAGGCGAGGGTCAGGCCTCTACATTTGACAAAGCAGGACCGTTTCTTCCAGAGGATGGCTCAGTTAAAGTTAAAGAATCTGCAACAGAGGTAGGATCATTATGGCCCGACCACTGCGGATCGAGTATGCGGGGGCATTTTACCACATCACCTGCCGGGGGAATGAGCGCAAGTGCATCTTTGGGGGTGACGCTGACAGAAAGCGTTTTCTCGGATATCTGGAGTCGGCAAATGAGCGGCATGGAGCTCGCTTTCATGCCTATTGCCTTATGGAAAACCACTACCACCTCATGCTCGAGACCCCATGCGGCGACCTTTCCCGGATCATGCATCACATCAACTCAAGCTATACAGCGTACTACAACAAGAGACACGAACGGTCAGGCCACCTGTTTCAGGGCAGGTTCAACGCCCTGCTGGTTGAGAAGGAGAGCTACGGCTTGGAGCTGTCTCGATACATTCACCTGAATCCGGTGAGAGCCGGTATGGTGCAAAGGCCATCGGAGTACCCCTGGTCGAGCTACCTCATCTATGTAGGCGAGAGATCCAAGCCCAGGTGGATGATCACGGAACTCATTCAAGCATACTTTGTCGGTGAGCCCCGTGAAGGGTACAGAAGGTTTGTAGAAGATTCTTTTCCAGAGAAAAATCCCTTTCGAGATGTTCACGCTTCCACGATCCTGGGAAGGGAAAAGTTCATCGAGATGGCTATGGCGCGGGTAAAAACAGGAGATGTACGAGGCGTACCGGCATTGCGTCATCTTGGTGAACACCCGCTGTTGGAGAGAATCCAAACAGCGGCGGAAAGGGTTGCAGGCACTGATGAAAGGCTGTGCCGAAAGCTGTCCTTGTATGCAAGCCAGGTATACGGGGGATATTCCCTGCATGACATCGCAAGGTTTCATGGAGTTCATGAGCCCGCCATAGCTCAATCGAACAGGAGGTTGAGGATCCAGGCAGAAAAAAATAAGGCGCTGAAAGAAAAGCTTTCAGCCATCGAAGCGCTGCTGAACTTGTCAACTCATGAAGTCTGACCCGTTAGAGAATGAAAATGATGTCAAATGTTGAGGCCTGACCCCGGATTAGAGACCGAGGTAGGCGGCCTTGACCTTCTCGCTCTTCAGGAGGTTTGCGGCGGTGTCTTCCAGGGCGATGACGCCGCTCTCCATGACATAGCCGCGGTGCGCGATGCGCAGCGACATGTTCGCGTTCTGCTCCACGAGGAAGATGGTGGTCTTGTTCTCCTGGTTGATCTTCTGGATGGTCTCGAAGATGAGCTGCACGAGAACCGGTGCAAGGCCCAGGGAGGGCTCGTCCAGCAGCAGGAGCTTCGGCCTGCTCATGAGGCCCCGGGATATGGCGAGCATCTGCTGCTCGCCGCCGCTCAGGGTGCCTCCCAGCTGGCGCCGACGCTCGGCCAGGCGGGGAAAGAGGTTGAAGATGTACTCCATGTCCTTCCTGATGCCGGCCTTGTCGTTGCGCAGGTACGCGCCCATGTCGAGGTTTTCCGTCACGGTGAGGTCGGCGAAGATCCTCCTGCCCTCCGGGACCTGCACGATGCCCAGCGCAAAGATCTTGTCCGGGCTCATGTGGTGGATGGGCTGGCCCATGAAGAAGATCTCGCCGTAGCGCGGCGGCACGATGCCGCAGATGGACATGAGCGTGGTCGACTTGCCTGCCCCGTTGGCGCCTATCAGCGTCACGATTTCGCCCTGGGAGAGCTCCAAGGACACGCTCTTCAGGGCATGGATGCCCCCGTAGTAGGAGTGGAGGTTCTTCACCTTAAGCATCGAATGCCTCCCCGAGGTACGCCTTGATGACGTTCCTGTTCTCGGAGACTTCCCGGGGCGTCCCCTGTGCGATCATCTGGCCGTAGTCGAGGACATAGATCCTGTCCGAGATGCTCATGACGAGCTTCATGTCGTGTTCGATGAGCAGGATGGAGACCCCCTCCTCTTCCTTGATCCGGGTGATGAGCTGATCGAGCTCGTGGGTCTCCTTCGGGTTCATTCCGGCTGCCGGCTCGTCGAGCAGGAGCAGGATCGGCTCGGTGGCAAGGGCACGCGCGATCTCCAGGCGCCGCTGGGCGCCGTACGGGAGCTCCTGGGCAAGCTCGTTCACGTAAGAGTCGAGCCCCACCTTCTCGAGGAGCCGGTAGGAATGCTCCACCATCTCCTGCTCTTCGCGCCTGGTTTTTCTTCCCCGGAAGATGGCGCCCGCGATGCCGGATTTCGTCCTGCAGTGGCGTGCCACCATGACGTTCTCCAGCACCGTCATCTTCTGGAAGAGGCGGATGTTCTGGAAGGTGCGCGCCAGGCCGTTCTCGGTGACCACGTTGGGCTTCAGCCTGTTCAGCCGTACCGGGGCCTTGCCCGGGGTGTGGATGATCATGTCGCCCATCGTGGGTTCGTACAGGCCGGTGATGCAGTTGAAGAACGTCGTCTTGCCTGCGCCGTTGGGGCCGATGAGGGCAACGATCTCGCCGGAGTTCACCTGGATGTTGATGTTGTCCAGCGCACGCAGCCCCCCGAAATCCATGATGAGGCCCCTGACATCGAGCACCGGCTGGGGCGCGGTCATGGGGAAACCTCCTGCTGCGGCTGCTTCCTGAACTCGTAGCGCTGCCGGATGCCGCTGATGATGCCCTGGGGCCGGAAGACCATGATGATCACCATGCTGGCGCCGAAGGCGAGCATGCGGTACTCGGAAAAGGCCCGGAGATACTCGGGGAGCAGGATGAGGACGAGTGCGCCGACCATCACCCCCACGATGGACCCCATGCCTCCCAGCACCACGATGGAGAGGATCATGGCGGATTCCATGAAGGTGAAGCTCGCCGGGTTGATGAAGGTGGTCTTGGCGGCAAAGATGCACCCGACAAACCCGGCCCAGGTGGCACCCAGGGCGAAGGCGGTGAGCTTTGTCCTGGTCTTGTCGATGCCCATGGCCTGACAGGCCACCTCGTCCTCCCGAAGCGCGATCCAGGCACGGCCGATGCGCGAATTTCTGAGCCTGCTCACGACGATGGTGGTCAAAGCGACCAGTGCGACCATGATGTAGAAGAGGTAGACCGTATGCTGCTGCAGGGTGAACTCGAACCCGAAGAACCCGGGCCGGGAGATGCCGGCAATGCCGCTCGGACCGTAGGACAGCTCGTTCCAGTTCTCCAGGATGAGCCTGATGATCTCCCCGAAGCCCAGGGTCACGATGGCGAGGTAATCTCCCTTCAGCCGGAGCACGGGAAACCCGAGCAGGATGCCGAACACGGCGGCAAGGCCTCCGGCAAAAGGCAGGGCCGCCCAGAAGCCTATCCCGAAGTGGTGGTTCATGAGCGCGTAGAAATATGCCCCCACCGCGTAGAAGGCGACATACCCGAGATCGAGCAGGCCAGCGAGGCCTACGACGATGTTGAGGCCGAGCCCCAGCATCACATACATGAGGGCCGTGATCATGATGGATGTCTGGTAGCTGGAGAACAGGAACGGAAAGATGAGGACGAAAATGCCCACGCCGATGAGTCCCGACACGGAGATCCGCTTGTCGGAGCGGATCTTCATCCCGATGCGTTTCTGCCAGGAATCTCCCTCATCCTTTTCCGAACCACGTTCCTTGCGGGCCATGAGGTAGCGCCAGACAAAGGAGAGAAAAAACGCACCCACCCCCACATACACGAGGTTCATCCATCGCCACTCGATGGTCTGGTCCAGCGGCCTGATCTTCATGACCATGAGAGGGAACGTGAGAAAGACGAACCAGAGGGATACGACGATCGACTTGATCATCTCGCTCGAGACACGCTGCATGAGGGGTTTCCAGTCCGTTTTCATTGCCACTGAAGTCTACACCTTTTCCGAGGTGGTCTTCCCGAGGATTCCGGCAGGCCTGAAGATGAGGATGAACACGAGCAGGCCGAAGGCGAACACATCCTCGTAATCGCTCGACACGTATCCGGTGGCAAAGCTCTCCGTCCAACCGAGCACCAGGCCGCCGATCACGGCACCCGGTATGCTTCCGATGCCGCCCAGCACGGCTGCGGTGAATGCCTTGATGCCGGCGATGAACCCGATGTAGAAGTTGATCTGGCCGATGTGGGATGAGATGAGCACCCCGCCGACGGCTGCCAGGGCAGACCCGATGATGAAGGTCGCGGAGATGACCCGGTTCACGTTGACCCCCAGCAGCATCGCCATGGTCTTGTCCTGGGCCACTGCGCGCATGGCCTTGCCCATGCGGGTGAACTTGATGAACAAGGTGAGCAGGGTCGTGGCCACCGCAGTGGTGACGACGATCACAAGCTCCGAAGAGCGCATGATGGTGACGGATTCCATGAACGGGAACTCTTCGATCAGCGCGGGGAAGGAAACGAAATCAGACGTCTGCGCGAGGAGCACATAGTTCTGCAGGAAGATGGACATGCCGATGGCGCTGATCAGGGGCGAGAGCCGCTGAGCATCCCGCAGGGGCTTGTATGCGATCTTCTCCATGGTGAACCCGTAGGCAGCGGAGTAGATCATGGCGATGACCCCTGAGAGCATCAGCAGCGACAGCCCGTTCATACCCAGGAGCGAGAGCGCACTGGCCACGACCAGCGCAGTGAATGCGCCGATCATGTAGATCTCTCCATGGGCGAAATTGATGAGCTGGATGATCCCGTAGACCATGGTGTACCCGAGGGCGATGAGCGCGTAGATGCTGCCCCGGGTGAGCCCGCCGAAAAAAAGTTCTAGGAAGTAATCCATCCTGTTACTTTAAGGCACGTTCCTCTGAAGAATGAATGGAAAGGGAGCAGGGGATTCCTGCTCCCTTTCAGGGATTTTTTCGTTCGTTATTTGCCGATTTCCACATACTTGCCGTTCTTGACCTGGTACACGGCAAAGCCGATGCCCTTGGCGTCGCCCTTTGCATCGAAGCTGATCTTGCCGAGCGGGGTCTGGAACCAGTTGGAGCGGAGCGACTTGGCTATGGCCGCATAGTCGGTCGACTTCGCCTTCTCGATGCCTTGCAGCAGGCACTCGGTTGCCGCATACGCATTCAGGTAGAATGCACCGGGTTCGGTTCCGTACACCTTCTTGTGCTGTTCGATGGCTGCGATGGCCAGAGGGTTCTTGGTGGTGTCGATGGGCCCGGTAGCATATACGCCTTCTGCATACTTACCGGCAACCTTGATGAAGGTATCGTCACGCACGCCGTCGTCGGATATGAAGATCGTCTTCATCTTCTTCTTCCTCATCCCGCTGACGATCTTTGCCGCTTCGGGATGGTACCCGCCATAGACCACCGCATCGGCGCCGGAGCGCTTGATCTTCTGCACGACAGCGGAGTAATCCACCGCGCCGGGGGTGATACCCTCGAAGAGGACCACCTTTATGCCCATCTTCTCGAAATCGGCCTTGGCAAACTCGGCCAGGCCTTTGCCGTAGTCGCCCTTGTCATGGATGACGGCGACCTTCTTCACCTTGAGCTTCTTCTGGGCAAAGACCACCTGGAGATTCGCCTGGGCGTCGTCAGGAGATATGGTCCTGAAGAAGTTCGGATATTCGCCGCTCTTGGTGAGGTCCACATTGGTGGCGGACGGTGACATGGTGATGATCTTGGCGTCCTTGTAGATGTTCAGGGCAGCCTTGGTGGCACCGCTGCAGATGTGACCCATCACGACGTTCACCTTCTCGGAAACGAGCTTGGTTCCGACATTGGCGGCCACTTCTGGCTTGCAGACATCGTCCTCCGGGACAATCTCGACCTTCTTGCCGAGGATGCCTCCCTTTGCATTGATGTCGGCAACCACCAGTTTCGCCGCATTCAGCGAGGGCAGTCCATAGGATGCCAGATCACCGCTGTGCGCACCGGGAACCCCGATCTTGATGGTGTCCGCAGCAAACGCTGCACCCGAGAACAGCACCACAGAAAGTGCCACTACGACAACCAATAATCTTTTCATTCCTCTCTCTCCCCTTTGTATTCAATTTCCTTAGTGTTTCCGTGACGATCCACAGTTCAGTCCGGCTTCACATAGCACTAAAAGACTTGTGATGTCAAACTGAAACCCCTGCATAAACCTGCCCGGAACACCTGCAGGAGTTGCTTTACAGTCTTCGGAACACCCCCCCTTCCTCCCCGGGGCATTCAATGCCATGGTCTGAACCAGTTCCACCCGGGCTTCCGTTCGACCTGCGGCACCTGTCGGCTGAGCCCGCCCTTCCCTTCCATATCCATGAACGGGCTCCCCTGATCTGCTGCAAGGTTCATGAGCTTCTCAAGACGCTCCTTCGTGTGCGGGTGGGACCGGAGCAGCGAAGGCTGCGGCAGTTTCCGCCCCGGGAACAAGACCATATCCCAGATGCTCCGGTCGTACCTGTCCATCTTGTTCAACGCAGAAGCGAGGCCAGCAGGGTCGCCTGTCAGGCGAGCGGCGCCCAGGTCCGCGTCGAACTCTCGGGTTCTCGACAGTGCGAACTGAAGCAGCATGCTCAAGGACGGTGCAAAGATGAGCAGGAGTATCGGCACCAGGGGGATGTCCGCCTGGGAAAAGAGGGCAAGCGGCAGATAGATCACGATGAGCATCTGCCCCAGGAAAGAGAAGAGCGAGGTTATCCTCGTCATGATATCTGCCAGCGCGTGGAGCTTGAGGTCGTTGTTGCGGATATGGCTGATCTCGTGGGCCAGGACACCGGAGAGTTCCCTCAGGCTCAGAAACCGCAGGATGCCGTCTGAAAGCGCGATTGCAGAGCTGCTGCTCGACCCAACGCTGAAGGCATTCATGACGCTGCTCGGTATGTAGCAGAGCAAAGGGACTACAGGAAGCCCGGCTCTTCGGGAAAGCTCGCGGACGATCTCGTGAAGGCCCGGGGCCTCGTACAAGGAGAGGCTCCTGGCCCGGTACATCCTGAGCACCATCCAGGGCGACAGCTTCGGGGTGGAAAGGAAGATGACAAGGACCAGGATGAAGGCCACCACAAGACCCGCGAGACCGAAAAGCATGCCTCCGATCAGCCCGAACAGCGCAGCCATGCCGGCGAGGATCACCACAGTCTGGAGCATGATGTGGAGCCTGCCCGTAGAATATGCGTTGCCGGTGTCGTGCCTTTTTCCCATAAGACCCTGTTCAAGCTATAAGGACAGGCTCCTTCAAAGGCAAGCCTGCCTTCGGGAAACAGGGGTCCTTTCGGGTTGAGCACTTTTGCGAGAGCTCATGGCAAGTATGTCAGAGAGAGTTCACTGCAAGTTTGTCTGAGGCATCCGGCATTTCCGATTCAAGCTTCATGCCGCGAGAATTGGGTCATTCCCGCGGCAGCGGGAATCCAGATGGCGAACGTCTTCATGGACTCGGTGTCTGCCGTCATTCCCGCGAAAGCGGGAACCCAGGTATGACCTGTCTTATGGACCCCCGCTTTCGCAGGGGTGACGAGGGATCGGAGGACAGGCCTCCATTCCTGGCCATTGGACCCCCCCGCTTTCGCGGGGGTGACGATCTCTTAGAGCTCCGCAATCGACTCGAGCGGGCAGAGTGAAAAAGTTCCTACAACCCAAGCACGCCTGGGTGAATCCGGTCCCTCCCTTTTACGAAGTTCTTGAATCCCTGCTTCCTGCCCCCCGGCACGACAGGGAACTTTGACCTGATCATTTTGGTCATCACGGCTTTTGCCGTGAGGACAAAAATGATCAGGCGAAGGGAAAGAGTCTCGGTGTTTCCACAGGTGCAGAATTGATCCACCTTCCCTCCGGTATCCCCGTGCATACCTGTCTCCAACCGCATGCCATGAAAATATGCCGTGCATCCCCCCCCATGAGGGATAGTTTCCCTGTCCGGCTGCCGTTGAAATGACCGGCATCCGGTCATGCAGCAGACCCGTGAAAACACCCCGGCAAACCGCCCCGCCTCGGCAGGAGCATCCTTGTGTGAG
>JAJFUP010000036.1 GCA_021372395.1 Deltaproteobacteria bacterium
ATGAAACAACTAAAGATCGTGCTGTAAACTTCTCTCGTAGTGTACAATACTCACAGGTTTTATCAAGAGGGGTCAAGGTAAAACTTGTGCAAAAGAGGCAGGAGTCAGGGAGGCTTCACGGTCCGGCGTGACACGTGAACAGCGCATTGCACGAGTTGCTGCCGGGCACGTGAATTGCGCCTTCACCCTGCAAGAAGATACCCTGTCGATCGATCCGGGAGCCGGGACGGCGGTTGTTTCATGGAGAAATCTTGTTATCATTAAGATGTTGCGATACGAGGGTTTGAGGGATAAACAGAAGCGGCTCACGGCGGACCCGAATCCTGGGCGAGAAGGGGGCGACGGTTTGTTGAGGAAGGGAGGTATTTCCTTTTGAGGAGGAACCTTTCCAGCCGTTTTCACGACATGCACGGGAAAACTGATCAGAAAATAAAGGAGTTCATATCATGAAAGGTCTCGATGCCATTTTCTCTCCCCAATCCATTGCCGTAGTGGGAGCATCAACCACCCCGGGGAAAGTCGGGTATGATATCTTTGCCAACATCCTCAAGGGCGGATTCAAGGGAACCCTGTACCCGGTAAACCCTACCGCACACTCCATCATCAGCGTGAAGAGCTTCAAGACCATTACGGACATACCGGACACAATCGATCTGGCTATCGTCATACTGCCGCCCAAGCGTGCGCTCCCTGCAGTCGAGGAGGCCATCAGGAAGGACGTCGGCGGTATCGTCATCGTCAGTGCCGGTTTCCGCGAAGTAGGGGGGGAGGGACGCCTGATCGAGGACAAGATCCTTGCCGCCTGCAGGGAGGCGGGTGTCCGCCTTGTGGGCCCCAACTGCCTGGGGGTGATCAACCCTGTGGAGTCGGTTCGCATGAACGCAAGCTTCTCCAGCCGCATGCCCCAGCCCGGCAACATATCCTTTATCTCCCAGAGCGGGGCGCTGTGTACGGCAGTCCTGGATTTTGCCGCAGACCGCGACTTCGGCTTTTCCAAGTTCATCTCTATCGGGAACAAGGCGGATGTGGACGAGCTCGATATCCTGCGCTACCTCTACCTGGATCTCGATACGGAAGTCATCATGATCTACCTGGAAGAGCTCCGCAGGGGCCCGGAATTCATCGAAGAGGTCAGGAAGATAACCGCGGGTGACCGCCCCACACCCATTCTGGCCATCAAGTCGGGCAGGACGAGTGCCGGTGCCGCGGCCGCTGCATCCCACACAGGGTCCCTCGCCGGATCGGAAGCGGTCTATGACGCAATCTTCAAGCAGTCGGGGATCATCCGGTGCGACACCATCGACCAGCTCTTCGATTTTGCCAATGCCTTTACCTATAAGAAGAGGAGCCAGCTCGGCAAACTCGCACGAAAGCTTCCAGCCGGGAACCGGGTGGCCATCGTGACAAACGCCGGAGGGCCGGGGATCCTGGCAACGGACATGACCATGTCGTCGGGATTGGAGCTCGCAAAGTTCAGCCAGGAGACCATTGACGAGCTGGCCCGCCACCTTCCGTCGGCGGCCAATCTCAACAACCCCGTGGACGTCATCGGTGATGCGGCGTATGACCGGTACGAAAACGCCCTGGCAGCGGTGATACGTGACGAAAACGTCGACGGCGCGCTGGTGATCCTGACCCCGCAGTCCATGACCGATGCCCTGGGGACAGCGCAGGCGATCGTGAAGATCGCGCATCGGTCGAACAAGCCCATACTCTGCAGCTTCATGGGAGTCGGTGACGTTTCGGCAGGGGTGAAATACTTCCAGGAGAACGGGTACCCGGTATACCAGTTCCCGGAAAACGCAGCCCACGCCTTTGCCATCCTCTACCGGTACTCGCAATGGCTTTCCCGGCAGGATCTCCCGCCTTTCAGACTGAGCCATGACAAGGTGCGGGCAGCATCCATCATCTCGAAATGTCTCGAAGAAGGCAGAACCAGGCTCGGTGAGCTCGATGGGAACGAGCTGCTCAAATGCTACGGTTTGACCGTCCTGCCGGTGGAGCTGGCCAAGACACCCGGGGAGGCCTCGCGCATCGCTTCCGGGATGGGCCTGCCCGTGGTCATGAAGATCGTCTCCCCGCAGATCCTCCACAAATCCGATGCCGGCGGCGTGATGGTGGGGCTCAAGAGCGAGGATGAGGTCGAGGCGGCCTTCGAGCGGATCGTTGCCAATGCCCGGCAATACGACCCCAAAGCCGACATCGAGGGCGTGCTTGTCGTAAAGATGGCCCCTGTGGGGCATGAGGTCATCATCGGGGCGACCCGGTACCCTGTCTTCGGGCCGCTCCTGATGTTCGGACTCGGCGGCGTCTTCGTGGAGATCTTCAAGGATGTCGAGTTCCGCCTGGCTCCGGTAGAGCGCAACGAGGCGGAGCGGATGATCCAGAGCATCAAGGGGTACAAGATACTCCAGGGCTACCGGGGGAAGCCGAGGGCGGACATCCAGTGCCTCGAAAAGATCCTGGTGAGTCTCTCGGACATGGT
>JAJFUP010000039.1 GCA_021372395.1 Deltaproteobacteria bacterium
GGCAGGGGAAACCTGACCTCGTCAAAATCGTCATCTCGCCGGATGTTCGGCGAGATGACAATTTTGACGAGGCCCATAAAAACCATCGTGTATCCCCTTCTACGGAGAAATCCCCGGTCGTGGAAGACCCTGTCAGGAGAATCTCCTGTCCCTTCCCGATTCCGGCTGCATACCATAAGGCCGGGACATGCAGACCTAACGCCATCAACTCCGCAGGAATGTATTTCTGTTTCGCGATATCCCCGGCCGGATGAACCTCTATTTCCCTTCCTTTGCCTTGCGTATGAGCTCCATGATCTGGGAGATCTTCTGCTTGGGCGGGGCAAGGATGGCATCCAGCTCCTCGAGACTTAAACTTTCTCTCAGAAAGGCCTCGATGTCGATGCGCTCGTGCCAGCAGTCCAGGATCTTGCGGCAGGGGAGCTCCGTTCCCGGCTCCCTGCAGTAGGTGAACGGCACCAAGTGCCCCAGCATGGGGCACCTGGCCGTGTAGTCGTCGTACGGGGACGGTGCTTTCTTTACCACTTGCCGGTCCGTGCCATGCTGGGCTTCGGGAGGCCGTTCAGCGTCTGTATCGACTTCTGCAGATCTTCTTCCGGCAGCGGATAATCCACGAGCTTGCCTTCCATGAAGAGCTCGTATCCCTTGAGGTCCATGAGCCCATGCCCGCTCCAGCTGAAGAGGATGACCTTCTCCTTGCCTTCCTCCTTTGCCTTGATGGCCTCATCGATGACGGCCGCGATGGCATGGGAGGTCTCCGGGGCCGGGATATACCCCTCGGTCCGTGCCCAGAGCATGGCGCTCTCGTAGCACTTGAGCTGGTTTATGGATCGCGGGGTGATGAGTCCCTCCACGGCTGCCGCGCTCACCAGGGGAGCCATGCCGTGGTACCTCAACCCTCCGGCGTGGATGGGCGGCGAGACGAACTCGTGGCCCAGGGAGTGCATGGGAAGCAGCGGGGTCATCTTTGCCACGTCGCCATGGTCATAGGAGAAGGGTGCCCTGGTCAGGGTGGGACAGGACGACGGCTCCACGGGGATGATGTCGATCTGGGCGCCGTTGATCTTGTCCGAGACAAAGGGGAAGGCGATGCCGGCGAAGTTGCTCCCGCCGCCGGCGCATCCGATGACCACGTCCACCTTGTTTTCCCCGATCTTCTCGAGCTGCTTCTTTGCCTCGAGCCCGATGATGGTCTGGTGGAGCATGACGTGGTTCAACACGCTTCCCAGCGAGTAGCGCGTCTTGCCGGTGGGGTCGCCCACGGCCTCCTCGATGGCCTCGCTGATGGCGATGCCGAGACTGCCGGGCGTGTCTGGGGTTTTCTCCAGGATATCACGCCCCGCCCTGGTCTGGGTAGACGGGCTCGCCACGCAGTCGGCACCCCACACGTTCATCATGAGCTTTCTGAAGGGCTTCTGCTCGAAGCTGATCCGCACCATGTACACCTTGCACTTCAGGCCGATCAAAGCACAGGCATACGCCAGCGCGCTCCCCCACTGGCCGGCACCGGTCTCGGGAGTGATCTTCTCGATGCCGAACTGCTTGTTGTACCAGGCCTGGGGGATGGCGGTGTTCGGCTTGTGGCTGCCCGCGGGAGACACGCCCTCGTTCTTGAAATAGATCCTGGCAGGGGTCTTGAGCGCCTTTTCGAGGTAGACTGCACGGTGAAGCGGCGCAGGCCTCCACTGGTACAGGAGCTCGAGGATGCCCTCGGGGATGTCGATCCATCGCTGCTGGCTCATTTCCTGCTCGATGAGGTTCATGGGGAAAACCGGGGCAAGCGATTCCGGCGTCACCGGGTTGCCGTCCGGACCGAGCGGCGGCTGCATCGGCGTCGGCAGGTCTGCCGCAAGGTTGTACCATTGCCGCGGGATCTCGTCTTCTCTGAGAAGAACCTTCACTGACATACAATACCCTCCCTATCTGATCGTTTTATCTCTGCTGTGCCTTCGGAGCTTCATTGCCGCTCCCCGGCATTGCTACGTGAGCCCTCGCACATGCGGCGAACAACACCCTCCCAAGCCGGGCGAATGATGCCATCC
>JAJFUP010000062.1 GCA_021372395.1 Deltaproteobacteria bacterium
CATTTTACAGGAAGATTGTTCGATCTCTACAGAACGGCTTAAATACGTGGTGCCGGAGAAGGGAATCGAACCCCCACGGACTTGCATCCATCGGATTTTGAGTCCGACGCGTCTACCAGTTCCACCACTCCGGCACGTAAATCGTGTAATATCAAAGCTGACTTGGCTTTGCAAGCCCTGCGTGGGCTTTCCCACCGGATGAGGCCTTGGGGCAACGGAAAACCATCCGAACGCGCCGATGCCTCCGGGTTATACCGAGGGCCATCCGTACTCAGCAGTTGCATTCATGCGTGTATCCGTACTATGTGCTGTGTGGTGCCGGTGCAACGGTGCCCATGTTGCCGCCGGTGCGGGCGCAACGACGGTCGCACAGGCGCTTAGGTGAACTACAGCCGAGAGGAGGATTCATGGGCCAGATCAGTGAGGATCTCTTCCATTTTCAGGCAGCGCTCGAGCAGGCAGGAACCAGCCTGGACGAGTTCATCAGAGAGCAGTACGTGGACAAATGGGTGAGCGATGACCTGCATGCCGCCATGGCAGTCCGCACCTCCATGGTGGGTGCCATCTACGCCTTCCTTTCCAACGAAGGGCTGTTCAACATGGAAAAGGTGCAGATGAGCCCGGTGACCGACCCGCTGGCGCACGACGTGGAGCACACGCCCACGGTCCACTACAAGGGCATGCCGTACGTCACTACCCACTCCATGATCTACAGCAAGTTCCTGGCCTGCTTCAACCCGAGGGTCAAGGGTGTGTTCGTGGACTCGCCGAACATCCGCCTCGAGATCGAGAGCCCTCTCCGCGAGCAGCGGGGCAAGTACCTCATCGATTTTTCGCAGATCGATGTGGAGCTCAGGCGCAACCGGGGCATCGACTTCGAGACGTACAAGCACGAACCCGAAAAGGTCACGAAAATCCTCAGAGAAGACCTCGAGAAGGCCCTGGACTTCTTCGAGCGCATGATCATAGCAGCCACTCAGGCCGTTGCGGAGAAGAACGAGGACGAGCTCAAGACGCTGGGCATTGCCCTGGAGGTTCCCCGGCAGCCTTTCCCGCGGCTGAAGATGGACGAGGTGGCCAAGAAGTACGGGAAGAGAGCGGCAGAGGTGAAGGCAGGCGAAGAAGTCTCCTCGCAGTTCTTCTGGATCCTCGGGCTCATGAGGGAAAACTACGACCTCATCTACCCCTACATCCTGCCCGACGGGAACAAGGTGCCGCTTCAGTCTTTCACCTCGGACATGATCTACAACTACGACATCTGCGCAAAGGCCCTCATCAGGCAGAGCGGCAAACATTCGCCGGCCCTCGAAATCCTCTCGGGCGCCGTACGTGAGTGGCTCTACGAGCCGATCATCGAGAGGCTCATCGACAACAAGATCATCCGGGAACGCCCGGTGTTCGTGGGCGACAGACTGGTGAATATCCAGGCGCTCGAAGGCTACGGCCCCTTCATCTCGGCGGTGGCCATGAAGGGCTCGAACGGCCAGCCCCTCTTCCCCGAGACCTTCGGCGGCGGCATCGGCGTGGAACGGACCCTGTTTGCCCTTCTGCGGGGAGCCAAGATCCAGAAGATAGACGACATCACCCTGTTCGGGAAGAATCCCGACTCGTACCCCATGTTTCTGTTTTAGAAGAGGCGCGAGGCTTTAGGCGCATGGGGGGCATGGATTCAGGGGCACACACGGGCTAGAGGGACAAGAAGAAACCGGTTTATCGATTCCGGCTTACGCGTTGGAAGCCTGCGAGCAGGAGACTCCCCATGACAGCCGCCAGGAGGATGAACGAGGGGAAGGTGGACACGACCCCGCCTCCTTGGGAGCTCATGATGAAGCAGCCGCCTCCCCCGCCTCCTGACGAAGACCCTTCGGAGGCACCCTCCTCCGGGTTCGCGGAAAGATCAAAGACCTTGAACCGGCCGAGCTGCTGCGTCGAGAAGCTCACCAGCCCCCCGCTGCTCTCCACGTCGCCGACCCAGACCCACGAACCGGTTCTCTCGTCGTAGCGTTCGACGCCGACCCGTTCCGCTTCAAACGGGAAGGACACCAGCGCCGGCTCTGAAAGGACAAGCTCGGCAGGCACGATATCGAACTCGAGGTAGTTGGTGGGCACCCCGAGCTGTGAGGAGAACGGCGACCAGTCATCCCCTCCGGAGCCGATGCCCAGGGGGAGCGCATTGGGAATGGCGCCCGACGGGATGTC
>JAJFUP010000090.1 GCA_021372395.1 Deltaproteobacteria bacterium
GTCGAGGTGAAGGCAGCGACGCACACCTCCTTCGGCGACCCTCTGACCTGGATCCCGTCGTGGAAGCAGGAACGCATCATCAAGGCATCCATGGCATACCTCAAGGTGAAGGGGCTCACGGATTCACTGCTGCGCTTCGACGTGATTGCCGTCCAACCAGACAGGAAGGTGTTCCATGTCAGAGATGCATTCAGGCCCGGAGATGCGTTTTCTCTGTGACCAGAACCTGGGACGCCTGGTGAAGTGGCTGAGGATCCTGGGATTCGATGCCGTGTACCTGGCTTTCTGGGACGATGCGCGCATCCGGGGTGCGATTGCCGAAGGACGGGCGGTGCTGACAAGAAAAAAGGCGATGGCGGCGAAGAGCGGCATGGTGTACATCGGGGAAGACAAAGTGGAAGCTCAGGTGCGGGAAGTGTCCCGGGTGTTCGATCTCGGTCGGACCGCCAGGCCGTTCACCCGATGCACTCTGTGCAACAGCGTCCTGGTCGGGGTTACCCGTGGGGAGGCGAAGGGCCGTGTTCCCGAGTACGTGTACACCACGCAGGAGGTCTTTGCCGAGTGCCCTGACTGCAGGCGCATTTACTGGAGAGGAACCCATTTCCAACACGCAGGGGATGTCATTGCTTCCCTGCTGGGACAGTGAGCCGACTATGACGAAGCGCGAACTCGAAGAAAACCTGCTCAGCCTGCTCAAGGGGAAACGCAAGATCCTGATCGTCACCCACGAGAACCCCGATCCCGACAGTATCGCTGCCGCATCCGGACTCAAGTACATCTTCCGCAAGGTCGCAGGCGTATCGTCGGTGATCGCCTACAGCGGCATCATAGGCAGGGCGGAAAACCGTGCCATGGTGAGGCTCCTCGACATAGACCTCGTACCGCTTTCCACCCTCAATCCCAGGAACTACTCGGTTGTCGCGGTGGTCGACTGCCAGCCGCACACGGGGAACATCACGCTCCCCAAAGGGGTTTTCCCCAGCATCGTCATCGACCACCACCCCTTGCGGAAGTCTTCCCTGAAAGCCGATTTCATGGATATCCACCGGGATGTGGGGAGTACGTGCACGATCGTTGCACAGTACATCAAGACCCTCGGGATCGAGTTGGAAAGGAAGGTCGCCACCGCGCTCTACTACGGAATCAAGTCGGACACGCGTGATCTCGGCCGGCAGTCGACCGACGATGATGTCCGGGCCTCCATCTACCTGTTCCCGCATGTTCTCCAGAAGACGATCTCCAAGATCGAGCACCCGGATCTGCCCAAAGAGTACTTTGTGGAGCTCAACTCCATCCTGAACAGTGCGAGCATATACGGGGACGCCATCATCGCACGCGTGGAGATGACAGCCTGGCCCGAGATGATCGGCGAGTATGCCGACGCGCTGATCAAGATGGAGGGCATCAGACGGTGCCTGTGTTACGGCAGGCACAACGGGTTTCTGCTCTTCTCGATCCGGACCAAGAGGGCGAACTACATGGCCGGGGTGCTGGCGCACAAGATCAGCCACGGCATCGGCAGCGGCGGCGGCCACGAGACCTATGCCGCGGGAAAGATCGACATTGCCCAGGCGCTCAAGAAGGTGAAGGACCCGGAAGATATCCTCATCAAACGGTTCCTGAAAGAGGCCGCCATAAAGGGGGCTGTCCCTGTTCCGCTCATCAGCAGAAAAGGGAAGAACGGCTGCGTCAAGAACTCAGGAAACGACGTCCACCCCTAAAAGATCCGCTGCATAGCTGACCATCTTCATGTCTTCTTCCTGGCAGACCTTGTCCAGGCCCTCGGCGCGGTCCATGGAGCCGGAACGCACGATCCCTGCGATCTCCCACGCATACGGGTGGAACGAGAACTTCTGCCTGTGGAGATAGTTGGCCAGGGCATTCAGGAGGCAGTTGGTCGAATTCGGGTCCGTGTCTTCCGGCTTTACCCAGCCGATCCCGGCGATCTTTTCCATGATCGCCTCCTCGTTGTACTCGGTGAAGGCAAGGGGATGGATGTTCACCGGCCACCGTGATGCGTCGATGGCAAGGTCCTCATCGCTCAGGAAGTAGGGCTTGAGATCATCGCCTGCCAGGGCCAGCAAAGGATCGCGGACCGACTTCTGTGACATGCGCTGGAGCCTGGGGTTGGTCTGCATGATGGCTGAGCTGATGGGCGCCTGACCAGGGGACCACCCGTAGGCCACCAGCGGGATGTTGTAGCCCAGGGCTGTCCGCAGTATCATGGCCTTGACCATGCCGATGCACGTGGTGCAGATGGAGCTCGCCCTGTCGAGGGTCTTGGGGCTGTAGACGTTCCGGCGTGCC
>JAJFUP010000093.1 GCA_021372395.1 Deltaproteobacteria bacterium
CTCCCTGATCCGGGCAACCGTCGTGTACGAGTGGCGGTTCCGTATGAGGCCGAAATAGGCCACGGTATTGAGCTCGAACAGATACGGGCAGGTGATGAGAAAGAAGTTGCCGGTCATGAGGTCCGTGGCCCACGAGGTCAGGAGGTCCGAGAGGCTGTCGAACACGTAGAAGGCGCCTTCCCCCATCTCGGTGATGATGGTGTGCACCTGGGTGGAAAACGATTCGAAGCCGAGTCCCGGGTTGAGGTCGTGGACGGTTATGGAGTCATGGGGCTCCAGAAGCGGCTCATGCTGAGCGAACCGCATGTAGACAATCTTGCGGTTTTCCCTGAGGGCGTTTTCCACGAACGGTTTGACCACGGTCTTGTAATCCGAGATATCGTCTACCTGCCAGACGACATTGTCCCCGAGCCGCAGCCAGTCGATGACCTCATCGAGTCCCTTTATGCCTGTGCTCACATGGATCATTGATTTCATAGGATGTCTCCCCTACCCGATTCCATCCTCGCCGGGCAGAGCTTCGGTGTTTTGGCTACACGGGTTATTTTTACATTTTTGTTTCATATTATAGATATCTATCTTGATGTGCCATGAAAAACAAGTGCTGTTTTATCTTCAGATCCCGGCATGTTGCGATACGATCGGGTCAGGCCTCAACAATCGGCGCACTGCGCGGCACACCCCGCTCATGCCTTCCGGGGCAGGCATGCGATCTCACCGGATGAAAAAATTTGCCGCACACATCTTACCAGCCGCTGACATCAGATGAGGCCTGAACCTTTTCTTGGGGGTGATCCCACCTGATGCGACCGGGTCATCAGCAAGAAAGTGAGCGCCATGAAAAACATCTTGTGCATTGCCACAGGAGATATCGAACCTCCGTGCGGCACAGAAGCGGTCTGTGTTTAACGCATTGATACACTTTAGTCGCTCTTTTGTTGTTTTCAACATATATGTATCGTTAAAGGTGTGCGAACGGGTTTTTTAATTTGTAATAACTGTTGCTTACATGTTTTCAGAAAAGGTGGCATCCCTGTTGCAAACTACCCGGCATGCCTGAAGAAAGGAGACTCAAGAAATGATCAATTCTGGTGATACAGCATGGATGCTCGTTGCAACGGCCCTTGTCATGGTCATGACACCCGGCCTCGGGTTGTTCTATGGGGGGATGGTCCGCTCGAAGAACGTCCTGGGGACCATGATGCAGAGCTTCATGTGCCTCGGAATCGTCTCCGTCATGTGGGTAGTCTATGGATACAGCCTTGCGTTCGGGCCGGACATCGGGGGCTTTATCGGATCGCTTGCCTGGGCCGGCTTCAACGGGGTCGGGATGGATCCGGGGCCTTACTCGGCGAAGATACCCCACATCCTCTTCAGTTCCTTCCAGCTCATGTTCGCCATCATCACCCCCGCACTCATTACCGGCGCCTTTGCCGAGCGCATGAAGTTTTCCGCATTCATACTCTTCACCCTCCTGTGGAGCACCATGGTGTATCTGCCCGTATGCCACTGGGTATGGGGAGGCGGCTGGCTGGGTAAGCTCGGGGCCCTCGACTTTGCCGGAGGCACCGTCATCCACATAAATTCCGGTGTAGCTGCTCTTGCAGCGGCACTCTTCATGGGCAAGAGGAAAGGGTACCGTCAGGAGCCCTTCTACCCGAACAACCTCACCATGACCATGCTCGGTGCCGCGCTCCTGTGGTTCGGGTGGTTCGGCTTCAATGCAGGCTCTGCGTTGGCAGCGAACGGGGTTGCGAGTCTCGCGTTCTTCACCACGCAAATCGCAACGGCCACCGCAGCCATGTCGTGGATACTCTTCGAAAAGATCGTCCGTGGCAGGCCCACCTCTCTCGGCTTTGCCTCCGGAGCGGTTGCAGGCCTCGTTGCCATAACACCCGCAGCCGGATTCGTGACCCCGCTCCCTGCGGTTGTCATCGGCTTTGTGGCCGGCATGATCTGCTACTTTGCGATCCTTGCCAAGGGTAAGCTCGGGTACGACGATTCCCTCGACGTGGTCGGCGTGCACGGGGTCGGCGGTCTGTGGGGAGCGCTTGCTACCGGGCTTTTCGCCTCGATCGGAGGCGCAGGCCTCTTCTACGGCAACCCGAGACAGCTTATGGTACAGCTGGTGGCTTCACTGACAACCATCGCGTTCTCTTTCATCATGACCTCCATCATCCTCGTGGCGCTGAAGAAGACCATCGGGCTGCGGGCTGACGAAGAGGAAGAGATGCAGGGGCTCGACCTGAGCATGCACGGTGAAACGGGTTATTATCTCTAATCAGGCAGGGTCTTGAGAAACCGCTCTTAGGATGGAAAAAAAAGAGGTGAGACATGAAAATGATAGAGGCAATCATAAAACCCTTCAAGCTGGACGAAGTCAAGGATGAGCTCGAAGCACTCGGCATCAGCGGCTTGACCATATCCGAGGTGAAGGGACACGGAAGACAGAAAGGACACAAGGAGATCTACCGGGGTGCCGAGTACGAAGTGGACCTGATCCCGAAGATCAAGATCGAGGTCGTAGTCCACGCCGCCATGGTCGACAAGGTGGTGGAAGCCATCGTGAAGGCCGCACGTACCGGGAAGATCGGCGACGGCAAGATCTTCGTCCTTCCCCTGGATGATGTGATCCGCATCCGTACCGGCGAATCAGGCCAAGGCGCTATCTGACACACAGGCGCCGGGTTCCGGGTCAGGGGAAAATCAGCCCCTGACCCGGCGCCCGGCGCCCCTTAGGATCATCATGGACGGAAAATCGCTCAGCAGAGAACTGACAAGGCGAACCGACGGCACCATCGCCGGTCTATTCAAATCCCGATTCGGTACAAATCGGCCGCCCTGGGCCATCGTTGCCCTCGGAGGCTACGGCAGGCAGGATCTCTGTCCCTTCTCGGACGTTGACATCCTTTTGCTCACACGACGCAAAACGGCCAAGGGCGAGATCGACAAGGCACTCCACGACATGCTCTACCCCCTCTGGGACGAGGGCTACACCGTGAGCTACAGCGTACGGACCACCAAACAGGTCCTCGGTGACAGCCGGAGCGACTTCTTCCTGAGAACCTCTCTCCTCGATGCCAGGTTCGTCTGCGGCGAGAAAACCCTCTTCGACGAACTCGAGCGCGCCATGGCCATCCACCCGCATTTCAGGGATGCCGGAAGCTTCATCAGGAACCTCCATGCACACGTGAAGAAGCGCCACGACATGTACGGCGACACCTCCTACATCCTCGAACCCGACATCAAGGAAGGGCATGGGGGGTTGAGGGACTATCACTGCATCCTGTGGGTCATGAAGGTTTCCTCGTATGCGCCGATGGATCGGGGTTTTCCCGCGCATCTGAGCGCCATGGACGCACAAGAGCTCGATAAGGCAGTGGGCTTTCTGCTCAAGGTCCGTTTTTCCCTCCACGAGGCCTCAGGCAGGAAAAATGACCGCCTCTTCTTCGAATACCAGGAAGCTCTCGCGTCAAGCCTGGGGTATGAAAGCAACGGGTATGAAACAGGGGCCGAGCTCTTCATGAGACATTTTCACCGTTCAGCGCTGATCGTGAAGTCCATTTCCGATGCCGTGCTCTCCCAGTATGCATTTGACTGTTCTCTCAAAAGAAGTACGGGTGAGCGCCCGATCGGCAAGCATTTCAAGCTCTCCTCGGGCCGGCTCTCCTTCACTGAACCCGAAAAGATCTCCGAGAGGCCCGAGCTTCTGCTTGACCTCTTTGCCCACATGTCCGACATCGGCGCTGCCATGGCGAGCGAGACCCGGCACCAGGTAAGGGACACGCTCGAGCTTCTTGCCCTGGGGAGGCAGAACAGGGATGCAAAAAATGCCTTCATCCGGATCCTCACCGGAAACTACCCTGCAATGGCGCTGATTTCCATGCAGGAGACGGGTGTGCTCGAGAGCTTTCTTCCCGAGTATGAGCCCATCAAGGGGCGTACCCATTTCGATGTCTACCACACCTATACCACCGACCTCCACAGCATCATGACCGTTCATGAGCTGAAGTCTCTCGAGGATCACGAGCAGGAAGTCTTCGCCCGGGTGGCAGATAAAGAGGTGCTCTATCTCGCTGCCTTTCTTCACGATATCGGCAAGGGCTACGGAAGGCCCCACGCCTGCACCGGGGCGCCCATCGCGCATGAGATAGCTGCATGGCTCGGATTCTCCGACGCGCGTGCCGACAAAGTGGCCTTCCTTGTCCGCCACCACCTTCTGCTGCCGGACACTGCAGACAAGCGTGATCTCTCCGAGGAAAAGGTCGTCCTCGACTGCGCCCAGACCGCGAGAGACCCACAGGCTTTGTCCATGCTCTATCTGCTCAGCATCGCGGATTCCAAGGCCACGGGACCTCGCGCCTGGAACGAGTGGAGGGCCACACTCTTGCGCGAGCTGTACCTCAAGACCCTGCACAGCCTCCAGCGCGGCATCCTGCGGGACCCCAGAAACATGATCGTGCTCGAGCAGACGTGGAGTCAGCTCATCTCACGGGTCCCCTCCGAACCGGGCTCGCGTCATGGCGGCAGACTGTGGGCCCTCCCCCAGGCCTACATCCTCGACACGGAGCCCGGAGCCATCAAGCGCCATCTGGAGCTCGGCGCACGCCTTGCCTCACGGGAAGATCTCTTCCTCGACAGCAGGGAACGGGGCGAGCACACCTCCCTCACCATGATCACCAGGGACAGGCCGGGGCTCTTTGCCATGCTCACGGGGCTCCTTGCCGTCAACCATCTCGATGTCGTCTCGGCCAAGGTCTTCACCTGGCTCGACGGCATTGCCGTGGACGAGTTCACCGTGCTCACACCATGGAAGGATTCCGGGCGGTGGGAGAAGATCACCCGGGAGTTTGGGCTCATGTCTTCAGGCGCCGTGGACATCGGGGAACGGGTTTCCTCAACCCGGCCGCTGAAAAACGGCAGCACCTGCACCGTGTCTGCAGACCCTTCCGTCTCCCTGGACAACGACCTCTCCGACTTCTTCACCGTCATCGAGGTGCGTGCATCCCGGAAGTTCGGCCTGCTCTTCCGCATGGCGCAGGCCATCTCCTCCCTGGGGCTCAACATCCACAGGGCCTTCCTCACCCACACCATGGACCCGTGCACCGATGTGTTCTACGTGGTGGATGAGAGCGGGGAAAAGATCACGGACAGCACCTTCAAGGACCGGATAAAAAGGACGATCCTGCAGGCAATCTGAACGATCAGGGTCAGGCCTCAACATTTGACAACCATGTGTGATGATCTGTCAAATGTTGAGGCCTGACCCCATCAGATCATCAAAAGCCCCTCCGCCCCGGGGTCAGGGGGGCGAAGGGGTATGATCGGGAGTTACAAAGGTCCGTTGTCAGAACAGAAAAATGGGGAACGAGTCAGGGTTTTTGCCGAAACAGGTGATGTCGTCGATCTTCTCGATCTTGGGCCCCTTGAGCATCGCATAGAGAGACCGCTCCACCCCGATCCCCGCGCCGAAGGTCTCGGGAAAGTAAGGCATGCCCTTCCCGTCCTTCATGGACACCGCGGTGAGGAACGGGCCGTAGCCGTCGAGGTTCGAAATGTTCTTCAGCAATCCGTCCTCGAACACCGGGGCCTCGGAAATGATCCTGTTGTCGAGGAGCCTCTCGATAATGGCTTCATACAGCCATTCCCTGATGGCGCCCGAGAGAATCTCCAGGGCCGGGGTGAACTTCCCGGTCTTTCTTACCCTGGACTTCGCGCAGATGTCATAGTTGTAGATCATGTCCGAAGTGAACTTCGCGAGAGGAACCTTGCTCCCGTCGGGGAGGATATAGGGGTAGATCAGATCGTAGTTTTCTCTCATGAGCCCCGTGATCCAGAAGAACTGAGAGGAGATCTCTTCGCCTATCTTGGCGTCGATGTCCACCTTTCCGTGCTTCTTGACGGCCGCGTCATGCTGCACCCGGGGAAAGGGTCTGCCGGGGACATCCAGAGCCACACCGAGGGCCTTGAGGTCGTCGTCGTTTTTCTCGATGATGGCGCCAATTGCCGCGCACACCATCCGTTCGAAGAAGTCGATGGCCTTTTCGAAGTCGTCCCGGAGGATTTTCTTCACCTTGTCCGGCTTGCTCTTGTAGTCTTCGAACCCGATGCCGCGGTTTCTCCTCACTTCGATATCGATCTGGGAGAAGTCGATGAGATATTTTCCCCTCTGCTTTCTCTGGGGGCTCTCGATCTCGAGCCGGATGTTGGGCGAGTCGACGAATATCCCCTTGAGCCTCGGGTTGAAGCAGGCGAGGAACTTGCTGTAGATCATGGAGTGCGTCGCCACATAGGGCATCCCCTTGTAATGGATAGTGGGGACATGTTCGACGTCGTGTGCCAACGGGTCGGTGACGGGGCTCATCTCCACCCGTTCGAGATTCAGGAGGTCTTCGTTCACGAGATAATTATGGATGGCTGCCACAAAGGTCGTCCTGATCCTCATGGCATGGTAAAGGTTTTCATTCACCCACTTCTCCACGTAGTTCGCGCGGATGAAGTCTTCGAATGTGGAGCCTTCTTCCCTGATGGAAGCCTGGAAATGGAACAGATCTTCGCCGATAAAAGCCATCTCGTGTTTCCTCCTTCTGATGATTTTGGCCTTTCAGGCCGCTTCTCGTGAACGCCCCGGATGCTGCAACGCCCGTGCCAGGGGCTGGCGGGGTGAGGCAGAAGAGAGGAAGAGCCCGCGAAGGGGCCTTATTCGTGGTCTTTCCGGTGAGGCTCAACCGAGGATATACATTCGCCTGCGATGGATTGAGCAGAACATTTTTGTACAGCTGTTGCCGAATGAACAGACACCCAGGGATCAGAGCCGGTATTTGTCAAAATCCGTGGGTACGGGCGTGGGGTAGTTGCAGTCGAAACAGGCTGTGCAGTAGTCCGAGCCGTTGTCCACCGTGCTGAGTATCCCGGGGATGGAGAGATAACCGAGCGAATCGGCCTCCAGGTATGCCCTGATCTCGTCTATCGTTTTGTCGTTCGCGACGAGCTCGGAGTGTCGCGATATGTCGATGCCGTAGAAGCAGGGGTACTTGATGGGGGGCGAGCTGATCCTCACGTGCACCTCGCGGGCGCCTTTGTCACGCAGCAGCCTCACGATCTGCCGCATGGTGGTCCCGCGCACGATGGAGTCGTCCACGAGCACCACGCGCCTGTCTCCGATCACCCCGGGTACGGGGTTGAGCTTTACCCTGACGTCGAGGTTCCGCTTATCCTGATGAGGGGCAATGAAGGTCCGGCCCACGTAGTGGTTCCGGATGAGGCCGATCTCGTACTTGAGGTTCGCTGCCTTGGCATACCCGAGGGCAGCGGTGTTGCCCGAGTCGGGGACGGCGATCACGATGTCTGCATCTGCCGGGGCCTCGGCTGCAAGCCGCTTGCCGAGCCGGCGGCGGACCTTGTCGACCTTCTCGCCGAAGATCAGGCTGTCGGGCCTGGAAAAGTAGATGTGCTCGAAGATGCACTGGCTCCTGCGCGGGGCGACCGGGAGCCTGAGCGATTTTGCGCCGTCCTTGTCGATGACGACCACCTCGCCCGGATCCAGTGATCTGATGTACCGGGCGCCGATGATGTCGAAGGCGCAGGTCTCTGATGCCACGACATAGGCATCGCCGATCCGTCCGATGCTCAAGGGCCTGAACCCGTAGGGATCGCGGGCCGCGATGAGCTTCTCCGGTGTGAGAAACACGAAGCAGAAGGCCCCCACCAGCTGGCCCAGCGCATCCATGATGGTGTCCACATGGTCCATGTGGCGTGAGCGGGCGATCAGGTGGAGGACGATCTCGCTGTCCGATGTGGTCTGGAAGATGGAACCGCTGTCCTGCATGCTCTTGCGGAGCTCGGATGCATTGGTGATGGTCCCGTTGTGGCCCACGGCAATCTGGCCGGACTTGCACTCGATGAGGATGGGCTGTGCATTGACGATGTTGGTGGTACCCCTGGTGGAGTAGCGGTTGTGGCCGATTGCGGCGAAGCCCTCGAGCTTGGGCATGGCCGATGGATCGGAGAACACGGACCACACGAGTCCGAGACCCTTGTGCACTGTGATGGTACGACCGTCGGTGGCCGCGATCCCCGCACTCTCCTGTCCCCGGTGCTGCAGGGCGTACAGGCCGAGATAGGTGCTCTCGGCGGCACGGGTGTCACCATAAATCCCGAAGATACCGCATTCTTCGTGCCAGTGATCGTCGCACTCATCCATTATCGCTGCACCTCTTCCGTGCCGAACCCTTTGTGTCATGCTTGGCCACGCCTGATTGTCGTGGGGCAGGGGCATATCATATCCCTATCTCATATGCAAGAGCCGCCGCCGGCACTTCCCCCGGGAAGAACACTAGCAAACTCAGGGCCACATCAGCCAAGGCGGGTCGTACACCGCAGCAGTCCTTGCCCAGCAGGCGTGAACACATCCATAAGGCCTGAACTCATGGCACATATTCGTGTAATGCCTACCAGGCTTGTACATTTTCGTGCCCTTCTCCGAATGAGTCCTTCAGGTAAGGGATCAGCTTTCTGAAGCTCAGGCTGAAGGGATTGAGATAGTCCCTGCCAAATATCGACTGCCGTCTGCCCGGTCGTTTTACGTTTCTTACCTCGACACGATCCCCTTGAACCCCCTCGAGGTGAGCGCTGTTATGTTCGTGAGCACGATGGGGAGTGACAATGTGGTGGGAGAGGCCAGGTATCTGGGCCTCCATTGCGGTGAAAACTTTTCCTTGTACAGTCTCAAACCCTGGAAATTATAAAAGTGCTCGGCGTACTGGAAAACGAACCCGCCGATGCGGTTCCACACGGGTGCAAGGCTTTTGTCTCCCAGGCCGGAAAGAGGGGCCATGCCGAGGTTGAACCAGTGATACCCTGTTTCCTTCCCCCACTCCATAATCTGGAGGAAGAGATAGTCCATGACCCCGGAGGGTGCCTGCCGGGAGTAGCGCATGAGGTCCACCGACAGCTCCTCTCTGTTTCCGGACGTCCAGATATTGGCGAAGGCCACGATCCGCCCGTCACGCCTGACAAGCCCAGCCGGGAACCTCACGAGGTAGTCCTCCCGGAAGGAGCCCAGCGAAAACCCCTTTTCCCGGGTGTGCTTGTCGGCAATCCACGCATCGGAGACCTCCCGGAGCTCCGGCAGGAGGGCGGGTATAGCCTGAGGCTCGACGAGTTCGAAGGTGCACCCCTCCTTGGACAGCTTGTTCATGGCATACCGGAAATCTTTGCGTGATTTTCCCTCGAGGGTGAACGTTTCGAGGTCCACCCTCGCCTCTTCCCCCAGCTTCACCAGCGTCATGCCGAGGTCTATGTAGACATACAGATTGTCGGATCCCACCTCGTAGAACACCGGCCATCCCCC
>JAJFUP010000096.1 GCA_021372395.1 Deltaproteobacteria bacterium
CACATCACACCGGAGCTGTTCCAGAAGATCGTCGCGGACGCTGCCCTCGATGCGAGGCGCGACGGCCAGATCGTCAGGTACCTGAGCCAGGCATCCGACCACCCCGTGGCGCTCCCCTTCCCCGAGAGCCACTACCTCAAGGGGCTTATCGTACGGGTGTGGTGAGGACGATGGCTTCTGCCCCCAGGCTCTCTGCGAGGAGTTGACCAGGCCGCGGGCACTGCGCGCGAGGGTACCACGGATCCCCCTTCCGGAAGAAACGCTTGTATGCCGTCCAAAAGAGATGGTAACACCTTTCCCTACAAGCCATGGGAACAAAGAAAGAAGCAGCGGATGATTATGAGCTCATCGACAGCGGAGGCGGCAGGAAGCTCGAGCGCTTCGGCCGATACCGCCTCGTGCGGCCCTGTGCCCAGGCCATCTGGCCCCCGCAGGTGGACGAGACGGTCTGGGACGAGACCGACGCCGTCTTCGAGCGGAAAACCGGCAAAAGCTGGCAGGTGCGCACCGAGCTGCCTGCATCCTGGAACATCACCGTGGACGGCATCCGCTTCATGCTGACGCGCACCGACTTCGGGCACCTCGGCATCTTCCCCGAGCAGCGCCCCCTCTGGAGATGGATACAGCGCACCGTCAAAGAGGCCTTCTCGCTGGGCAGGCCGGAAGTCTCGGTGCTGAACCTCTTCGCCTATTCCGGCGGGGCCACCCTGGCTGCCGCGAAATCAGGCGCAGAGGTCTGCCATCTGGACGCATCCAAGGGCATGGTCCGCTGGGCCCGGGAAAATGCGGCACTGAACAGCCTGACCGATGCCCCCATCCGCTGGATCGTGGACGACGTGAACAAGTTCCTCGACCGGGAGCTGAAGCGGGGCAGGCGCTACGACGCCGTCATCCTGGACCCGCCCACCTACGGCCACGGCAAGAACGACGAGGTCTACAAGATCGAGGACGAGCTGACCGCCACGGTGAGAAAGTGCTGGGCACTGCTCTCGGACGCTCCGCTGTTCCTGCTCCTCTCCTCGCACACGCCTGCGTGCACCCCGCAGGCGCTTTCCAACATCTTCGAAGCCACCTCGGGCTTTTCCGTCACGCCCGGGATAGAGACGGGCGAGATGCTCCTCACGGGCAGGACAGGGGTGCTGCCCGTGCCGAGCGGCACCTGGTGCCGGTGGTCTGCCCGGGCCGAAGGATGAAGGGAAAAAGCGTGGACGAAACAGAGATCCTCTTCGCAGACAACCACCTGCTCGGCATCAACAAGCCTCCCGGCCTCCTCACCCAGCCCACGGAATTGGTGGCCGACAGCCTGGAGCTCCGCGCCAAGGCCTGGATCAAGGAGACAAAGGACAAACCCGGAGAGGTGTTCCTCCATGCCCTCCACCGGCTCGACAAGGCGACGAGCGGGGTCGTGCTGTTCGCCAGGACGGGCAAGGCGCTGACCAGGATGAACGAGGAGATGCGTCAGAAGCATATCATCAAGATCTACCATGCCGTCATCACCGAAGATCTTCCCGCGGAGCAGGGCACCCTGATGCACCATCTGAGGCACTCGCGGATGAGGTCCGAGGTCGTCTCCGCGGGAGAGCCCGGCGCCCTGGCTTCCCTGCTGGCGTATCGCGTTGTGGGTCGCACCGGGGGCCTGGTCCTGGTGGAGATCGTCCTGGATACGGGTCGCTACCACCAGATCAGGGCGCAGCTCGCCGCCTGCGGGTGCCCCGTGCTGGGCGATATCCGCTATGGCGGCAGTGCCATGTCCGGGGGTGAAACCATCGCGCTGCACCATTGCCGCATGGAGTTCACCCACCCCACCCTGAAATCGCATGTCAGGATCGAGGCGCCGTACCCGAAGGGGTGGCCTTTTTCTCCCTGACCACTCGAGGACGACAATCTCCTTGAGTCGGGGCTCTGAAGGGCAGTTCGGAGCGCCCCGGCGGCTCCAGAATCCTGTATCCATTTTCAGCCCTCTTTTGATAGAATACACCATCAAACTTCGGATGATATGAAGGAGGTACCGCCATGCTCAGCAAGGAGGCGCTCATCGGCAAGGCGCATGAGCTCGGGTTCGCCGACATCGGGTTCACCACGGCTGAGCCTTTCGACACCCAGAAAGAGCTGCTGCAGGAGAGGCAGGAGGAGTACTCCTGGGTGGGCAAGATGGGGCTCGACCTGATCGCGGGTACCGACCCGAAGAACATCCTCCCGGATGCGGCATCCATCATCGTGCTCATCGAGGCCTACTTCCGGGAGGCGTATCCGTCTCAGCTGGAGCGCCACTTCGGACGCTGCTACTTAGACGACGACCGGGTCACCAAAGACGGCCTTGCGGTGCGGATAAAGGCCTTCCGCACCGTCCTGACCCAGGACGGCATCGCATCGAAGGTGCCCTTCAACCTCCCGCACCGCGTTGCCGCGGCCAGGGCAGGCCTCGGAAGCTTCGGCAAGAACACCCTGTTCTACTCCCGGAAGGCGGCCCTCAGGGGCTCGTGGGTGCTGCCCGTGGCCCTGGTGGTGGACCGCTCTTTCGAGCCGGACACCCCCGGTTATGCCGTTGGCTGTCCCGACTGGTGCAAGAACGCCTGCATCTGTGCCTGCCCCACCGGGGCACTGAAAGGACCCCGGCGGATCGACCCCCGCAAATGCATCTCCTACCTCTCTTACTTCGGGGACGGCCTCACGCCAAAAAAGATGAGAGAGCCCATGGGAATGTGGGTCTACGGCTGCGACCGCTGCCAGAACGTCTGCCCCCGGAACGCCCCGTGGCTCGGAAAAGACCTGCCCGTGAACGGCAAGGCGGCCTCGATGGTGGATGACTTCGCACTGAGGAAGCTTCTGCACATGGACAGAGCGTACTTCACGGCCAGGATCTGGCCGCACATGTTCTACCAGGGACCCGAAGACCTGTGGCGCTGGAAGATGAACGCCGCCCGGGCCATGGGAAACAGCCTCGACACCGAGTATGTGCCCGACCTGGTGAGGGCCTACGGAGAAAACGACGACTTCAGGGTGCGCGCCATGATCGCCTGGGCCTTGGGGAGGATCGGCGGACAAGAGGCCCGCGAGGCCCTCCAGGGCTTCCTCTTGCAGAGCACGGGAGAGCTCGGACTTGAGATAGCGTCGGCCCTCGATGAGTGCACCCGATCCCGGGCACCGGCTTGATTTTTCTCGAAAAGGTGTGGTATCCGTCATGCGGTCCGGGTATGGGTTCGATAAACCCGGTTCCATTGGATGAGTATGCAGCGATTATATAAGCGAGTCCTGGGTGCACTCCTCTCCCTGAGCCCTCCCGGTATCTTCATCCTGAGCTACGTGCTCGCCATCATCATCGGCGGCACGATGCTCGAGATGCCCTTCTCCCTGGAGCAGGGTAAAAGCATTTCATGGGTGGACGCCTACTACACCGCCACGTCGGCCCTGTGCGTCACCGGACTCACGGTAGTGGACACCGGGAGCACCTTCTCTCTCGCCGGGGAGCTCATCGTGATGGGGCTCATCCAGCTCGGGGGCTTCGGGCTCATGACCTTCTTCGTGCTCGTCTTCCTCTGGACCGGTTCCCGGGTGAGCCTGCACCAGGTCTCTTTCCTGAAGGAAACCTATTCGCAGGACCTGCTCCACAACGGGAAGCGCATGCTCACCATCATCTCCGTGTACACCGTGCTTGCCGAGATCACCGGCGCGCTGATCCTCGTGTTCAGCTGGAACGGCCCCCTGCCGCTGGGCCGGAAGATCTACTACGGCTTTTTCCATTCCATATCGGCCTTCAACAACGCCGGGTTCGCACTCTTCCCCGACAACCTCATGGGTTACGCCGACAACATCCCTTTGAACCTCACCATCACGACCCTCATTATCCTGGGGGGGATCGGCGCACCGGTGATCATGGACTGCTGGTCGTTCATCCACTCGTCCACCCGGTTTCGGTTCTCCCTGCACACCAAGCTCACCGCAGTCACCACGCTCATCCTCATCATCGGCGGTACGCTTGCCATCTGGCTCATCCAGAGGGACACCCCCGTCTATCAGGTGCCTTTGTACGAGCAGATCATGGCATCCTACTTCCATGCCGTCTCCGCGCGTACCGCGGGGTTCAACACCGTGGACCTGAGGCAGTACGGCAGTGCGACCCTCATGATCCTCATGGTGCTCATGTTCCTGGGTGCATCGCCCGGCTCCTGCGGGGGAGGGATCAAGACCACCAGCATCGCCACTCTGCTCGTGGTCCTGTGGAACAGGCTGAAAGGAAGGAACGTCAACAATGTCTTCAGGGCCACGCTGTCAAACGACACCGTCAACCGGACCGTCTCCATCTTCATCCTCTCGGCGATTTTCATCATGCTCATCCATACGGGCCTGCTCATAACCCAGCACGGAGCCCTCCCCCAGGACAGAAGCGGCGGCATCTTCGTGGAGTTCCTCTTTGAAACCATCTCTGCCTTCGGAACCGTGGGACTGTCCATCGGGGCCACCGCGAAGATGGATGCCATCGGCAAGTGCCTCATCATGCTCGCCATGCTCGTGGGCAGAGTGGGCATCATGACCATCGTCTACCTCTTCATCCGGAGGGAATCGCCCGCGCGCTATCAGTTTGCCGAGGAAAACGTGATGATCGGCTGATCACGAAAGGATCCCTGTCATGAACAGAAAGTTTGCAGTCATCGGTCTCGGGAGTTTCGGATACTGGGTTGCCAGGACGCTCTTCATCTCCCACCAGGAAACCATTGCCATCGATCAGGACAAGGAGAAGGTCCAGAAGATCAACAAGTTCTCCAGCATGGCTGTGATCGCGGATGTGACCAACAAGGAAACGCTCGAGGGGCTCGGCCTTGCAGACTGCGATGCCGCCATCGTGAGCCTGGGCGATAATGCATCGGCCTCCACCCTCGTCACCCTCTATCTCCACGAGATGGGTGTCGGGCAGATCCTCGTGAAGGCCATAGACGAGAACCATGCGAAGATCCTGCGCAAGGTGGGGGCCACCGACATCATCTTTCCGGAAAAGGACATGGGGCTCAAGATCGCCAAGACTCTCGTGAGCCCGAACATCCTGGACTACCTCGAGATGACCGAGGACTACGAGATCACCCAGATCGGCCCGCCCTCGCACTTCATCGGCAAGACCCTGATGGAGCTGGAGCTTCCCCAGCGCTTTGGACTGCAGGTGATCGCCATCCGCGAGCTCATCCCCGAAAACTTCATCCCCGCCCCCAGGGCGGATTTCGTGATCAAGGACAGCGACATCCTCTACATCCTCGGCAGAAAAATGGACATCGACAAGATCAGGGCGCTGTGAGGGCAGAGAGTCCCGCGGATGAGAGTCCCGGGCCACAGGTCGCCCGGGCAATAAAACCGCGGCCGGAAGGACGCCCGGTGCCTTCTTTCATGACGTGAAATCTCCTTGCAATTGCACGGCCTGGTGCTATCATATTTTCAGATATCGCACATGCGCGTATACCCCAATGCACGCAGAGAAGACGGGAGGTTCATCATGGGGAAGCACCGTAACCGGGTCATACAGTTCGTGATCACGCTCATCTCGGCCTGGGCCATTCTGGGCGGTCTTGCCCTTGCAGCCGACCCTGAGCCGCAGAGTGCCCAGAAGGCCCAGGCAAGCGTCGACCTCAAGGACATCTTCACCCAGATCGCAAAGGCCACCATCCCTGCCGTGGTCCACATCGAGGTGACACAGCAGCAGGTGCTTTCATCCTCCCCGTTCCTGCAGGGCCCCGGCTCTCCTTTCCTGTTCGACCAGCCCCAGACACAGAGGAAATTCAAGCGCGAACTCAAGGCGCTCGGGACAGGCGTGATCATCGATGACAAGGGTGACATCCTCACCAACAACCACGTCATCGAGGACGCCACCGACATCAAGGTCGTCCTCTCCACGGGGAAGTCC
>JAJFUP010000104.1 GCA_021372395.1 Deltaproteobacteria bacterium
AGGATCCCGAAGACGCCCATCACCGCATCGCCCATGATCTTGTCCACCACGGCCGACTCCTCGAGCAGCGGGCGGATCATGGCTTCCAGGTAGCGGTTCAGCATGGCAAAGACGACCTCCGGTTCATGGACCTCGCTGAAGGACGTGAACCCGCGGATGTCCGCAAAGAGGATGCTCACCTGACGGCGCACCCCGGACTCGCCGATGGCGATCTTTCCTTCTTCCAGGGCCTTGACCAGCTCCTTTCCCAGGTACTGGTCGAGGATCCGGGCATGCCTGTCGCGCAGCAGGGCGTTCTCGTTGGCCTTCTCGAAGAGGCGCAGGTGCAGGAGCTCCTCGTCGGTGACGGCGAGGAAGAGCACCCAGTGCTTCCGCCCGTGCCGGACGATGTGGACATCCGCCCACTGGCCGGCGCCGATCTGCACGCAGGGGAGCGTCAGGGAGGGCTGACGGAGCGGGAGCAGCCCCTCGAGGAACCAGACCTGGTCGAGGACGGACGTGCCCAGCTCCAGGGGGCCGAGACCGTATGCGGAGCAGTCCCCGAGTACGTCGTCCAGGCGTTCGTTTCTCCCCACCACCAGACAGGCGGGGCTCCGCCCCGTGAGCGAGTGATCTACGAGATAGCCGGCGAGATCGGAGGGGATGCGGATCATTTCACCCCCCACATGGCCCGGGCAAGGGATTCCATGGCATTTTGGACGCCTATGCCCCCGTGTGCGCTGCAGGGATAGGCCTCCTCTCCCCGGGCCCGAAGGGAGGAGAGCAGGGCCTCATCCACCTCCCAGGCGTCGAAGAGGTCCTTCTTGGTGATCAGCAGCATGTGGGGCAGGTCGCCGGCGATTGCCCTCACGCGGGCCCTGAGCTCCATGGCGTGCTCCACGCTCGCCCTGCGGGTGCCGTCCGCCACGAGGACATACCCGTCGCTCCCCGCGAGGTACACCGGGGGGATGCGGTAAAACTCGCTCTCGCCCTTTATGTCCCAGAGCACGAGCTCTCTGAGACGCTCACCGATGGTGACCACCGCTTTCGTGATCCTCACCCCGAGGGTCGACTCATACCCGCCCGACAGCGCTACTCCCGAGGAGGCCGCAACCAGGCTCGTCTTTCCCGTAGCCGCGGCCCCGAGGATGCAGACCTTTTTCCTCTGCACGTTGTGCATGTGATGCCTCTCTCCTGGATGCCGGATGCAAAGCAAACCGACCATGAAATGAAAAGGAACGAAGGGTCAAGCGGAATTTTTGCTGTTCCACAGGGGAAAGGGGGGCCGGACGCCTTCTCTTCGGCAGGCGAAGTCCGTATTATGGACATGAAGGAAAAACCACGCATGAGGAGAACGCTATGAAAATTCTGGTGCTTGGTGGTGCGGGAGACATGGCCCGCGACGCTTTGGACGAACTCAGGAAGGAGAAGCTCGTGACGGCGGTGACCATCGCCGATCTGAACCTGGACAGGGCCGAACAGGAAGCGGGCAGGTGCGACGGTCGCTTCACCGCGTGCCGGCTCGATGCCTGCGAGCACGGCCTGACCGTGAACCTGATGCGGCAGCACGATATCACCCTGGGGTTCGCAGGGCCGTTCTATTTCTACGAGAAGCGCCTGGCCGAGGCTGCCTTGGAAGCGGGCAAACCCTATGTGTCGATCGCGGACGACTACGAGGCCTACCTGGACGTCATCACTTTGGACGAGGCTGCGCGGGCCAGGGGGGTGCACATCCTCACGGGCTGGGGGAATTCGCCGGGCCTCACCCAGGCCCTGGCGCGAAAGGGGTACAACTCCATGGAAGAGCCCCGGCGCATCAACGTGCACTGGGCAGCAGGCTCCAACGAAGCGGCAGGCCCTGCCAACCTGGCCCACCTGTTCAACATCTTTCACGGCACCACGCTGCAGACCATCCGCGGTCATGAGATCCGGGTGCCCACCGGCGGCGGCAGGAAGCTCGTGCGGTTTCCGTCCCCCATGGGCGAGCTGCCGGTGTACTACACGGGCCATGCCGAGAGCGTCTCTCTGCCGCGCAACCTTCCGGGCCTCACCGAGGTGACCCTGCACGGCGGCGTCCAGCCGGCCTACATCCCGCTCCTCGTCATGCTCCTCGGCAGGACGGGCCTGTTCAGCACCCACGAGCGCAGGAAGAGGGCGGCCAAGTTCTTCTACCGCATAGAGGGCCTGTTCGGCGCCGGAGGCCTGGACAAGTCGGTGGGCCGGGTGGATGTGTCCGGCCTGCACCAGGGCAGGACAGCGAGGCGCACCTACACCTACCTGGGACACATCGGCCAGATCACGGCGATCCCGTGCGTGGTGGCGGCCCTGTGGGAGGCCTCCGGCGGGTTCAGGGACATCCCCGGCGGGGTCTATTCCCCGGAGAGGCTGCTGGCGGACCCGGATCCCTTCCTGGCCGAGGTCATGCGCCGCGGCGTCGAGATCTTCTTTTACGAGGACGGCCTGGATTGAAGAAGCAGGGCGAGAAGGGAAAAATGCGTGTTTGATCTCTGATGCCCCCTGATGTATGAAGGCTGCACGACACAGGGATGAGACCGAGACATGGCTGAGCAGCAACCAAAAAACCCTCTTCACTCCATCACGCTGGAGATGATCCTCGCCTCTCTGGTCGAGCGGTATGGCTGGGAGGAAATGGGGAGGCGCATCAACATCAGGTGCTTCACCCACGACCCGAACATGAAATCCAGCCTGCAGTTCCTGAGAAAAACCCCCTGGGCCAGAACCAAGGTGGAGAACCTGTACCTGAGAGGCAAACGGAGAAGGTGACGGGGGGAGAAGTCCCGTGGTGTTCGCCGGTGCGGCAGGGGCCGGCGGATAAACGGGCCTTAAGAAAGGCAGGGGCAGCATGGATAAACACGCATGGGTTCAGGAGTTTGCCGGGGCAGTGACGGTCTGCGATCCCGAGGGCATCATCCTGGAGATGAACGGCCGATCGGAAAGGATGTTTCGGGACCAGGGCGGAAGGCGCCTGCTGGGCACCAACCTGCTGGACTGCCACCCCGACCAGGCCCGGGAAAAGCTCAGGCAGCTCATGGAGCAGAGGCTGACCAATGTGTACACCGTGGAGAAAAACGGCATCAAAAAAATGATCTACCAGGCTCCCTGGTACATCGACGGCCAATACCAGGGGTTTGTGGAGGTATCGGTCGAGCTTCCCGAGGCCATTCCTCACTATATCCGCCCGGGGTGACGGCGTGAAGAAGGGGATCTGGTACGCCATCGGGGCCTATGGCCTGTGGGGCCTGCTGCCCGTGTACTGGAAGTTCCTCCAGCACGTCGCGGCGCCGCAGCTTCTCTGCCACCGGATCGTCTGGTCGTTCGTCTCGCTCCTGGC
>JAJFUP010000107.1 GCA_021372395.1 Deltaproteobacteria bacterium
AGTGAGTCAGTAGGGTCGCTCGGGTCGAGGCCCCAGAGCAGCTCAACATTGTCAGGAATGCCATCAATGTCGGAATCGGCTTGAGGCTCAACGGTACCGCCGGGGACGTCACCGCTTCCCGATCCACTCCCTTGCGCAGGGATGGCTGCCGGGATCTCTTGAGAAAAGGCACTTTCATTTCCTGAAGTATCGTAGGCCGTCAAAGCAAAATAATAGGTAACCCCATTCACGAGGTTGTTTATCTGCGTTGAGGTGGTGCGGCCGGCATCAATGTACCACTGGTAATTGCGGCTCGTGGATCCATAATAGACCCGATATCCTGCAAGATCAGACTCGGAATTACTGAGCCAGGAGATCCTGACTGCGGCTGCAGATGCAATCTGGGCAAATTGAACGACAATGATGATCAGAACCGGTATCATAAGCCATCTGGATATCTTCACAGCCGCTCAGATTACAATACCCGTGCCAGTCTTTTATTAACATAATATCAATTTGTTATGTGTTTCAATGACCGTGGTTACAGGCCATATCTGTAATCTCAGTTACGAAATGGTCCGGTTCCGCGGGTGAAGGGTGATGCTGATCAGCAGCACAAGAGATCGACTCGTGACAGACCGGAGTCGGATGACCCCGAATTCACTGGGACGCCCTGAACCATGATCACGAATTCCCTGGTGCGCAGAGAGAGGGGGCGAGAACCGCCCCCTCTTGTATTACTTCTTGTCCCTGTTCAGCAGGACCATGATCGGGCTTGCAATGAAGATGGAAGAATACGTCCCCACCACGACCCCGATGATCAGTGCAAAGGCAAAGTTGTGGATGATGCTCCCGCCGAGGAAGAAGAGCGCAACCACGACGATGAACACAGTGAGCGAGGTGAGGATGGTGCGGCTGAGTGTCTGGCTGACGCTTTCGTTCACCACGGTATAGATATCTTGTGACCCTTCCTTCTTCTTGATGTTCTCCCTGATCCGGTCGAAGACCACCACGGTGTCGTTCACGGAGTACCCGATGATGGTGAGGATGGCGGCAATGATGGTCAGGTCCATCTCCTTGCCCAGCAGCGAGAAAATCCCTACCGTTATGGTCACGTCATGCACAAGGGCGATGATGGCACCTGCAGAGTAACTGAACTCGAAGCGCCACCAGAGATAGATGAGAATGCCGATCCATGCGTAGAGCAGGGAGAGGAACCCCTTCTCCTTGAGGTCCTTGCTCACGGCCGCGCCCACCATGTCGGCACGCCTGATATCCACCTTATCCTTCCCGAACGCATCCCGAAGGGTGTTTTCGATCTGTGAGGTAAGGTCCTTGCCTGCCTCGCTGGATTTCGCAATCCTGATGATGTATTCCGTAGATATACCGGTAGATGTACCGCCCGAACTTGATACGCTTTGTATACGAGCCTCGGCAATCCCCAGAGGTTTCAGGGCATTCCTCAAGTCTTCGGTCTTCACGGATGCCGGGACCGCCAGCTGGATCTCGGTCCCTCCGGCAAAATCGATCCCGTAATTGAGACCCCGGACAAAAATCAACGATACCAGGCTTATCACGATCAGCAGCAGCGATGCCGCAAAAGCATAGTTTCGAACCTTCATGAAATCAAAATAAATGTTCGGCCTGATGAATTCCATGAAACCCTCCTAGATACTGATCCGCTCGATCTTCTTACTGGTAACGATCCATTCCTGGATCCACTTGACGACGATGAGGGCTGTGAAGAGAGAGGTGAGAATGCCGACACAGAGCGTTACGGCAAAGCCCTTGATAGGTCCGGTCCCGAACTGGAACAGGACAACACCGGCTATGAGCGTCGTGATGTTCGAATCGAGCACCGAGGACAGAGCATTGCTGTAGCCCGCATCCATAGCCATCTTGGGACTCCTCCCGAGCCTGATCTCTTCCCGTATCCTCTCGAACACGAGCACGTTCGCGTCCACGGCCATACCGATGGTGAGCACGATGCCTGCTATGCCGGGAACCGTGAGGGTCGCATGGAAGGCCGCCATGACCGCCGTAAGGAGTACTATGTTGCAGACAAGGGCACAGTTGGCCAGCATGCCTGAAAACTTGTAATACACCCCCATGAAGATGATGACGAGTAAGCCCCCGACAAGGGAAGCGATGATGCCCATATGGATCGAATCGCTGCCCAGGGAAGGCCCCACAGTACGCTCTTCCATGATGTCGACCGGTGCGGGCAGGGAACCAGCCCTCAGCACGATGGCCAGGTCGGTAGCCTCCTCCATGGTGAACCGCCCCTCGATAATGGCGCTACCGCCCGAGATGGCCTCCCGTATGACCGGCGCCGAGGTGACCTTGCCGTCCAAGAGGATGGCAAGCCTTTTCCCCACGTTTTCGCTCGTTACGCGCTCGAATATGCGGCCACCTTCCTTGTTGAACGAGATAGACACGTAGGGCTCGTTATACGTGCTCTTGATACTCACCCTGGCGTCCGAGAGCATGTCCCCGGTCATAACGGTCTGCTGCTTGAGGAGAATCGGCTGACGACCATCCTTCATGTAGGCAATGTAGCTCCCCTGCGGCACATCGCCCTGAATCGCACTTCCAACGGTATGCTCTTCGTCCACCACCTTGAACTCCAGCACCGCGGTTCTCCCGATGAGCTTCTTCGCCCTCTCGGGATCCGTGATGCCGGGCAGTTGGAGTATGATCCTCTCCTTGCCCTCGGGGATGATAGAGGGCTCGCTCACTCCGAACTGGTCGATGCGGTTGCGTATGGTTTCGAGGGCCTGCTGGACCGCCTGGTCCCTGATCTTCTGCGCCTCATCGGCCTTCATCTGATAGGTGACGGCAGTGCCGCCCTCCGGTGTTGTATCGGTGTTGGTCTCGGTCAGGAATGGGTACGAATCGGTGACGAGCTTGGTCAGGGCATCGTATTCATCCTTGCTCCTGAGTTCCACGAGCAGCTTGTCGGTCGATGAAGGGGCAACCTTTCCATAGTGGATCCGGTCATTAATCATCTGTGTCTTGAGGTCGGCTGCTATGCTGTTCAGCCTGCTCCCCACCGCCTTAATCGAATCTACCTTGAGAACCAGGTGAATGCCGCCCTGCAGGTCAAGCCCCAGCTTGAGCTTCGACTTGGGGCCGATCCAGCCTTGGGGAAGTTCCGTTTTTCCTAGGAAACTGGGAATAGCATAAATCAATCCCACAACAAGCACCAGCAGGATGAGTACCCCCCGAATTTTCAGCTTGTTCATTCTAACCCCCGGAATTATTTTTGTGTCTCTTCGCCACTCTTCTTCAGGGCGATGAATTCCTTGGAGACCTTGATCTTCATCTTTTCGCCCACGTCTATGGTGAGCACCTGGTCCGTGATACCTACTACCTTGCCATGTATACCGCCGCTGGTGATGACGTCATCTCCTTTTTGAATGCTTTCCAGCATTTGTTTGTGCTGCTTGGCCTTCTTCTGCTGTGGCATGATCAGGAGGAAGTAGAATACGATGAAGATGAGGATCAGGGGAGCAATACTCATCAGGAAACTCATCGTATCACCACCTGCTGGACCAGCCGCATACGCTACGCTAATCATCATACATCTCCTTGACCTTTATTTTCAAATCGTTAAAACGATGTTCCCTAATGGAATGCCGTATATCGGACATTAATTCAAGATAGAAATGCAAGTTATGGATGGTATTGAGGATTGAGCTCAGTATCTCCCCTGAAACAAAGAGGTGCCTCAGATATGCCCGGGAGAAGTTTCTGCAGGTGTAACAGGGACACGATTCATCCGGCGCCTTGGAATCCAGCCGATATCTCGCCTGTTTGAGTGACATCTTCCCGTTCCTGGTGAAGAGCATCCCGTTCCGCGCATTCCGGGTGGGCATCACGCAGTCGAACATATCGACCCCTAAAGACACGGCCTCAACGATGTCACGGGGCGTCCCTACCCCCATGAGATACCGGGGCTTTTCCTTCGGAAGATGGATCGTGGTCTGCTCGAGGGTACGCATCATGATCTCGTGTCCTTCCCCCACAGAGAGCCCGCCAATGGAAAATCCGTCAAAGGCCATCCGCGTGAGTTCCTGCGCGCTCTTCTCCCTCAGGTCGGGATACACACCTCCCTGGACGATGCCGAAAAGGGCGGCAGGGGTCTTCCTCGTCTCGAGGCATCTGGCCGCCCATCTGCTTGTCCTCGTAACAGAGGCTTCCACATACTCTCTCGTGCTCGGATATGCAACGCACTCATCGAGGCACATCATGATATCCGAGCCGAGGTTCTCCTGAATCTCGATGGTCTTCTCAGGAGTGAGCAGATGGCGCGACCCATCGATATGGGAAGCGAACTGGACACCTTCGTCGTTGATCCTGACGAGCTTTGCAAGACTGAATATCTGATAGCCTCCGCTGTCGGTGAGGATCGGACCATCCCAACCCATGAAGGCATGCAAGCCTCCCAGTTCCGCAATGAGATCATCCCCCGGCCGCATGTGGAGGTGATAGGTATTGGAAAGGATAATCCGGGCACCCAGTTTCTTCAGGACCTCCGGGGTCACGGCCTTCACGGTGCCCTGGGTACCCACGGGCATGAAGATCGGGGTATCCACGTTACCATGAAGGGTCTCGAACCGTCCACAACGGGCAGAGCCGTCTATGGCATCCACGGAAAACTTAAATGACGAGCATGGCGTCTCCATAGCTGAAGAACCGGTACCTCCTCTCTATAGCCTCCCGGTATGCCCTCATGACAGGTTCATAACCACCGAAGGTGCTCACAAGCATAAGCAGCGTTGAACACGGGAGATGGAAATTGGTGAGCAGTGCGCCCACACACTTGAAGCGATAACCTTCGCAGATGAACAGGTTCGTTGTCCCGCTGCAGGCGACGATCCTGCCATAGACGCCCATGAGGTGTTCCAGTACCCGCACGGTGGTGGTTCCCACTGCGATGATCCTCCGCCCCTGACTCATTGCCTCGTTGATGCTGCGGGCCGTCTGCTCGGTGACAGCGTATTCCTCCGAGTGCATCACGTGTTCTTCCACGGTGGGCGTACGGATCGGGGTGAAGGTCCCCAGTCCCACATGCAGGGTTACATAGACGAGATCCACGTCCGCAGACCGTATCGCCCCAAGGGATTCCTCCGTAAAATGAAGCCCGGCCGTGGGCGATGCCACCGACCCATCGTGCCTGGCATACACGGTCTGGTAGGTGTGGGCGTCAATCTCCTCGGGCTCCCTCTCCAGGTAGGGTGGCAGAGGCATCCGGCCTTCTTTCAGGACCTGATCCGGATGCGAGAAGGAAACGACATATTCGTCCCCTACCCTTTCCTCCACCACTGCCGCGAGATTTCCCGAAAATAGCAGCTTCGAACCAATTTTCGGTTTCTTGGATGACCTGATGAGACATCGCCAGTTCGTAATGCCGATATTCCTGAGCAGGAGAACCTCCGCCTTGCCTCCCGACTCTTTCCTCCCCATGAGCCTGGCCGGTATCACCCGGGTGTCATTCAACACCAGAACATCTCCCTGACGGAAAAATGACAGGAGATCTTTGAACATGAGGTGCGTTATCTGCCCCGAGTCTTTCTCAACCACGAGAAGGCGTTCTGTGCCCCGGACAAGCGGGTACTTGGCGATGAGTTCCTTGGGCAGGTGATAATCGTATCGTGATGTGTCCATGTCCGCTACATCCCGCCGAGGTGCCTACCCAGGTAGACGACCACGAGACCGGCACATGCAGCAAAGATACCGACGACCTGCAGGGTCCCGTCGGGGACCGTGTTCACAAATTGCGCATATTCCTTTAACTTGCGGGGAAAAAGGATGTAGGGGACAGCCTCCACGATGAACACCATCCCGAGTACGCTCAAGAAATAATCCATAGGTCTGGTCTTATATCGGAGATGAGGGGGAAACGTCAATCCTGGAAGGTCCTGCAGTATTCGACAGAAAACACGGGGGATTCCACAGTCAGATCCAGGTTGCATGAGTCTTCTCCATATGCGGCCACATGTCCCGTACTCCCCCTCGCTTTTCCATATCTGAGGCAGATCCCCGCTGCGAGCTTGAGGTTCTCACTCGTGCATCTACCCCTCATGATGCAGAGCGGACCGGGCACATCGGAGGTCTTCAGGAACACGTTGCCGGGACATCCCATGGTGGAGACGAGATTGCTCTCAGCCTCGTCCCTGGCCACCACCAGTACGGTGGAGTCCTCGAAGACGAATTTCCTCCCCACGACGTCTAGCATGACATCAACGCGATCAGGTAACGATGGGGCACACCTGTCAAAAGTCTTCCGTAGTTTTCTCGCTATCTGCTCATCGGTCAGCAGACACCCTCCAGCAGGCGTCGGGATGTCTTCTTCACCGAGACCATAAGACAGTGCCCGCTCGATCTGGATCTTTCTCCCCCTTCCCTGGAGATCCCACAGGGCGTCTCTCTTTACAATGCCGAGTCGTTCGGGAAGAGTTTCCTCAATATTCCTGGCACACAGAGGCCTCAAAAGGATATCTTCAAGTCCTGATTCCTTTTCGATAGCCCTCATGGTCTGTCGCATCTGGGACATGGGCCTCTGGCCCAGCACCTCTCCGGTAACGACAAAGGATGCATTCAATGACCCGAGGAGTTGTTTTGCCCGCCTCAGCATGCCGATCTTGCAGTCGATACACGGGTTGAGATGTCTTCCGAATCCATGGCGGGGTCTGCTCACGATCTGAATCATGTCATCGGTATAATCGATGACACGTACATGGATGCCGTATTTTCGGGCATGCACTCTTTGAAAGGATTCGGGGGCTTTCAGGGCATCGGAGCCGAAGAAGGGCGTACAGAAAAAGATCGGTACCACCTCGATGCCCTGCTCCTGCATCACCTTTATTGCAAGAATACTGTCAAGCCCTCCCGAATAGAGGGCGATGCACCGTTTTCGGATCATAGCGTCTTCATTCATGGTGACGTGGGCCTGCGTGTATGAATTAGGATCAGTCTGATTTTCCTGGATTAAAGAACAAACCGCTGAATGCACTGCACGAACCTATCAGGAATGATGTTCATGAAAAACAGAGTCTATACCTCACATCTGTAAGGTATAGACTCACTATGGCGGGAGCGACGAGACTTGAACTCGCGACCTCCGGCGTGACAGGCCGGCGTTATAACCAATCTTAACTACGCCCCCTTACTGCTTCATCAGAGTTGGTAGGCGGAACAGGGATTGAACCTGCGACCTTCGGCTTGTAAGGCCGACGCTCTCCCAACTGAGCTACCCGCCCTGATTTTTTTTAAAAATCAGAACTACTTGTTTACGACTTCTTTAAAGGCTTTCCCCGGCCTGAAGCGCGGCGCCTTGGATGCCTTGATCTTGATGGTTTCTCTTGTTCTCGGGTTGACACCCTGCCGTGCAGCTCTCTGCGCAACATCAAATGTTCCGAACCCTACCAGGGTAACCTTGTCCCCCTTCTTGAGAGCCAACTGGATTGCATCTGTGGCGGCATTTATCGCCTTTTCCGCTGCAGCCTTCGGGATACCTGCCTTGTTCGCCACAACTGATATCAATTCTGTCTTTGTCAAAGCATACCTCCTATTAAAATGATATTCTTTTTCTTCCCATGCCCAATTGCCCCCAAAAAGTAACAACATTTATAGTGGCTGTCAATAGCTCAATTGAGGGCGTATGCGATTATCTGGTCCATGTGTTCCACAAGATGTATCTGCATTCCGCGCAAAATATCCTTCGGGGTCTCCTGCAGATCCTTCTCATTCTCTATGGGGACAAGGACCATTTCCATGCCTGCCTCTTTCGCTGCCAGGAGCTTCTCTTTCAGCCCTCCCACCGGAAGCACCCTGCCTCCGAGGGTGAGTTCACCCGTCATGGCGAGCCTTCCCTTGACACTTCTGCAGGTCAAGGCTGAAACGATGGAGGTTGCCATCGTGATACCGGCTGAAGGCCCATCCTTGGGAACCGCTCCCTCGGGGATATGGATGTGAATATCGAGCTTGTTGTAGAATTCCGCATCGAGTCCGAACTCTTTGGCCCGCGATCTGACATAGCTCATTCCCGCCTGGGCTGATTCCTGCATGACATCGCCCATCTTCCCGGTGAGCAGCAGGGTTCCCTTCCCCGGCATCACGGTCGTTTCCACGGTGAGAAGCACGCCACCCGCTTCTGTCCAGGCAAGACCGTTGGCCAGTCCGACATAATCCTTCTTGTCCCTGACAGGGCGTCGGAAGCGGGGCACCCCGAGAAGGTCTCCCACCTTCTTCTTCGTGATCCGGGTATGGGAGGGAGCGCCCCCGGATACGATCCCCTTCACAATCTTTCTGCAGATGGAAGAGATCTCTTTCTCCATGTTTCTCACGCCGGCTTCCCTGGTATACTCGTGAATGATGGCGCTGAGAGCCTTGGAGGAAAAGACTATCCCCCGATCCTCAAGACCATGAAGTTTGAGCTGTTTCGGAAGGATGTGGCGTGTGGTTATCTTGCTTTTCTCATACGAGGTGTAGCCCTCGAGCTGAATCAGTTCCATCCGGTCGAGCAGAGGTGGGGGTATGGAGTATGTGGTGTTGGCCGTAGTGACGAACATGACCCTTGAGACATCATAGTCCACATCCATGTAGTGATCGCCAAAGGCGCTGTTCTGCTCGGGGTCCAGTGCCTCAAGCAGGGCAGCGGAAGGATCACCCCTGAAATCGACGCTCATCTTGTCCACCTCATCGAGCAGGAACACGGGGTTCGAGGTGCCGGCCCGCCTGATGCCCTGGATGATCTTGCCTGGCATGGCCCCGATGTACGTCCTTCGGTGTCCCTTGATCTCAGCCTCATCTCTCACCCCGCCAAGGGACACCCGCACGAACTTCCTTCCTACAGCCCTGGCAATGGATCGCCCGAGCGAGGTCTTACCGACCCCGGGCGGCCCTACCAGACACAGTATGGGCCCGCGCGATACCCCGACCATGTGCTGAACAGCCAGATATTCCAGTATCCGTTCCTTCACCTTGCTCAGACCGTAATGGTCTTCTTCCAGGATCTGGTGGGCAAGCTTGATATCCTTCTTGTCCTCGGAGAGATCATTCCACGGGAGTGCCAGGAACCAGTCGATGTAGCTCCGGATAACCGTTGCCTCGGCGCTCATGGGCGGCATCAGCTGTAGCCGTTTGAGCTCTGCAAATGCCTTCTCCCTGGCAGGGGCGGGCATGTTCTTCGCCTTGAGCTGTTTTTCCAGGCTGGACACCTCATCATCGGTGTTCTCCATGGGAGCCCGCTGGGGTGGAGCCTGCTCGAAGATCGACCCCTTCTTGTGAGCCGAGGCCCGCTGCTTCACCTGCTCCCTCATGGTGGCCTGGATCCTGGCGATCTCGATCTCTGACTGGAGATACTCATAGACATGTTCAAGGCGCGACTCTATCTGGTTGTCTTCGAGGATTTCCTGCTTCTTCTCGGTCTTCAGCCCCGTATACGAGACCACGATGTCTGAGACCATCCCGGGATCATCCCGGGATTCCATCTTCTCTATCACCTCTGAAGGGATGTCGATGGCATAGAGCTCGCAGTATTCCTTGAACGATTCTATGGTGAGCCGCCTGAGCGCCTCGGCATCGCGATCGTCAACCGTGAAATCGATGAAGGGCTCTGCCTCGGCAAAGAGCTGATCCTCCTGATAGAGGAGGTTCTTGATATTCTGCCGGCTCTTTCCCTCGATGAACACCTTGATGGTGCCGTTCGAAAGCCGTATGAGCTGGAGAATCGTCGAACATACACCCACCTGGTAGATGTCGTCCCGGCTGGCTTCCTCCGGCATGAATTGTTTTCTGCAGCAAACAAGGATCTCTTCCTTGGCCTCGAAGGACGAACTCACCACCTGCACCACCTTCTCGTTCTCTATGAGAAGCGGGATGATGGTGTGGGGGAAGACAACAATGTCCTTCAGAGACAGGAGCGGATATACATGCTCGGAGGTCTCGATCTTCATGAATCCCGGTTATGCCTGAGAGGTCTTCCTCTCGTATACGATGATCGGGGGTTTCCCCTTCAGCACCACGTCCTGGCTGATGATGCACTCCTTCACACCTTCCATGTCAGGGATCTCGTACATGATGTCGAGCATGATGCACTCCATGATGGAGCGCAGCCCCCGGGCACCGGACTTGCGCTTCATTGCCTCCTCGGCAATCGACTTCAGGGCATCCTTGGTGTACGTGAGGTCCACGCCCTCCAGCTTGAGGAGCGCCTGATACTGTTTCACCAGGGCATTCTTGGGCTCGTTGAGGATGGTGATGAGGGCATCTTGGTCAAGTTCGTGGAGTGTCGATATGACGGGCATCCTTCCTACGAACTCGGGGATCATGCCGAACTTGATGAGGTCCTCGGGCTGGACGTTCTTGATGATCACACCGACATCGTGTTCCTTTTTCCCGGCGATCTCTGCCATGAAGCCGATAGTCTTCTTGTCGAGCCTCTGCGATATGATCTTGTCAAGGCCGACAAAGGCCCCGCCGCAGATGAACAGGATGTTCGTGGTATCGATCTGAATGAACTCCTGCTGGGGATGCTTGCGGCCGCCCTTCGGAGGGATGGACGCCATGGTCCCCTCTATCATCTTGAGCAGTGCCTGCTGCACCCCTTCACCCGAGACGTCCCGGGTGATGGACGGGTTGTCTCCCCGCGATGCAATCTTGTCTATCTCGTCGATGTATACGATCCCCTTCTGGGTGCGCTCCACGTCATAGTCAGCATTCTGCAGGAGGTTCACGATGATGTTCTCGACATCCTCACCCACATACCCCGCCTCGGTCAGCGTCGTGGCATCGGCAATGGTGAACGGGACATCGAGGATCTTGGCAAGGGTCTGCGCAAGGAGCGTCTTGCCCGAGCCTGTCGGCCCTATCAACATGATGTTGCTCTTGCTTATTTCAACGCCGCCGATGTTGGTGTTCGATTCGATCCTCTTGTAATGGTTGTGCACCGCAACGGAAAGAACACGTTTGGTCATCTCCTGGCCGATCACATATTCATCCAGAACCTCCTTGATCTCGGAGGGTTTGGGTATGTTGGAAGAGGTGCTGAAGTGCCGGTATTCCCCCTCTTCCTCTGCGAGGATCTCGTTACACAGCGCAATGCACTCATCACAGATGTATACATCCGGGCCCGCGATAAGCTTGCGCACCTCTTCCTGCGATTTTCCGCAGAAAGAGCAGCGCAGTCCGGGCCTGTAGTGATCATTGATTTTTGGCATCGGCCTTCTCCCCTTCTTTCTCCTTGGTGGGCCTCTTGTAGATCACGTGATCGATTATACCATACTTCTGTGCCTCGGTGGCATCCATGAAATAATCGCGCTCCGTATCCCCACCTACCTTATCTATAGGCTGACCGGTATGCTTAGACAAGATCCTCTTGAGCTCATCTTTCATTCTCATCATCTCGGAGACCTGGATATTCACATCGGTCACCTGGCCCTGAACCCCTCCTAGAGGCTGATGTATCAGGATCCGGGCGTGCGGGAGGGCATAGCGCATGCCATTCTCTCCGGCTGCGAGGAGTACCGCTGCCATGGAGGCGGCCTGCCCTATGCAGATGGTGCTCACCTTGGGCCTGATGTACTCCATGGTGTCATAGACCGCCATGCCCGCTGTTACGGACCCGCCGGGAGAATTGATGTAGAAGAAGATATCCTTGTCAGGGTCTTCAGATTCCAGGAACAGGAACTGGGCAACCAGAAGGTTGGCAATATCGTCGTTTATCTCACTGCCCAGCATGACAATCCTGTCCTTGAGCAGGCGGGAGTAAATATCGTAGGATCTCTCGCCCCTACTCGTCTGTTCCACTACTATCGGGACCAGCGTCATCCGTGTTCTCCTCTATCTTATCCACTTCCACAATGGTTGAATTGGCTATGATGTGGTCGAAAACCTTCCGTTCAAGGATACCGAACCTCATCTCTTCATCGCCGCCTCTCTCCTCGAAGTTCTTACGAACGGCGTCAGGGGTCATGCTGTATCTTTCGGCAAGAGACGATAACTCGAACTCAATATCCTCGTCCGTAGTCTCGATCCCGATTGCCTTGGCAATGGCCTCGACCAGGAGAGAGTTCCTCACGAGGTTCTCTGCGGAAGCCATGGTCTCTTCCCTGAGTGCCTCACCGTCGGGATACACATCCTGCATCCTGATGCCCTGAGCTGAAAGCCTCTGGGACATGCCCTGGATCATCATGATCGCCTGGAGCCTGATCATCGATTCAGGCACGTCGAAGGGGTTGGCATCGATGAGCTTCTGGGTGAGCTGCTTTTCCAGGTATGTCCGTGCATCGGCCTCGAGTCGTTTGACAAGATCCTCGCTGATGGTGTTCTTGAGCTCTTCTATGTTGTGCACATCTTTGTAGACCATCTGTGCGAACTCATCGTTGACCTCGGGAAGTTCCTTTCGCTTGATGCCCTCGACCTCTACCTTGATGCGGGCGGTCTTGCCCCTCACCTCTTCCAGGAAGTGATTTTCAGGGAAGGTTATATCCACCTCTTTTTCTTCCTTGACCTTGAGCCCCAGCACCTCGTCCTCCATGCCCGTGAATGCGCTCCTGACACCTGCCTCCACCGTGATCTTCTTCCGGTTCAGCTTCTCGTGCTCGTCGCAGGAGAGGTTCACAATGACATAATCCCCTTTGACCGCCTGGTAGTCGGGATCATCCGAGTCCTTGACCGTGGCATAGGTTTCCTGCAACCGCTGGAGCACATCCTGAACATTCGATTCATCCACCTGGATCTTCGGCTTCTTCAGCTCGAAGCCGGTAAATACCTGGGGAGCAACCTCAGGTTTTACATCGAACTTCGCGGAGAAGGTAAAGTCCTCGTTCTCCTTGGGAGTCTCGTTCTCGAATTCGGGCATGGAGACCACAAAGAGCTCTTTCTCCTTAATCGCCTCTTCGAACTTGTCCCTCACGAGCTTTTTGCTGAGCTCGCCCTGGATGAACTCGGCGTAATACATCTTGAGAATGTGTCTCGGAGCCTTTCCTTTCCTGAATCCGGGAACGGATGCACCCTTGGAGACCTCGTGATAGATCTCATTCGTGATGACACTCACCTCTTCCTTGGGGACAAATACCTTCAGTTCTTTTCTGGTACTGCTCACATCCGTAATCTCTACCTTCATCCTAAAGTCCTTTCTGTATCTGCCTGTGCAGATGTTCATTTCATCATGTATCACGCCTTGAGGTCAATGTCTTTTTGTGCAGGGAGAGACTCCGGAACACCTCAGCCACCTCTTTATGATACGTTCCTTCCTCGGTATAGACGAAAATCGGCCTGCCCACCGAGCACTCCTTTCCACCATTGCGCAGACCCCTTACGAGGCAGATCTCCGCAGTGCTCCCCGCAGAAGTGTGGACGCACTGCACGTGCTTCGGTTCGATGTGGCGGGACCGCATGGAACACAGGAGATCCGGCAACCGCCATGCCGGATACACGATGTAGAAGCGTCCACCCGGAACAAGCATCTCGTGCGCCTTCAGAAGCACACCCTCGAGATCGATGGCCAGCTCGTGCCTGGCGATGGCCTTCTCACTGTTGGGGTTTATCCTCCCGGTATCCAGCGGCCTGTACGGCGGGTTCGTGACGACGGCCTCCACCTTCCGACCCGAATAATCCCTGATGTCGCAGCACCTGATGCTGACCTTATCAGCCAGGCCGCTTCTCTGAACGGACCGCATCGACATCTCGGCCAGTTCTTTCTGGATCTCCACACCGGTCACCGAAAGCCCCTTCATCGCAGCGAGCAGGATGGACACCACCCCCGAGCCTGATCCAATCTCGAGCACCCGAGTTCCCGGTTTTTCCTCCACAAAGGCTGCCAGCAGGTAAGCATCGAGCGAATACCGGTACCCTTTCCTTTTCTGGAGGATGGACAGGTTCCCGCAGGTAAGAGTGTCGAGGGTCTCATCCTCTCTCGGCTCGAAATCATCTGTTATCCGGTGCATATGCGCATCCGTCGAGCATACAGAAACATGCAGTCAGCCGCAGTGGGTTTCCTGCCGTCCCTCAAGGTGCCGTCTCATTCTCGCCAGAGGGCTGAGGATGTTTCCACCCATGCCCCGATTTACCCGCTGTCATTGCGTGCCGCATCCACAGTTACCGGTGCGGCTCACTACCTCTCTTCGACGAGATCATCTTCCACGAGGTCCTCGAACAGGGACGGGGCAATGGACACTACATCATTGAACATGAGGTATGCAAGGCGTCTGATCTCCCACTCGGCCGATTTTTCGAGACGGAGCCCGAAGAAATGCCGTAGCGACCGGGCATTGACATAGACGTAAGCCGCCGTAGACCACCCCACCGGCATCAGCCGCCTCAGCTCCTGGTTCCTTACCCCGAGTGTCTGAAGCTCCTCGTAGACATCCATGGCGTGCCGGTGCTCGCGCTCGTACGCCCGGTAGACGGCCTTCACCTTCTCCTCGGAATCCATGTACTCGAGAGCAGGGTAGACAAACGTGTTCTTGTTTGCCTTCACATACCGGGTGGAGCGGAACGTCCATCCTACCCCGATCCGGTGCCTGGTCCACTGGCCAGCCAGCGACTTGGAGACGCCGGTCACGTAGTAGACGAACTGGACAGCCTCGAGGCAGGTCTGGTGCCCCCACGAAATGAGCTTCTTGTTGAGCCTGAGGTCGTCCTCATACGTCCCCTCGGACTCGTGGCTCTGCCGCGCGGTATATGCAGGCAATGTCTCAGTCGTGATCCCCTGGGAGATCATCTCCTCTGTCGGCATGGTGAGCCCGATGAGCTTGATACTCGGTTCTTCATTCCTGAAGAGATCCTTCCTCAGGTGCCCCCACTGCTCGATGTGTTCCAGTTCATGGGTAAAGTGCTTCAAAACGGCCTCTCCTCCTCACCATTTGTCGAAACCCTGTCTCCCTGCCAGACTCCCCTGTAGGGCACCGCCCTCCCCTCGATGGGAAAAAAGGCGATGCACAGGATCCTGAATCCCATCTGGATCTCCACATCCGCTATACCCTGGTGCTTCATACCCACCGTGAGCCTGCCCTGGTAATTGGGTGAGATGAAGGCGGTCAGGAGAGGGATGCCTGACCGTATGAGGGTCGTTCTCGGCCGGATGTACGCAAAGAGATCATCCGGCAGGTTGACCTGCTCTATGGTTTGAAAGAGCAGATAGTCTCCAGGTTTTACGCAGTACACGCCGTCCGGAGAGGTCTTGATGTCCATGACATTCTCTATCTCCGGCGTTATCCTGGTCTCCCTCATGAGGCGCGCCCTTCCCACGGGTTTATAGATGGCACCCAACCTGAGATCGACCGTGGTTCCCTCTATGCCTTCGATCTGATCGCTGCCGAGATGCTCGATCAGGGGCTTGGTGGCGATCGTTCCCGTGACGTGGTCCTCAACCGGGACCCCTTCCCGCACCATGCGGATTATCCTGTCAGCTCCCAACACCACGTTATAGTCTCCTCCTGGATGTTTCCACGTTGAGAAATTGCATCGCGTATCCGATGGTCTCCTCATTGATGACGAGCTGCTCTACCAGGGTATTGCTCCTGGCGAGGATGTCTTTCCAGTACTGATCCCTCTCGGGCATGGGCGAGTCATAGGGATGCTCGTACACCACCCGGGCAACCCCTGACATGACGATGAGCTTCGCACAGGTGATGCATGGCTCGAGGGTGCAGTAGATGCTGGCCCCCTCGACACACACCCCTTTTTTTGCCGCCAGCGAGATGGCGTTGGCCTCGGCGTGGGCCGACCTGCACATGTCGTATTTCATGGCCTCGGGCCAATCGAGGTTTCTCCTGAAGCATCCCCCCTCGTCCATGCAATGGGCTTGGCCCGGCAGCGAGCCGTTATACCCGGTAGCGAGGATCTGCTTGTCCTTGACCACCACGGCACCGGTGGGCCGCGAAAGACACGTGGATCTCGAGGCGGCGAGCTTTGCAAGCATCATGAAGTATTCATCCCACGATGGTCTCTTCTGTGTCATACCGCGCTATCTCCTCGATCACTTCGATTCACGTGAAGGAGACTATCATAATACGGAACGTCATGGGCTGTAAAGGCACATGGTTCATCTCCCCTGAAGGCACACCGAGGTCGGTTCCCGACAGGTGGACAAAACCCCGATGATGCTATAGATATTATATATCGATTACGCGAGGCCCTCATCAGGGGATGGGAATGTCAAGACCCGGCAATGAAACCCCGGGCACATCGAAGTACTTCAGGTGATGGAAATGCTTGATGCAGTCATCATCGGCGCAGGATACGGCGGTATGGGGGCAGCTGCCCTGCTCGCCCACTCGGGGCTCAAGGTCGTTGTCGTCGAGCAGTCCTCCCTCGTGGGCGGCCGGGCGAGTTCCTTCACGGATGACCAGGGATACCGGTGGGAATATGGAGCCCACTCGCACCGCCTGGCACACAAAGGCATCGCGAACGGTCTCTTCCATCGCCTCGGGGACGAGATCACGTTCCTGCAGAGGACGGACGATGCGCAGATCATCTTCCAGGATCGCCTGTGGAAAAGGCCGGAAGGGATTCTGGGTTACCTGATGACGCCCATGCTCTCGCTTTCGGGACGGGTCACCCTTCTTCGGGTCCTGGCAAAGATGAAACAAGCCCGGCCGGAAGACTGGTACGACAAGACCCTGGCAGACTTTTACCACACGTGGTTTACGAACACCGAGGTGGAAGCGGTACTGCCGCTGCTCGGGATATCCGTCATGTGCCCCGATCCCTGCAAGGTGAGCGCAGGCGAGGTGATCGACTTCATCAAGCGGATGCTTGCGGCAGGGGTGAGCGTAGGCGAGCCGGTGGGAGGGTCCTCGCAGATCTTCAAGAAGCTCACTTTCCACATCGAATCGAACGGCGAGATCCGCGTGGGGGAAAAGGCTCTCGAACTGCTCGTGGACCAGGGGCAGGTCAGAGGGGTGAGGACGGACAGAGCGGTGTACCAGGCCGATCGCGTGATCTTTGCCGCGCGCATCCCGCTCCTCTTCGAACTCGCGGACAGGGATCTCTTCCCCAAGGAGTTCGTCTCCTATTGCCAGACCGTGGAGAACAGCTCCTGCCTGAGCTTCGACTTCATCACCGACTATCCGGTGACGGATATCAAGGGCAGCCTCCTCGGCATCGATGCGCCCATATGGGCACGTTTCCAGTCGAATCTCGACCCGACCTTCACGCCGCAGGGGAAGTACCTCTCCACCTGGGGCATCATGCTCCCCTGGGGGTTCGACGGTGATCCGGAGGTGGCAAAGGCAACGGAGAAAAGGCTGAAAATCACCATAGCGAGGCTCTTCCCACACATGCTCCCGAATCTGAGCAGGGAACGGGGGCTGGCCATCCCCGTGATGAACGGGAACGTGCTGACGCCCCGGCATGCAAAACCCCTGAGGCCCCAGGTGGCATGCGGCACCATCAGGGGGCTCTTCTTCGTGGGGGACACGGTTCAGGGCGAAGGGTGCTCGGGCGACATCAGCTTCTCTTCTGCCATGAAGGCTTCCGATGCCATTCTCGAAGCTGCACCCCGGCGGGCCGGCACCCTTTAGAGGATGTTGGCCAACCTGAACATGGTCAGGAATGACTTTATGGGGAGCCTTTCTCTGTGGGCGCAGAAGGTCCTGCTGTCGATGCCGTCGAACCGCGACTTGGTGAAATACAGCCCCTTGAAGCTGTAGATGCTGTTCCCGTACCGGTAGAGCAACCGGATGATCTTCTTCACGATCCCGGACTCGCAGCGCTGGTCCATATCGTCGGTCACGAGCGGGCACAGACCGAGGAACATGCTTTTCACCCCTTCTCGCTTGAACGTCTCCATGGCATGGATCATCATGGGGTAGAAGATCCCCTGCTTGAACTTGCTGCTGAAGCGGGAGATGTTCGGCACATAGCCGATGGTGCGGCCTTCGGAATAGACAGGGTCGAAATAGATGAACCCGATGAGCTCGCCTTCCAGGTATGCATAGAACTTCCTCGTCCCCTCCTGGTACTCCATTTCCATGGGCCGGATCAAAAACCCGATCTCGCGGTTTCTCACCTTGCGGGTCTTCAGCCACTCATCGGTGAGACTCCGGCATCCGTCGTTGATGCAGTTTTCCTCGATGACCACGCCCATCTTCCGTGCGTTGTTCACCGATGTCCGGATCACCTGCTTCTTCTTGCCTTTCAGGTCCCACTTCTCGAGGTCCACCGTGGTCTCCACACCGAACTGGGTGGCGTAGTAGCCGAATTTCTCGTGGATGAGCTCGGCCACCCCCTGGGAGATCTGTACAAAGGCCGCATTCCTGCCGTGCCCCAGAAACTTTCTGAGCAGCGTCTCGCGGTCTTTCTCCTCGCATACGGGGTCTGCGAGCACGAACCGTGTGCCCCACTGTTCCCGGTAGGCAATGAACCCCATGCCAGTGACATCGAAATAGTGCATCTCGGGCTGGAGCGTGGAAAAGGACATGCAGTGATTTCCGTATCTCTGGAGGTAC
>JAJFUP010000141.1 GCA_021372395.1 Deltaproteobacteria bacterium
GGGTGGTAGAAGCATGTTCCATCAGGACCGAAGATGCTAAGATATCCTGTTCTGAAGTACGTCTCTTTAGACGCCTCCTTTATGAGGTCGGCCTTGAGGGACTTCACCAGTTGCTCCTTGATTATATCGAGGTTTCCCTCAATAGATGTATAGCGCATATCCGCCATTCTCGAAAAAGCGTCTACCTTTACCTTCATGTAATTAAGTGCCTGATCCTCGAGCATTATGCTGCTGCTGTGTCCTACATAGATAATGGTAATGAGCAATGGCAATAAGCCGGAGCACAAGGTAAGTGCTGTTAGTCTGCCACGAAGCTTCCATTTAAACATCATATTGAAATCTCCTCTATCATAATAAACATTTTAGAATTCCTCGAAGTCGTTTTCGAATTCCGTTGATGTGTCTTTTCCACTATCGACAGGCTTCATGCGGGCCTGTTTCTTTGGCACACTTTTAATTGTTTTAGGAACCGATACTTCTTGAGAGACCTTAAAGCGTGCAACGGTGCTGGAGAGATCTTTGGCTTCGTTGCTCAGGCTATCCGAAGTGCTTGCAAGCTCTTCCACTGTGGAAGCATTCTGCTGGGTAGTTGAGTCGATCTGTGCTACGGCCCTGTTCAGCTCATCCACTCCGCTTGCCTGCTCGCTTGTTGCTGCCGCAATTTCCTCCATGACCTGGGAAAGGTCCTGGATATGCTTGATGATCTGTTCAAGTGATTCGCCGGACTTCTTCACCATAATGTCACCGGCATCGATCTTGTTCACGGTATCTTCAATAAGTGTCTTGATCTGCTTTGAAGCATCCGCAGATCTCTGGGCCAGAGCACGCACTTCTTCGGCCACCACGGCGAATCCTTTTCCATGTTCGCCTGCACGCGCCGCTTCAACTGCGGCATTTAACGCAAGCAGGTTCGTCTGGAATGCCACCTCGTTCACGGTAACGATGATGTCTCCGATCTTCTTGGAGGCATCGGATATTTCGCCCATGCCCCGGATAAGCTCTTGGGCTGATTCACCGCTCGTGTTCGCCATGCGCACCATATCGGCAGCTTTTTGCCTGCCGTCGGAGGCGTTTTCCGCATTGTGCTTGATGGAAGAGGCCATTTCCTCGATGGTCGCTGCCACCTCTTCGATGGCAGACGCCTGCTCCTGGGTCGCCTGGGAGAGACCTTGGGCGCCCGATGCCACCTCATGGGTGGAGATGTCGACCTGAACAGCGGCATTCTTCACCTTGCCGATGACATCCTCGAGATTCTCCACGAACTTGTTGAACCATGAGGCGATCTCTCCTACTTCATCCGTGGTGAGCACGGGAAGGCGCTTCGAAAGATTGGCTTCTCCCTGAGCTATCTCTTTCATCTGATTGGAGATTTCTTTTGCCCTCCGGGCGATCCTTCCGGAGATGAATGCACCAAGGAATGCAATGATCACCGATGCCACCGCAAGGAACACATACATTTCGATCTTGAGAGTCGTCACATCCGACAGGATCTCCGAAGCAGGGACAGAGCCCCAGATGATCCAGTTGAGACTCTTGATGTAGGCGAGGTAACTCACCTTTTTCTCGCCGGAGAAGGTATAGTGAAAAGCGCCCTGTTTTTTGTTTATGGCCTCGCGGACATAATCGAACTTGTTGTACAGGCTCATGTTGTCCCGGTATTCGGGCTTGGGGTGATAGACACAGGTGCCGTCCGGGTTGAAAATGACGAGATACCCGGTCTTGAAGTATTTTTCTTTGGATGCTTCCCGAATAAGGTCGTTCTTGAGGGTTCTGATGAGCTGGTCTTTTATGATGTCGAGGTTACCCTCGATGGAAGCAGAGCGAACCTCCGCTATCCTGCCGAAAACCTCCACCTTGGCCTTCAGATAATTGACGGCCTGTGCCTCGAGCATGACGCTGCTGCTATGACCCACATAGATGATGGCAATGAGCAGCGGCAGCAAACCCGAACAGAGTGTAAGAGCTGTCAGACGTTCACGAAGCTTCCACTTAAGTTTCATACTGAACTCCTCTATGATTTAAATAAACCTAAGCATTGAAGGCCATGCGTTCAATGCTGTGCACGTCGAGGATCAGTGATACCTTCCCGTTTCCCAAAATGGTGGCGCCTGAAGTGCCTTCGATTTTTTTGAAATTCTTGTCGATGCTTTTAATCACGGCCTGGGTTTGACCGAGCACATCGTCCACGAGGATGCCGAACCTGCTATGAGCACCGTGGAGGACCACCACAAGGGCCTCTGTAGGGTCTGTCTTCTGCGAGGGAAGGCTGAAGAGCTGATAGAGTCTCACAAGCGGGATGTAGTCTCCCCTGATGTCCATGAGTTCTCCTCGTCCTTCAACCGTTTTGATCTCGGCGCTGGATGGACGTACGGATTTTTCAATAACGGAGAGCGGGATTGTAAGCACTTCCGACCCGACCTTCACCATCATGCCATCGATGATTGCCAGGGTAAGCGGGAGTTTGACCCTGAAGGTGGAACCCTTTCCCTCCTCGGAGATAATCTCGACCGTTCCGCGCAGGTCCTCTATGTTTCGTTTCACCACATCCATGCCTACGCCCCTGCCCGAGAGTTCGCTGACTTTTTCTGCAGTCGAGAGCCCCGGGGCGAACAGCATTTCGAAGATCTCCTTGTCGGTATAGGACCTTCCCGGATCGGCCAGGCCCCTTTCGATGGCCTTGGCAAGGACCTTTCTCTTATCGATGCCCTTGCCATCGTCAGAGATCTCGATGAAAATATTCCCTTCCCGCTGGAATGCCTTGAGCCAGATGGTTCCCACCTCCGGTTTTCCAATGCTCAGTCTCTCTTCAGGTGATTCGATACCGTGGTCGATGGAGTTTCTGATCATGTGCTTCAAGGGGTCGCTGATCTGCTCGATAACATTCTTGTCGAGTTCGGTCTCGGTTCCTTCCATCCGGATCTCGATCTTCTTTCCCTCTTCATAGGAAAGATCTCTGACAACCCTGCGGAACCTGTTGAATGTTCCTTCCACCGGGACCATGCGGACCCGCATGACCTGTTCCTGGAGATCTCGTGATATACGCTCCAGAGATGAGATGGCACCCTGAAGTGAACGGGTGAGTAATTCATTGTTCAGCTCGCTTGCACACTGGGACATCCTGGCTACACTGATGACCATTTCGCCGACGAGATTGACGAGCTTATCCAGTTTGTCCGTGTCCACCCTGATGGTTGAGGATTTCGTGATCTTCCTGCTCTGCGATTGCGCAAGAGCCATCTTCTCGACAATATCTTTCGGTACGATGCCCTTCTCCACAAGGGCCTGACCCGTAGTCTTGTGCTCTTTGAGCGCTTCTTCCACATCCGTTTCTCTGACTATGCCCTTGTCCACGAGGATCTCGCCAATGGCTTTCTCCGCGAGTGTCAGATCGACACCTTCCTTGTACATGGCGGATATGTCCTTGATGACGATGTCGTTTTCATCCATGACAAAGATGAACACATTGTTCACATCCGTGATCGACCGCTCGGTCCGCAGTGTGAGTTCCCAGGATGTGTAGCAGGTGGTGGGGACGAGGTTGTGAATATCGGGGATGGTAGCTGTAAAAGCACGAGACTCGATGATCTCCCCGAGATCACCGAGTTCCTGGATCAGCATGAGTGGGTCCTGACCTGTAGCGAGGATGTCAGGCCTGAATCTCATCATTACGGAGAGCACCTTTTCGCCGGTTTTCCCCTTTGATTTATCCGGGGGGGCCTGCTTGCCGGAAGTTGTCTTCCCCGAGCCGGTGAAGCGTTTGAGTGTCTGGGACACCGCCTCGATCTCCCCGATCTCGATCTCTTCGCCCGCGGATGAGGCTGCCAGAATCTTTTTCAGCATATCGACGGATGACAGGAGCGTGGAGACGAGCGCCTTGGTAATGGTCAATTCCTTATTCCGAATCCTGTCAAGAATGTTCTCAATGTTGTGGGTGAAGTTGCTCACGTTTTCGAATCCAACCAGACCGGCGGAACCCTTGATAGTATGCGCCGCCCGAAAAACCCTGTTAATCGTGTCCCCGTCATCGTGATTTTCCTCGAGTTTGATCAGGCCTGATTCAAGCTCTCTGATCTCTTCCTCGCTCTCTTCCATAAAAACTTTGACAAGCTCGTCCATTGCCATGATTTACCTCATGAATTTTTTCGTGACGTATACAAGCTGCTCCGGCTTGAATGGTTTCACAAGCCAACCTGATGCCCCCGCCTGTTTCCCCTTTAATTTCATTTCCTCCTGTGACTCCGTTGTGAGCACCAGGATCGGGGTGAACTTGAAGGGCGTCTTCTTTACCTCTTTGATAAAGGAGATGCCATCAAGGATCGGCATGTTGATGTCGCTGATGATCATGCCTATGTGATCGCCCCGCTTGTGGGCCTCGCTGAGCTTTTCCAGGCCATCGGCTCCGTTGACTGCATTGATGGTCTCAAACCCGGCTTCTTTGAGCGTGTAGTTGACTGAGGCCCGCAGCGTAGCCGAATCATCCACCACGAGGATTTTTTTCATGAAAGAGCCTCCCTCAAGGTAAGATTGAATCCCGACAGCACGATGCGTTCCTTCACCAAGGCATTGACAGCCCTGATATGGAGAGAGCCATTATTCTCGAAGGTTTTCTTGAGAGAGGTCAGAAACTGCAACCCGGCGAGGTCAATGTCATCCACACCGCTCAGATCGATGACGACATCCGGAGACATCTCATCAAGAAGCTTTTCCATCTGAGAGTGAGCTGCATCGATGGTCGAAACCACCAGATTCCCCTTGAATACGATAACACCCTGATTGTCTTTTATGATCTTCATGTTTATCACCTCGGAGAGATGGGAAAGAGTTTATCCAGCTTGACCGCCTTGAAGATACTATAGAGATTCTCGTGAATACCCTTGATCTCAAAGCTCGATTTCATGCTGTCAAGACTCTTGAAGAACATGAGGATTTTGCCGATTCCAGAGGAACCCATCGTGGGTACGAGGGTGAGGTCCATGATTACCTTCTGCGGTTTCTGCGTAGCGATCTTGTTGAGCTCTGATCTGAGTATCTCAGCTGCACTTGTGTCTACAGCCCCTGATAACCTTATCAGGAGCGTGTCTCCATATATTTTCGTTGCCACATCCATGCCAATGTCTCCTTCTCTCGGTTGCAATCGCATTCAACAAGGGAATGCCGTTCTATGAATGTATCCATCGGAAAATCGGGGGCCAATCTTTATCGTATCGCCACTGTATCCCGTATGCGCAGACAATAACATGAAGTTCAATCGGTCTGGCCTGATTGTTTGGCGTTGGAAAAGGGGCGGATCACGTGGTGCCCAGGAGAATCAAGGTGCTGATCTTGCCGAAGAACATGCGGATTGACAGACATCCAAATGAGTTATATCTAGATCCGACGGGGTAAGATTGCTTCATGTAAGGCATATGGATTGATTATTTGATCAAGATTAAAGGAGATCCCCCGTGTTGCTGATTACAGGCGGGGCGAGGGTCATGTCATGAAAAGCTCCTTCATCATCATCATAACAGGATTGTCCGGATCGGGCAAATCAACTGCCTTGAAGGCCATCGAGGATGAGGGATTCTTCTGCATGGACAACATGCCCATCGACCTCCTGGTAAAATTCATTGAATTGTACGACTCCGCGGCTTTCAATATCTACAAACTATGCATCTGCATGGATGTGAGGGCCGGCGCTCCGTCTTTTGCCGAACAGGCCCCGCTGCTCATATCTCTACTGAGGGGTCTGGCAGAGAATGTCAGGCTCATCTTTTTGGAGTCGAATAGAGAAAATCTCCTGAACCGGTTTAAGGAGACCAGGCGTCGCCACCCAATGAGCGATTCGCACCCGAACCTGCTCGATGCCATCGATGCCGAAATCGAGCTCATGAGTCCGTTGCGCACAATGGCCGACTTCATCATCGACACTGCTCAGTTGAACGTTCATGAACTTGTGACAAAGATCAAGGAGATCATCTCAAGCGAGGATCGATCGAGAGACATGTACATTGAGGTGAGTTCTTTCGGTTTCAAGAAAGGACTGCCCATGGATTCGGATATCGTTATGGATGTCAGGTTCCTCCCGAATCCGTATTTCGTCGAGGGACTAAAGGAAAAGAGCGGCTCTGACTATGAGGTAAAGGAATACCTGAATTCCTTCGAAAGCTATAGCCAGTTCATGAACAGGTTCAAGGATCTGATCACCTTTATCCTTCCTCTTTGCAAAAGGGAGGGCAGATCGTACCTGAACATCGCCATCGGATGTACCGGGGGCAGACACAGATCTGTTGCCGTTGCAGAGGAAATCAAACAAGTCATCGAAAATTCAGGGTACCCGATCAGGCTGAAGCACAGGGATATTTCCTGAGGAGGTCAGGCATATGGTAGGTATCATCGTTGTAGCGCATGGGGGACTTGCACAGGCCTTCGAAGAGACGGCTGAGATGATAGTGGGACCAACAGAAGGTTTCAAGTCATGTTCATTCACCCAGGGAAGTGATGTGGACAGTCTGAGAAAAATGCTCAAGAGTTCCATCAAGGAAGTAAACAGGGGGAAGGGGGTGATCATCCTCACGGATATGTTCGGAGGAACGCCTTCCAACATCAGTCTCTCTTTCCTTGAGAACGGAAAGGTGGAGGTGATCACCGGTGTAAACCTCCCCATGGTTATCACTGCGCTGACGAAGAGAAAGGACAAGGAGATCGGCGAACTTGCACGGATGCTCAAAGAAGGCGGTTCGAAGAACATTCATATTGCATCCGAGATCCTCTCGACGAATGTGGCTGAAAAATGAACGTATTGCTTGTCAGGGTGGATGACAGGTTCATCCACGGCCAGATCCTGGAATCCTGGATTCCTCACCTGAAGGCCCAGAGTGTGGTGGTGGCAAACGACGCACTCGCCTGCGATCAAATTCAGAAGACCATCATGTCCATGGCGATACCCGAAAGGATGAAATTGAGGATCGTCACCTTGGATGATGCCCTGCAGCTGTCGAACGATCGGGAGCTGAACGGCAAGCGGACCCTGGTAATCGTATCCACCATCAAGGACGCATACCGTCTTTTTTCACTCGGTTTCAAGTTCAACAAGCTCAACATCGGGAACAACAGATCTGCCGATTCGTCGAAACAGCTATCTTATTCCGTATGGGTGGACAGGCAGGATATCGATCTGATCAGGACCCTCATGGACAACGGGGTTGAGGTGACCCTCCAGTCGGTTCCACGGGAGCGCCTTGTTGACATGAGATCCATAATTGATATGGTAAATTTATGACCATATCTGGGATTTTAGGAGTGATGCTCGGCTCCATCCTGTGGATGGACAGGGTTTTCATGTTCCAGTTCATGGTCAGCCGCCCTATCATCATGGCTCCCCTTATCGGGCTCGT
>JAJFUP010000151.1 GCA_021372395.1 Deltaproteobacteria bacterium
CTCGAGATGCAGACCTTCGGCTTTGCGTCCTCGATCCTCACCGCAAGCTCGTTCGGGGCGAAACCGCCGAACACCACCGAGTGGATGGCCCCGATGCGCGCGCAGGCTAAGATGGCGACGAGGGTCTCGGGGATCATGGGCATGTAGATGATCACCCGGTCTCCCTTTGTCACGCCGAGGCCCTGCAGCATGCCGGCATAGAGCGAAACATCGCGCAGCAGTTCGCGATAGGTGATCGTGCGGATGATCCCCGTCACCGGGCTGTCGTAGATGATCGCCGCCTGGTCTCCCCGGCCGTTCTCCACATGATAATCGATGGCGTTGTAACACGTATTGAGGCGGCCTCCGGCAAACCACCGGTAGAATGGTTTTTTTGCATCATCGAGGACCCTGTCCCATTTCTTCTCCCACTGGATGCCTTGGGCAGCATCGCCCCAGAAACCCTCTTTGTCTTCGAGAGAGCGCCGGTAGGCTTCGTCGTATGATCTGTACATCTGATTCCTCCCTTTTTGATCATTAAATGTAATATTATAATACTATCATATGAGTATCGTAGATGGATTTTCGCTGTCAACCGAAAAGACGGACACAAGGCGCGGGGGCAAGGTTTGTTCGTTCCCCGAGTCAAGGGCTTCATGGCTCGGAAATATTCTTTCTCACCGTGATGCCTTCTCTATTATTCTGCTTGGCGACCTCTTCCTGCTTTCCTGTGTAACCCTCAATTTCCGTTGACAATTTACCGGTTGCCCTTTATTACTATGAACATGAGCGACAGATCATTATGCCCCATGTGTGCCTGGCGAGCCGACTGCAACAAGAAGTTCAAGAAAGGCGCGGGAATTCACTGTCCTGATTTCAGCAGAGATCTGAAAGTCAAGGACACTGAGCTCGAGGAAGAGCTGGAGAAGCAGTCCGCATCGAAAGAGCCTGGGAAGAAGCCGAAAAAAGGCCTTTGGCCGATGTAGGCCGGTCCCCTTTAATCTCCTCCGGAGATGGCTGGGTTCCCTTGTCTTCGGAGAGGGGAGCAAGAGGTCTCTGCTGGTGAGAGGAAAGATCCTCCGACCTGTGTCGGAGGATTTCGCTTATTCTCTAGAAGAAGGCCTGGCGCCGGAATGCGGTGGCCCCACGGTCAGCGCTCGAACCGGCATTATTCGCATCAATTTGCCGAGGTCTTGCCGTTCAGGCACGATGCGCCTCATATATCGAGGAACTGGAGGTAGCTGTACTTTCCCTTTACAATAAGCGCAGCCACCTTTCCCCCGGCGAGCGCGATGTCGGGGCAGTAGCTCGCCGGGAAGGTTGCCGCCTCCGCCTCCGTGAATTCTTCCCCTGCCCTGGTGTAGACGAGGATTCTCGACGAATCGAACAGGTTCATGCGTGTCAGCATCTTCCCGAGCCCCTGCTCATTCTTGAAGGTGATGATCTTCCCGCCTGAGGCCACGATCCTCGGTTTGAGGTAGTAGCGGATCGGGGGAACGATTTTGGCATCTTCCACAAAGGAAGGGGTGATGCCAGCATCCGTGTCCGCCGTCCAGGGGATGGAGTCGCCGATGCTCACGGCGAGCCTGTTTTCCCGGTTGTAGGAGAAGATCTCGGGATCACGCGCAGGGAGGTTCGTCTGAGAGACGATGGCCGAGAGGGTGTCGAAGCCCTGAGGGATCTCGGGAGGAGTTCCCGTGAGCGGCATTGGCGCGGACCATCGGTAGGTGTCGCCGGAGAGGTCTTTATCCGCCCGGATGTTCGTCGAGACGAGGCCCTGTCCGATGGGAACCACAGCCCTGTCCCACCGCTCAACCGTCTTTCCGTCCCTGATGCTGAAGGTGCGGAATTCCTGCACGAGCTTTGCAAGCACGATGAGTGTATCCTTGAAGGATGATATCCTGAGGATCTCGGTCTTTCCGGGCGCACGCCACACCGGGGATGCCTCTTCCCCCTTGATCTCGTAAACCGTGCCCTTGTCGCTCACGTACACCTTCCCGCCCACGGATGCGATGGAGGTCGCAACGAAAGCAAGCTTCACCTTGTGGGCATCCGCCACCTTTGCCTTGGGCGGAGCCATGGGCGTGGCAACAGGGGGCACCTGGGTATTCCCCGCCCCGGCAAAGAGCGCCCCGATCATTTCGTCGATGGTCCCCGACAGGGTCGACGCGTCCTTCAGATCCTTGTGAAACGCTTTGGGCGGGGAGGTATCGAGGAGGGCATCGTAGGAGATGACGTTTCCGAGCTTGCTGATGGTGACGCTCAGCTTGCCGAATTTTTCGAGAGGAACACCCTTGGCGACACTCCGGGCCACGATGCTCTTCTCTATGGCCGTCTTGAGCGAGCTCAACTCCTGGGGGCCTGTGATATCAAGGGACACCTCCATGGCGAACGACAGGGAGGGGACAAGGAAGCATGACAGTGCACACAGGGTAGTTATGAGGGTGGGCATGAGCTTTTTCATTCCGGCTCCTTTCCGGTCAAGATTGACCCGAAATCCCTCCATATCACATATTTACGGTCGGGCAAAGGGCCGGCATGGAAGCGCGTATCGCGATATGAATGATCATTCATTTTCCTTGACCTCTCATTTTTATTTGGTTATAAATGCCATTGCTAAGCAAATTACACCATTCAAAGGAGGTTTACATGGCTGAAGAGAAAAAAGACTTTACTGATCAGGTGTTCCCCGTCCCTGACAGGGTTCGAGAGAAATCTTACTTCAAGAGCAGGGAAGCGTACGAGAAAGAGTACAAGGAGTCGATAGAAAATCCCGATGCCTATTGGTCCAAGCAGGCCAAGGCAAGGCTCTCTTGGTTCAAGCCCTTTGACGAGAACAAGATTTCGGACTGGTCCTTCAAGGACGACATCCATGTGAAGTGGTTCGAGGGCGGCAAGCTCAACGTCAGCTACAACTGCATCGACCGCCACCTCGAAACCAAGAAGAACAAGGCCGCCATCATCTTCGAAGGCAACGATCCCGACGACTGGAAGGTGTACACCTACTTCGACATGTATCGTGAGGTCAACAAGTTTGCCAATGTCCTCAAGAAGATGGGTGTCAAGAAGGGCGACCGCGTTTCGATCTATCTCCCCATGATCCCCGAGCTCGCCATTGCCATGCTGGCATGCACCAGGGTCGGCGCTGTCCACTCCATCGTGTTCGGCGGCTTCTCGTCGGATGCCTTGAAGGATCGCATCAATGACTGCGGCGCGCAGCTCCTGATCACCTGCGACGGCACCTATCGGGGCGCCAAGGCCGTCCCCCAGAAGGACAATGCCGACAAGGCCCTCGACTCCTGCCCGAGCGTGAAGACGCAGATCGTGGTGAAACGTACCGGGACGCAGGTGAACTGGAAGGAAGGGCGCGACCTGTGGTGGAACGACCTTATGAAGGATTCCCCCATGGTCTGCGAGCCCGAGTGGATGGACGCCGAGGACCCGCTCTTCATCCTCTACACCTCCGGTTCCACAGGACAGCCCAAGGGCGTGGTGCACTCCACGGCCGGCTACCTGCTCTACGCATCCATGACCCAGCAGCTCGCCTTCGACGTCCGTGACGAGGACAATTACTGGTGCACGGCCGACATCGGCTGGGTCACCGGTCACAGCTACGTGGTCTACGGACCGCTCTGCAACGGCTACTCGAGCATCCTGTTCGAAGGCGTTCCGAGCTATCCCAATTTCGACCGTTTCTGGGCCGTTGTGGAAAAGTACAACGTGAACAACTTCTACACCGCTCCCACAGCCATCCGCGCCGTGGCCAAGGAAGGCGACAAGTGGGTCGAGATGCATGACATCTCCTCCCTGAGGGTCCTTGGTTCCGTGGGCGAACCGCTCAATCCCGAGGCATGGATGTGGTACTACAGCAAGGTGGGCGGAAACCGCTGCACGATCGCCGATACCTGGTGGCAGACCGAGAACGGCGGCCATCTGATCCTCCCGCTGCCCGGCGCCATCGACATCAAGCCCGCCAAGGCCATGAAGCCGTTTTTCGGCATCATCCCGGTCCTCATGGACGACGACGGCAAAGAGGTCGTGGGCCCCGGCAAGGGGAGCCTGTGCATCAAGAAGGCATGGCCGGGCATCATGCGCGGTGTGTGGGGCGACCCGGAGCGCATGAAGGAGAACTACTTCATCCAGTTCCCCGGTTACTACTTCTCCGGCGATGGAGCCGAGCGTGACAAGGATGGCGACTACCGCATCACCGGTCGCGTGGACGACGTCATCAATGTCTCCGGTCACCGCATGGGTACTGCCGAGATCGAGGCAGCCCTCTGCTCTCACCCGGATGTGGCCGAGTCCGCCGTGGTCGGGTACCCGCACGACATCAAGGGGCAGGGCATCTTTGCATACGTCACCCTGAAATCCGGCATGGAAAAGTCGGATGCGTTGAAGAAGACCTTGATCGCCCATGTGCGCAAGGAGATCGGCCCCATTGCAACGCCCGACATCATTCAGTGGGCTGACGGCCTGCCCAAGACCAGGTCTGGCAAGATCATGCGTCGCGTGCTGAAGAAGGTTGCTGCAAGTGAATTCAATGAGTTCGGCGATACGTCCACACTGGCCGACCCAGGGGTAGTCGACAACCTGGTGGAAGAGAGAAAGAAGCTTTAGAACGGTTGAGTGTAAACAGGGGGGACTCGGGTGAGGCCCGGGTCCCCCTCTTTGAACAGGATATGATACACGTTTTTATAGCTATTTATACTACGAGGAAGGTATATCAGGGAAATCATGCGTAATAAGGAAGGATTCATATGAGAGGTGAGGAAAAATATCGAATGATATTGAATGCTGCGAAGCAGGTTTTTGCAATGGAGGGGTTCTATAATTCCAAGGTGTCCGAGATCGCCCGAGAGGCCCATGTGGCTGATGGGACGATCTACCTCTATTTCAAGAACAAGGACGACATCCTGATCTCTCTCTTCGAAGAGGAACTCACCAGGGTCATCAAGTCACAGAAGGCAGAGCTGGAAAAAATCGAAGACCCCCGCGAGAAGATCATCAAGTTCTGTGATAACCATCTCTCCATCGCGGAGTCCGACCGGGCACTGGCAGAGGTCATGCAGGTGGAGCTCAGGCAGTCGAACAAGTTCATGCGCGAGTACAAGAACAAGCCCTTTCTGGCGTATCTCAACATCATTGCAGACATCATTATCGAAGGCCAGGAGAAGGGCCTCTTCAGGCCCGACATCAAACATGACATCGCCGCCAGGGTCATCTTCGGATCGCTGGATGAACTGTCGACATATCTGATCACGGCAAAGCGGAAACGTTTCGATGTACATGAAGTGGCAACCATGGTGGGAAACTCATTTTTGAACGGGCTCGTGAAAAACGATTAAGGCCCAAGGGGAGGTTTGCGGCATGCAGATCAGGAAGGCTGCTGTCATCGGTGGTGGAGCCATGGGGGGTGGAATCGCCCATGTCCTGTCTTCTGTCGGGATCGAGTGTTTCATCAAGGATGTCGAGCAGAAGTTCGTGGACAAGGCCCTCCTCACCTCAAAGGCCGTCTACGACAAGCTGGTCGCGAAAGGCAAGATGGACCAGAAGAAGGCTGACAGCTGCCAGGGCCTCCTGAGGGGGTCGGTGAAGTACGACAGGAAGTTCTTCGCCGAGGCGGACCTGGTCATCGAGGCGGTTCCCGAGATCATGAAGCTCAAGCAGACCATTTTCGCCGAGCTCGAGAAGCTCTGTCCCGAGAGCACCATCCTTGCCACCAACACCTCCACGCTGTCTTTGAGTGAGATCTCCTCCAAGATCGAGAAGAAGGACCGGTTTGTCGGCCTGCATTTCTTCAACCCGGTGCCCGTGATGAAACTCCTTGAGGTCATCTACGACGAGAATACTTCTCTCCAGACCCTGGGTGCGGCGATGGAGTTCGCGCTCTTCATCGACAAGGTCCCCATCAAGGTGAAGAACGGACCGGGGTTTGCCGTAAACCGGGTGCTCATCCCCTACATGAACGAGGCCGTGCTGGCGCTTCAGGACGGTGAGGCCACCATGGAGGAGATCGATGAGGACATGACGGAATTCGGCATGCCCATGGGACCCTTTGCCCTGTGGGACCTCGTGGGCCTCGACGTCGGCCTGCATGTGTCCAAGACCATGGAGGACGCCTTCGGTCCACTGATGCCCATTCCCGAACTCCTGAAGGCCCTGGTGGACAAGGGCCTGTTCGGCCAGAAGACGGGTAAGGGCTTCTATGACTACTCCGGGAAGACAAAGGTCCCTTCCAAGGAGGTGGATACCTTTTTGAAGGGCTGGTGGAAAAAGAACCCGGAGAGCGGTCTGCTCTTCTCCCCCGAACGGCTCATGGCTGTTCAGGTGAGGGAGTCGCTGTCCATTGTCGCCGATGGTATCGCCACGGCCCACGACTGCGACACGGGCATGGTCTACGGCACGAACTTCCCCACCAGGGTTTCCTGGGGACCGCTCCACTACGCGGAAGAAATCATGGGATGGCCCTCGGTGCATGACCTTTTCTGTGCCCTTGCCTCCGAGTATGGCCCTGACCGGTTCACTCCGCCGGCACTCATCGAATCGCTTGCGCGGGGGGAGAGCGTTTTTGAGAACTGCACCTATGAGGTGGACGAGTACGGGGTCGCGGTGATGACCGTCGAGAACCCGCCCATGAACGTGCTCAGCGTCAAGACCATGGACGACATCACCAGCAAGGTGCTTCAGGCCTGCGCCGACTCCAGGGTGAGGGTGGTGCTGCTCACCGGAAAGGGCAAGGTCTTTGTCGCAGGGGCCAACATCAGTGAGCTGAAACAGCTGAAGACGTTCGACGAGGTGGTATCTTTCGCCCACAAGGGGCACCTCATGAACAACACCATCGATCAGGCAGGAAAACCCTTCATCTGCGTCATCAACGGGTTCTGCCTGGGCGGCGGACTCGAGCTCGCCATGGCGTGCCACATGAGGGTCGCCTCGGACAAGGCAAGGCTCGGGCTGCCGGAGATCAACCTGGGCCTGATCCCTGGTTTTGCCGGCACGCAGCGGCTTCCCAGGATAGTGGGCAAGGGCCGTGCCCTGGAGATGATCCTCACCGGCGGGCACCTTTCCCCGGCCGAAGCGCTCTCTATCGGGCTTGTGAACAAGGTCGCCTCTCAGGAAAAGCTCATGGAGGAGGCCCGTTCCCTTGCCCGGGCGATTGCCTCCAAGAGCAGGCTTGCGGTGAGCGCGGCCATCGATGCCGCATCATCGGGACTCGAAGAGTGCCTCGATGACGGGATCGATATCGAGGTGGAGAATTTCGCGCGCGTCACCATCTCCCGCGACGCGAAGGAGGGGATCGATGCCTTCCAGACCAAGCGGAAGGCGTCGTTCAAGGACATGTAGATATTTTTGGTATATGGAGACAGTGTAATCAACCGGTGCAAGATGCCCAAGGGCTAAAAATACACAGGAAGGAGGTTTGGTGTGAATACCATCGTATGCTTGAAGCAGGTACCTGATACGGAAACCTTGATCAAGATCGCAGGTACGACCATCGCAGCAGAGGGTATCAAGTGGGTCATCAATCCATACGACGAGTTTGCCGTGGAAGAGGCAATCCGCCAGAAGGAGAAGATGGGGGCAGGCGCAGTGACAATCGTTTCTCTGGGCCCCGACAGGGCAATCGAGTCCATTCGCACTGCGCTGGCAATGGGCGCCGACAATGCCGTGCACATCAACGACAGCGGCTTCTACGACAAGGCGGATCCCTACGCCACGGCAGCGGTACTGGCAGCAGCCATCAAAGGGCTTGACTTCAATGCCATCTTCCTCGGCAAGCAGGCCATCGATGACGACTCCGGTCAGGTCCCGGCCATGCTCGGCGAGATGCTCGGAATACCGGCAGTAACACAGGTGATCAAGTTCGAAGTGGCCGCAGACAAGAGCAAGGCCACGGTCACCCGGGAGATCGAGGGCGGCCACATGGTGGTCGAGGTTCCCCTTCCCGCGGTGTTCTCGGCTCAGAAGGGGCTGAATGAGCCGCGTTATGCCTCTCTGCCCGGCATCATGAAGGCCAAGAAGAAACCTGTTGACGTGAAAAATGCAGCAGGGCTCGGCGTATCTGATGGCCCCATGATCGTGATCAAGGAGATGTCTCTGCCTCCTGCCCGCCAGGCTGGCAAGATCATCACAGGCGACGATGCAAAGGTGAAAGCGGCAGCTCTTGCCAAGGCCTTGCATGAAGAAGTCAAGATCATCTAAGGTAAGGAGGTGACAGCCATGCCAGGAACTCTTATTTATGCGGAAGTTCAGAAAGGCGAGATAAAGAAGGGCGCCTTCGAAATCACGAGCAAGGCCAAAGAATTCGGCGGGGATGTGAGTGTGTGCATCATCGGCAAAGGCGTTGAAGCCATTGCTCCCCAGCTTGCGAAATACGGTGCGGACAAGATTTACGTTGTGGACGGTCCCGAGTTCGAGAATTATGTTACCGAGACCTTTGTCCAGGCACTGACTCAGGTTGCCCAGCAGCTGCAGCCGTCCGTCATCCTTGCCAGCGCCTCTGCGCAGGGCAAGGACCTCATGCCCGCCGTGGCGGCACGCCTGAAGGTCGGGGCGGTTTCCGACTGTGTCGAGATAAAGAAGGAAGGCGACAAGATCATTGCCAAGAGGCCTCTGTACGCGGGCAAGGCATATGCCGTGGTCGAGGCAGTGGGGACACCCCAAGTCATCTCTGTGCGCCCGAACGCGCTCGGCTTCAAAGAGATCGCAGGCGCCGGGGCTGTCGAGAAGGCAGCCGTGAGCATCGATGCCGGGAAGGTAAAGGTCGCCGTGAAAGAGGTGGTGATCGCTGCCTCCACAGAGCCCGACCAGACTGAAGCTGAAATCATTGTCTCCGGCGGCAGAGGCATGAAGGGCCCCGAGAACTACAAGATGCTCGAAGACCTCGCCAAACTCTTCGGCCCGACAGCAACCACCGGTGCATCGAGGGCTGCAGTGGACGCAGGGTGGAGGGACCATGCGTTCCAGGTCGGACAGACCGGTAAAACCGTGAGCCCGAATCTCTACATCGCAGCCGGTATCTCCGGTGCCATCCAGCACATGGCCGGTATGGGCACCTCCAAGGTGATCGTTGCCATCAACAAGGATCCCGAGGCGCCGATCTTCACCAAGGCCGACTACGGCGTGGTGGACGATCTGTTCAACGTCATTCCGGCTCTGATCGAAGAAGTGAAGAAGATCAAAGGCTAAAAAGCAGCAAAGGGGCGGGCGGGATCGTCCGCCCCTCACCATACAATTTCAGATTCAGGGGGGGCTATGCACGGACCACAGGGAGAAATTACCAGAGAAGTCTTCTGGAACATATTGGGGCCTGGGTTCCCGACGGAGCAGGTTCTTCTCTATGTCATCGCCTTAACGGCATTCCTGCTTTTTTTCCGGGGACTTTACAAGGGCGGTTTTTACACGCGCCTGAAGTTGGTCATGAAGGCGACGGGCACCGATGTCGACAGGGTCAACAATCCCCTGCAGCGCTTCTGGTTCGCTATGGGTGACGTCTTCGGGCACAGGAAGATCCTGAGGGAACCGTACCAGGGGATATTCCACCTCTTCATCTTCTACGGATTCATTGCACTGACGATCACCACCGCCATTGTCTTCCTCCAGGCGGACTTCATCTACCCCATCTGGCACGTCTGGTTCATGAAGGGCGGCTTCTATCTGGGCCTGAAGCTCTTCGCGAACACGTTCGGGATCCTCGCCATCATCGGGATCCTCATGGCACTGTACCGCAGGTACGTGATCAAACCGAAATGGCTCGATGAGAAGCCTGAGGACACCATCATCCTGTGGTTCATCCTCGCCATCCTCGTCACCGGTTTCATCATCGAGGGCTTGAGGATGCAGGCCGTCGAGATCGGGCCTGAAAGCCACATGTATCCGTACATATGGTATGCGTTCGGCGGCAGGATCGTGGCGTACCTCTTCTCGGGCATGAGCGATGTTTCGCTGCGGGCCACCCACATGGTGCTGTGGTGGATCCATGTGCTCATGGCGTTCACCTTCATCGTCTACATAGCCTACACAAAGCTGCTCCACATCTTCATGACGCCGGTGAACATCTTCCTGCGGCCCGACACGGCCCAGCCTCCCATAAGGCTGATGCCCCCCGAGATGTTCGAGTGCGCCGAGACCTTCGGCATCCACAACGTCGAGGAGTATTCCTGGAAAGACCTGTTCGACCAGGAAGCATGCATGAGGTGCGGCAGGTGCGTAGAGGTCTGCCCGGCGTTCAACACAGACAAGCCGCTCATGCCCAGGGACGTGATCCAGAACATCAGGACCTATCTGGAAGACAAGGCCAAGTTCGTGCTCGACGCCGACGGCAACTACCATATCGTCCCGGATGAGGAATATACCGGGCCCGCGCTCATCGGGGATGCCATCGAAAAAGATACCGCCTGGTCATGTACGACCTGCATGGCATGCGTCGAGGCATGTCCGTCCTATATCCTCCAGTTCCCGAAGCTCATCGACCTGAGGCGCTACATGGTCATGATGGAGTCCGACTTCGCACCCGAGCTCCAGACCGTGTTCAAGGGTATGGAGAACAACTCCAATCCGTGGAGCATCGGCGCGCACACGAGAGCCGACTGGGCCAAGGAGATCGGCGCACCGCAGCTCTCAGAGAAGGGTCAGGCCGAGTACCTCTTTTACGTGGGTTGTGCCGGGGCCTTTGACGACCTCAACAAGCGGGTGGCTGTTGCCCTGGCAAAGCTGTTCGATGCGGCCGGGCTCGATTATGCGATCCTCGGGACCGAGGAAGGCTGCTGCGGCGATTCAGCCAAGAAGATCGGAAACGAATACGTGTATCAGGCGCTCGCCATGGCCAACATCGAGACCTTCAAGGGCTATAACGTGACCAAGATCATTGCCTTGTGTCCGCATGGGTACAACACCCTGAAGTACGACTACAAGGAGCTCGGCGGCAACTTCGAGGTCTACCACTACACCGAGATCCTCGACGCGCTCATCAAGGAAGGCAAGATCAAGATCAAGGAGCGCATCAGCGACCTCGGCACCATCACCTACCACGACTCCTGCTACCTCGGCCGCTACAACAAGGTCTATGACCAGCCGCGCGACATCCTCCAGGCTATCTGCTCGACCCCCATGGTGGAGATGGCCAGCCACCACGCCAAGAGCTTCTGCTGCGGCGCCGGCGGCGGCCGGATGTGGATGGAGGAGCATCTCGGCACGCGCATCAACCAGAAGCGCACCGAGGAGGCGCTGGCTTCCGGCGCCAAGACGGTCTGCTCCGCCTGCCCGTTCTGCTTGACGATGATCTCCGACGGCATCAAAGAGCTGGGGTATGAGGAGAAGCTCCAGTCCTTCGATATCGCCGAGCTGGTGGTCAAGGCGGCGGGCCTCGACTAAAAACAGTACCCTGTTGGATTCCTGAGAAAGGGAGGCGCATGCGCCTCCCTTTTTTTATTGCAAGCGAACCCCGCTTGGGGATATTCTGCGGACAGGGGAGGTCGGAATCCTATGAAGATAGGATTGATGATCAAGGAAATGGGTCATTATCAGGATCTGGCGCAGGGATTGACCCAGCACGGGCATGATGTGATTACTTTTCTGCATGCGGATCCCCTGGGTACCCGCGACTATTTCGATATGGCCTCCTTCATGCAGCAGGCGCAGGGATACGATCTCATCCACAACATCATAGGACCGCCCCCGCTTCTGTTTAGCCGTTTCCTGGAAACACCCCTCCTAACTACGATTG
>JAJFUP010000152.1 GCA_021372395.1 Deltaproteobacteria bacterium
GAGCCCGGTGGAAGGCGGCCAGGACAGATCCCTGAGCGATGACGGGGCCGAGCACGGGTCCGGCGAAGGCATGCCGGGGTCTCCCGAGTTTGACGACGTCCCCTTCTAGAGAGACGATAATCCGGCAGGGGCTGTCCACCCGGTGGCCCCTGCCGGGTATTCCGACTCCTGACTTCTCCACCGGCCGGCTGGTCGATCAAAGCTTACGGCAAGTTTCCACCGCCCGCTTCAGACCCGGAGCTGCGCCTTGGATGATCGTCTCGTCCACGCAGTAGGCGAAACGCACATAGCCCGCGTGACCGAACCCTCTCCCGGGCACGGCGAGGATCTTTTCGGCCACCAGCGCGGAGCAGAAGACGAGGTCGTCCTCGACGGGCGACTTGACGAAAAGGTAGAAGGCTCCCTCGGGCAAGGCATACTCGACCCCGAGAGAGTCGAAGATGGACCGCATGACGTCGCGCCTTCTCCTGTATATCGAGACATCCACCCGCTCGTTCAGGCATCCGGCGAGGACCTTCTGCATGAGTGCTGGGGCGTTCACGAAGCCCAGGATCCTCGTGGCGAGAACGAGTGCGGCGACGAACTCCTCTTTTCCGGCAATGCCCGGGTTCACGGCGATGTAGCCGATGCGCTCCCCTGCGAGCGAAAGCTCCTTGGATGCCGAGGTGACCACCACCGAGTTGGGGATGATGCCCAGCACCGAGGGCACGGTGATGCCGTCGTACACGATGGCGCGGTAGGGCTCATCGGAGATGACGATCACCCCCGGATGATCCTCGAGCAACTCCTGGATGCCCCGGATGGTGTCCTCCGGGTAGACCCTGCCCGAGGGGTTGTTCGGCGAGTTGATGATGATGGCCTTGGTGCGTTTGGTCATCGCCTTTCCGATCGCCTCCAGGGAGGGAAGGAAGTCCTTGTCGGAGGGTACGCTCACCAGGACTCCGCCGTAGTTTTCCACGTAGAACCCGTACTCCACGAAGTACGGCGAGATGGCAATGACCTCATCCCCGGGGTCCAGGATGGATTTCAACACCACGTTGAGTCCGGCCCCGGCACCGCAGGACATCACGATGTCTTCGGCCTTGAGATGGACACCGTATATCCCCGAGGCATGACCGGCCACCAGCTCTCTGACATCTGGATACCCGGCGTTCGGCATGTAGCCGTGAAACATGATTGGTGACAGTTCTGCCATGGTGTCGAGGACCTTTTGCGGAGGAGGGATGTCCGGGTTGCCGAGGCTGAAGTCGAAGACCTGGTCATTGCCATGGATGGATTTCAGCCGGGCGCCTTCCTCGAACATCTTCCGGATCCACGAGCCTGTCTCAATGTAGTGAACCATGTTCCGAGCTACCGTCATGACAACCTCCTGTGCAGCAGTGGCCGGAAATATACCAATCATATCGGAAAAAGTACAGTCTCCGTGCGCACGCAGCGGGATTTGAGCGCCCGTTCTGCAGGGGTGTTCGCCTGCCCGCGGGAAGCAGGCCTCGAAAAAAGCGGGGCTGATACGGGTCAGCCAGAAAAACCCGCGTGTTTGGTGCCTTGTGAGGTCGTGCAGGAGGTGCTATCCTGTGCATACTTGAGGGAGGCCCTGGTTCGCCCGCAGGATCCTGACTGCATGATGCCTGCACCTCCTTTGCGGAGAAGAAGGGGCATGCCGAAAGGGAAAATATCAGTTCGTAAAAGGATGATCGTTCCATGACAGAGAGAATCCGGTCACCGTTTGCCGTCAGCATCCTGCTCTGCGTGATGGTTTTTGCCCTGTATTTCAATGTCCTCGACAACAAGCCCACCAACTGGGACGACCCTGCCATCTTCACGGGCACGGCCGTCCAAGGCGTGACCCTGGACAGCCTTCAGAAGGTGCTGGCCTTCCGCGCCGGATCCACGTATCAGCCCGTGAGGGACATCTCCTATATGGTCGACTTCAGCCTCTGGGGGGATCGGGCCGTCTTCGGGATGCACCTCCAGAGCATCCTCCTGTACATCCTCATGGTGCTCGGGTGCTATGCCTTTCTCCGGGAGCTCCTGAACGCCTTCCACGACGATCCGACTGAGTGCTACATCTGGGCCGGCCTTTCAACCGTCCTGTACGCGGTTCACCCCGTGCACGTGGAGAGCGTGGCATGGCTCTTTGCGCGAAAGGAGCCCCTGCTGGGCATCTTCACGTTCCTCTCCCTCTGGGCGTTCATCAAGGCCAGGACGGGGTCGTGGAGGTACTACGCACTGAGTGTTGTGGCGCTCGTTCTCGCCATACTCTCCAAGCCCACGGCGCTTATCGTCCCCGGGGTCATGGTCCTGATCGATATCGCCCTGCAGGCAAAGGTGAAGGATCCGTCATTCTGGAAGAGGCGGGCGTTTCTCTATATCCCCATCCTCGTGGTGGTGTTGCCCATGGCCATCCGGCTGATCACCATGATGCACGGCGTCGGCGGGATCAAGCCTTACCATGGGGGCAGCTTCTGGACGAACCTGCTTGCCGTGTCCCAGATCTTCATCAGCTACGTATCGCTCATCGGCTTCACCATCAACTACGCTGCGGACTACCCCATACCCCTGTTCACGAATCCGTACGCCTGGCAGCCCTGGTTATACGTCGCGCTCAATGTGCTCCTCCTTGCAAGCGCGGTGTGGGCCTTCTCCAGAAAGAGGTATGTCTACAGCATCTTCGTGGGATGGTACTATGTGTTTCTCCTGCCGGTATCGCATGTGTACCCCATCTCCCAGATCCTGGCCGACCGGTATGCGCTGCTGCCTTCCCTGAGCTGGTCCGTGCTCATGGGGTACCTCCTCATGAGGCTCTGGTGTTTCAAGCCCGAGCACGGCCCCTTCTCGAAACAGTTTCCCATGGCCCTGGCAATCGGTTTGTTCAGCTTTACCACGCTCTGTTATGCCTACATGACCTTCCGGCAGAACGACATCTGGCAGAACAGCCAGACGCTGTGGGAAGACACCCTGGCAAAGTATCCGAACTCGAGCCCGGCGAACGTGAATCTCGCGGCGATCTACATCCATCAGGGGCGATACAAGGAGGTGCAGGAACTGTGCATCACCGCCATCAAGGCCCTTCCGTACGATTACCTGGCCATAAGCAACCTGGCGCTCGCCCAGATGATGATGAAACAATACGACAACGCGATCCACAACTATACCCAGGCACTCGTGCTCAAGCCCGATCTCCGGGAGGCACGCATGGGGCTGGCAAACGCGTACTGGGAAAAGGGGGATTACCCGAAGGCCTATCAGATATATACCGGCCTCTTCCGGGACAACACCCCCATGAAGCCCCACTACAGGGACTCGAGTCTCTACCGGCTCGGGCATGCATCCTGGAAGCTCGGCAAGACCGAGGAGGCGCACCGCTACCTTGCCATGGCGGAGTCCGGTGCCCTCACCGACAAGTTCCTCCTGACCGATCTTGCGGAGACGTACACGAGCATGGGGGAAATGCCAAAAGCCATGGAACTCTACCAGGCATTGTACCCGATGCTGGAAGACGGGGCGGCAAAGACCAAGCTGAAGTCTCTCCTGGACGTGCTCGAAAAACACCTGCAGGCCACGGATAGGAAGTGAAGAGCCCCCGGGGCTTTGAAGGTCTACTCGAGCCTTTTTTTCGGCGAGATCATAAGCAGCGCGTAGGTGTTCTCGGCCCGGTACGTATCCAGGACCACCGGGTGCATGCGAGGTTTCAGAGAATCCACGAGCTCTTCGAGATCGGTGGTGGTCACCGCCAGGAAGGCGGTATCCTCGATCGGCACGGCAGAGCGCTGCATGACCACAGGCCGGGACCCCACGGCACCGAGAAAGCCCCGCATGACGAGGTCGTCCTCATAGACGACGAGGGGAGAGCTCCGGGAAACCCCCTGCATGAAGGCGATCTTCTGTTCCCATTGATCTTCGGGGTTCAGCCATGCCAGGCCCCACGCGGCGCAGGCCACGGCGATAACCGTCAAGACAAGCCCGGCGAGAAGTTTGCGCCGTATCACGAGAGCGAAGAAAATAAGTGCAGCCAGACCGAATCCTGCCAGTGTCGCTATCTGTCCTGTGCCGATAGAGCCTGTGTGCAAAGGGAACAGCAGGAACAACACGAACGCAGCACCGAACACGAGGATACCGGAGGCAAGGATGGTCAGAGAGGCAAGCCAGCCCCGATCTTTTCCCCTCAGGATGTCGCAGGCGATCCAGCGGCCGATGATCATCGCGCCGAACGGCATGGCCACCACGGCATACTGGGGCAGGCATCTCGAAGAAAGCCACAGCACGAGAAGGCCCAGGACAAAGGCTATTCGGGGCGGCAGGAGAGTGCGCCAGACCTGCTGGTCGCCGGGCCCTTCGCCGTGTACCCATGCGGGAATCACCAGGAGGATCCAGGGCGCTGCATAGGTCAGATACGCCTTCAGGCTCGTGAAAAACCCGAGATCCTCTCCGGGAGAGAGGAGCCCCGAGACAGCGTCCGGTCCGAGCGCGATCCGGTAGGTAAGGGCGAAGGCAAGAAGCAGGACCGCGATGATCACCGCCCCTGCTATGAGATGTATCGAGAGGAACTGTGCAGGCGCAAGGTCGAGCAGGATCAGCAGCAGCACACCGAAGAAGAAGAACGCGAGCATGGTGAACCCGCCCGAGACGGTGGCGGCACCGGCGAGCAGATACGAGACCAGATACCAGGAGCGCCGTGCTCCCTTGAGGTAGACTATCGAGAAGAGCAGATAGGCCGCAACTACAAGCGTCACCGGCAGCACGGAGAGGTTCAGCGTGCCGTAGAGTGCGAGGAAGCCGAGGCTCGTAACGACGATGAGAGAGGAGGCTGCGGCGGTCTCGATCCCCCAGAGGGAGAGGCTGAAGAAGAAGACCGAGGCGACCAGCATGCAGCCGAGCAGGCAGGGCACGATGCGCTGCGCGGTGATGTCCCACTGCGGGATAAAGGAGAAACCCGTTAGCGTCAGGGGACTCTGGCCTGTCATGCGCTCGCCGTTCAAGGTGGGCACGAGACGGGCCCCGTCATGCATCTCGGAAATCGACTGGTAGAGCCAGACCTCGTTGTCCCGGGGCGGAGACAGCAGGGCCATGGGCAGTATCAGGGCAAGGGTGACCGTCAGCACCAGCAAAAATGCAACAACAGATGTGAAAGGTCTCACAGGACATAACCTCCCGGTCATTATGGGGGATTACATGACTCATGCCGAAAGTGTCAAGACGGATAAATAGGGTTTGAAGGAGTTGACATTGCAAAGGCGTCCCCGTAGAATGCCTGTTTAAGAAAGGGAACGAGGGACTTGCATGGCTTCCATAGAAGAATTGTTACGGAATAAAGGCATCGTGGTGCCGAAGGTCCTTGTTCGCTCCGGCAACCGGGCACCTGACGAGATCCGGGAGGTGAAGATCACCCGGGGCTACTGCAAACATGCGCTGGGCTCATGCCTCATCGAGATCGGCGATACAAAGGTCATCTGCGCTGCCAGCGTGGAAAACAAGGTGCCGCCGCACCTCAAGAACACCGGCATGGGGTGGATAACCGCCGAGTACGGGATGCTGCCTGCATCCACCAACGTGCGTACCGTTCGAGAAGCCTCCCGAGGCAGGACCAAGGGAAGGACCCACGAGATTCAGCGTCTCATCGGGCGGTCGCTCAGGGCGGCTGCCTCGTTGTCCGACCTCGGAGAGAGAACGATCTGGATCGACTGTGATGTGCTCCAGGCAGACGGAGGCACCCGCACCGCATCCATAACCGGCGCATACGTGGCGCTGAAAGACGCGCTCAGGGCTTTGCGCCAGCAGCAGATCATCGCGAGGGACCCGCTGCAAGAGCAGGTGGCTGCGATCTCGGTCGGTATCATCGAAGACGAGATCTACCTTGACCTGTGCTATGAGGAAGATTCCAGCGCCCAGGTGGACATGAACGTGGTCATGACAAAGGGCGGCAAGATCATCGAGGTGCAGGGCACCGCTGAGAAGACCCCTTTCTCCATGCAGCAGATGATGATCCTCATGGAGTATGCCAGGAAGGGCATCGACAACCTCATGGACAAGCAGTCGGAGGCCCTCGAGGCCCCATGAAGGTGCTGGTCGCCACCACGAACCCAGGCAAGATCCGCGAGATTTCCGATATTCTGTCCGAGACGGGCATTACGCTCGTTACTCCCAATGAACTGGGACTGGCGCTGGATGTCGAGGAAACAGGCGCGACTTTTGTCGAGAACGCCGTTTCCAAGGCCATCTCCTGGTACCGGGCGAGCTCTCTTCCCAGCCTTGCCGATGATTCGGGGTTGAGCGTGGACGCGCTTCAGGGAAGGCCCGGGGTCCTCTCCGCCAGGTTCGCAGGCCCGGGTGCCGGAGACAGTGCCAACTGCGAGCTGCTGCTCAATCTCATGGAAGGTCAAAAGGACAGAACGGCCCGGTTCATTTGTGTCGTTGCGCTCGCCATCTCCGAGGCCACCGTCATAACAGCCCGGGGCGAGTACGAGGGAAGCATCCTGGCCCAGCCGCAGGGCGGGAACGGCTTCGGATACGACCCTGTTTTTTTCGACCCTGCATCCGGCAAAACCTTTGCGCAGTTGAGCGGCGCCCAGAAGAACGAGCGAAGTCACCGGAGGCTGGCGCTCATGGCATTGAGGCAGAAGCTCGTGACCCAGTGCCTCGTACGCGTTCCCTAGGGAAGAGGCAAGACCGCTCCCCGATGCGGTTGCTGAACAGCCGCTGCCTTTTCTGAGCAGCTTCCCGAAAACCGCAGGAGAAAGGGTCTCCCCGTGACAAATCCCCATCAGTGCAGTACAATGGCGTCCTTCTGAAAGAACATGAGGGAACCGGCCATGCCGTACACTCTGATCGACCACACTGCTGACCTCGGCATGAGGGTGAGCGCACCCACGGTCATTGCCCTCTTTGAAGAGGCGGCGCTGGCCCTTGTGGACATCATGGGAGGCCGCTCCTCCCTGGGGACCACGCGGCTCACCATAGAGGTTCAGGGTATCGACCGCGTAGACCTGCTCGTTCGCTGGCTCCAGGAGATCCTGTACCTTGTTGAGGTGAGGGGGCTGCGCATCAGGGGCTTCGAGATCCTCTACTTCCAGGACACTGAGCTCAGGGCAGAAGCCGAAGGGGCATATTCCCGAGAGCCCCTCGAGGCCGAGATCAAGGCTGTCACCTATCACAATCTCCAGATCCGGGAGATTGACAATGTCTGGGCCGCCACCATTATTCTTGATACCTGAAGAGGTGTGGGCATGAAAGCGCTCGCGGTTCGCCGTATCGATCCTTTCCGCATCGAGATAGCCAGACAGCATCCCATGAGGACCAGGGGGCTCATCTATGCCAACAGCAAGATAGAGCGGACTTTGGACGACAACGTGCTCCAGCAGGTGGCGAACGTGGCGACGTTGCCGGGTATCATCGGACCATCGGTCGCCATGCCTGACATCCACTGGGGATACGGTTTCCCCATCGGAGGGGTCGCCGCCTTCTCCCTCGAAGACGGGATCGTCTCTCCCGGCGGTGTGGGGTACGACATCAACTGCGGGATCTGCTGCATATCCACCAGACTGAGCTACGAGGATATCGGATCCAGAATGGACCGTCTCATAGCATCCCTGTTCAGGAACATCCCTTCCGGCGTGGGATCGAGCAACAAGGGTATGGAGGTGGGGAGCAAGGAATTCAGCCAGGTGCTTACGAAGGGGGCGCGCTGGGCAGTCAAGAGGGGGTATGCCCCGGATGAGGATCTCGATGCCCACGAGGAGTCCGGGTGCATCCAAGGCGCAGACCCTGACTGCGTGTCCCGTAAGGCCATCGAGCGCGGGCAGCCCCAGCTGGGGACGCTCGGAAGCGGCAATCACTTTCTCGAGCTGGACAGGGTGGACATGATCCTGGACAGGGAGAAGGCCGACGCCTTCGGGCTCTTTGAAGGCCAGGTGGTGGTCCTTGTCCACACCGGCAGCCGGGGGATGGGACACCAGGTCTGCGACGACTACGTGCATTCCATGGTGAGTGCCGCCTCACGCTATGGAATCGAGCTGCCGGACCGGCAGCTCGCCTGCGCACCGGTGAAGAGCAGAGAGGGCCGGGAATACTTGAGCGCCATGGCCTGTGCCGCGAATTTTGCGTTCGCAAACCGGGAGCTCATAACCTTCCTGGTCAGGCAGACCTTCGAAGAATTTTTCAAGAAAAGCTACGGGCACCTGGGTATGCAGCTGCTCTACGACTGCTGCCACAACATCGCCAAGATGGAGCGGATCACCTGGGAGGGATCCGAGGTTACGGCGTGCATCCACCGCAAGGGAGCCACGCGGTCGTTACCGCCCGGCGACAAGAGGCTGCCCGTGCGGTTCGCTCGGACAGGGCAGCCGGTGCTGGTTCCCGGAGACATGGGGAGGATGTCCTATATCCTGGCAGGATCCGACAATGCCTCGGAGACCTTCTACAGCGCCTGTCACGGGGCGGGGCGTCTGCTCTCCCGGCACGAGGCGAAGAAACGCTCCCGGGGCAGGGAGATAATCCAGGAACTGCTCAGGAAGGATATTCACGCCATGGCTGCATCCAGGTCCACCCTTGCAGAGGAAATCCCCGACGCCTACAAGGACGTCTCGGATGTCGTGGATACGATCACCGGAGCCGGTATTGCGAAAGCAGTGGCCAGGCTGAAGCCCCTGGCCATGATCAAGGGGTGAATCACTCCCCTTCTGCCGGACTCGTCCCTTCCTCGGCAGCTGCTTCCCCTAACTCCCCGGGTGCGGCTACGGTCTCGGCGATCCGCGTGGAGACCAGTGCCGCGATAACCTTCTTCTCGCTCACGCCGTGGCCGAGGCTTACGCCATCGGGCAGCTTGAGGTCGGATGCATGGATCACGTCGTGCTTGTCCAGGATGCCGGATATGTCTACCACGATCTCCGAGGGGATTGCGGCCGGGGAGCATTTGAGGTGGATGCTCGTCTCCTCGTGCGCAACCTTGCCCTTGCCGTCCTTCTCTCCAGGAGCCACGCCGACAAAGACGATCGGCACTTCCACCGTGACCTGTCGTTTGGGGTCTATCTTGAGGAACTCCACATGGAGGACGGAATTGGAGAGGTTGTCCTTCTGGACTGAATGGATGAGCACCTGGATTGTTTCGCCGCCGAGCTCCAGGTTCACGAGCGAGGTGCCGTGAGATTTCCTGTACATCTGCTCGAATGACCTTTCATTTACCTGGACATGCTGCGGCTCGAAATCCTTTCCGTGGATGATGCCCGGTATAATGCCCTGCCTGCGAAGCTTGCCCACCTTCTTTTTCCGCAGGGGGCGATCGCTGACTTCCAGCGTGAGCGTCTTTTCTGGCGCCATAGTGTTTCCTCCGCTCTTAGAATTGAGGTTGTATCTATACGTACAAGCCTTCCCACAAGTCAATGGGGAACTCCATAGCACAAATTCACCCGCGGGTATACCTCCCACGCCGTGTGCCTGACCGACCGGGAGGCCTGCTCCTCGCAGTGCGGGTTCACTGCACCCTTGACATTACTGCCCCATTGGAGATAATGAGGCCAACTTGATACTGGTGGCAGAAGTCTGCCGGTATCTTTTTTCATTTTGAGGTAGGCCCGATATGAAACGCAATCCCATAACCAAGGAAGGCTATGCAGCCCTCAGGGAGGAGCTCGCGCGGCTGAAGAAGCACGAGCGCCCCAAGATCATCGCAGCCATCGAAGAGGCGAGAGGCCATGGCGACCTCTCGGAGAACGCCGAGTACACCTATGCAAAAGAGCGGCAGGCCTTTATTGAGGCGAGGATGCAGGACCTGGAGAACAAGCTCGGGAACGCCGAGATCATAGACACACACACGCTCCCGGCTGACCGGGTCGTCTTCGGATCCAGGTTCACCCTGTGCAATATCGATACGGACGAAGAGATCAGTTATCAGATCGTCGGCGTGGATGAATCCGACATCAACAAGGGTAAGATCTCCATTGAATCCCCCATGGCAAAGGCCCTCATCGGGAAGAGGATCCAGGACGAGGTCGTGGTGGAAACCCCGAACGGCAAGAGGGTATTCGAGATCCTCGATATCATCTCGGATTAGGCGACAGCCCCCGGAATGAAAAAGATGTGGGGCCGTCTGATCACGGGATCGGTTCCCACCACCACCGGCGTACGGTACACCTGCTCTATGTTCTCTTCAGTAAGCACCGCAGTGGGGCTCCCCTGGGAGAATACCCTGCCGTCATCCATGAGGGCAAGCGCATCGCAATAGGCTGAGGCGAGGTTCAGGTCGTGGAGGATGATGAGCACGGTGAGGCCGGAGTTCTCCGAGAGTCCCTTCAGCAGGGAGAGCAGCCTCACCTGGTGACCGATGTCGAGGTGTGAGGTGGGTTCGTCCATGAGGATGATCTCCGGCTTCTGCGCGAGGCCTCCCGCCAGGATTACCCGCTGCACCTCTCCGCCGGATAGGCGCTGTATCTGGTGGTCCTTCAGCTCCGTGAGATCCAGCATGGACAGAGTCTCCTTCACGACCAGGCGGTCGTCCGGTGAGAAAGGCATTACCCTGCCCCGGTGCGGATACCGCCCCATGAGGACATATTCCTCGACCGTGAACGGGAAGGGTATAACCTGGGACTGGGGGATGAACGCGGCAGTCTGTGCGAACTTTCTTCTGGGAATCCGAGAGATGTCCTGTCCCCCGAGCAGAACCCTCCCCCTCATGGGCTTGATGAGCCCGCAGATGCATTTGAACAGGGTCGTCTTGCCGCTTCCGTTTGGGCCGATGATGCCGGAGATCTTCCCCTGGACCGCTTCCATGGACACATCCTTCACCACCGGGAGTTTCTGGTAACCCGCGGTGAGGCCTTCAATCCTCAACCCCGTCATCTAGAAGACCTCCGGGGGCCGTGCCTTCAGCAGATAGGCCAGGAAGAACACCCCTCCGATGATCCCCGTAATGACCCCCACCGGAAGCTCGAAGGGTCTGATGATGATCTGGGCCAGGGTGTCTGAGAGGAGGAGAAAGCTGCTGCCGGCGAGCATGGATGCGGGGAGCAGCACCTGGTGGTCTGCCCCGCAGGCCTTGCGGACGGCGTGGGGAATGATGAGCCCCACGAAGCCGATGATGCCGGATACTGCCACGCAGATTCCCGTGAGCAGAGATGCGAGTACGAGGAGCACGGTCTTGAGCGTCCCGGGATTGAACCCGAGGAGATGGGTCTTTTCATCCCCCAGCGAGATCAGGTTCAGGTCCCGCGAGAAGCACATGAGCACGAGGGCAAGCGGCAGAACGACGAGTGCGAGCACGGGTGCGGAGACAGCCCGGGTGGAGCCCAGGCTCCCCATGAGCCACAGGATGGATGCGTGGACATCGCGGGAACTCGCCATGGACAGGATGAACATCATGACTGCCGAGAACAGGAAACTCAAGACCACCCCGCTCAGGATGATCGTGGTGGTGGAAAATTCCCTGACCGTGGAGATGGCTATCACGAGCCCAATGCTGAGCAGGCACCCGGCAAAGCACCAGGCCACCATGGGGAGTCCGGTGAGACCGAGCACGATGGCCGTGGTGGCGCCGAGTGCCCCGCCTGCAGAGACACCCAGGGTATAGGGTTCGGCCAGCGGATTCCGGAGCACTGCCTGGAAAACCACCCCGCACCCGGCCAGGGACGCGCCCACCAGCGCAGAGGAGACAACCCGCGGGATGCGGACTTCCCAGATGAGGGTGTGGCCGATGCCTGCGCTGCCATACCGCACCAGTGCATCGATGACCTCCGAGGCGGGGATGGCTGCCCCTCCCATGAAGAGGCCGACGATGAGGGCGAATACCAGCAGCGGTATCAGCACGATGAAGGGAATGAGCCTGTTCATGGCACCCCGGGATAAAGGACAGCCGCCAAGGCCCGGCAACCTTTCAGGAACATGACCGGTGTGGGCTGGCAGACCAGGTCGGCCGGCAGGCTTTTGACCCGTTGGTTCCTCACCGCACTCATGGTAGGGTACCGGTCCCACATGGCAGGGGAGGCATGCGATCCCATCTGCGTCACCACCAGGATGACATCGGGATCGAGCCGGATCACCTCCTCCACATTGACCCTCGGATAACGCATGGGTGCACCGGCGAAGATGTTGGTGCACCCGGATCTGCGGATGAACTCGCCGCTGAAGGTCGCGTCACTCACGGTGATCAGCGGGTCCGTACCCGTCTGCCAGAACACCCTCAAGGGCTTCTTCCCCCGGATGGAGCTCTGGATGGAATCAAGCTCTTTCCGGATGTTCCGGAGCACCGTATCGGCCTGCCGGGACCTGCCAAGGACACGCCCGAGTTCCTGGAAGGTCGAGCACATGCAGGAGAAGGATTCGCAGGCCTTGAACACCTTCACCTTGCACCCCAGACGTTCGAGCGTTTCCACGTCCGATTTGCTGTTGCAGTCCGTGCTCGCCAGCACGAGATGGGGCTTCAAGGAGAGGGTCTTCTCTATGTTGATGCGTGCCGGCGATCCGATGATCTCTTTCGAAGCGGCCATGGTCCCGCAGTAGCTCGTGACCCCCACAAGCAGATCCTGCGCGTTGAGGTCGTAGATCTCCCTGGTGAGCGAGGGGGCGAGCGAGACGATCCGTCGGGGTGCCTGCTCCGTGGCCAGGCCGGTGAGGGGCACCACGAGGAGCAGGGCAGCGAGGATACCCTTGAGGACGAACATGCGCAACGATTGAAAATGTATGACTGATTTCATGGCCCTGGTTTCCAGTGTATACACAGAACCTCAACACAGGCAAGGTGTTCCCGTGCGGACACCCTCTGTTTTAAGGGGCATACCTCGAATACCGGCGTGGGCCTGGCCTTTAGCCCTCCACCTTTTCCTTTTTCGCAGCGGTCTTTGACTTGCCCACGAAGTAGGAGATCCAGACGCTGATCTCGTAGAGGATCCACAGGGGGATGCCGAGCAGGGCCATGCTGAGGACATCGGGCGGTGTCAGGATCGCGGCCACGATAGCGATGATGAGGATGGCGTATTTCCTCTGCTTGCGGAGCATCAGGTGGTTCACCACACCCATCCGGGCAAGGAAATACATGATCACGGGCATCTCGAAGGTAAAACCGAAGGCGAGCAGCAGGCTCATGCACAGGCTCAGATAGTCTTTCATGGCCGGCAGGGCCTGAATGTTGTTGTTGGAGAAGCTCATGAAGAACTTGAAACCGAAGGGAAACACGACAAAGAAGGCGAACGATGCCCCCAGGAGGAAGAAGAAGGAGGCTACCAGCACGAAGGCGAACACGTACCGCCGTTCGTTTTCATAGAGGCCCGGCATCACGAATTTCCAGATCTGGTAGAAGATCACGGGGGTAGAGAGGAAGAACCCGGCAAAAAACGAAACCTTGAGGTAGGTGACGAAGGCCTCCTGCAGGGAGGTGTAGATGAGCTTGCTCCCCTTGGGCATCACGCTCACGAGGGGGGATGTCAGGAGATCAAAGATCTGCTGGGCGAACGCATACGTGATGCAGAAGCCGACGGCGATGGCGATGATGCACTTGACGAGTCGCCACCTCAACTCCTCGAGATGATCGGTAATCGGCAGCTTGCCTTCTTCCACGCCTCAGCCTGCTTTCGCATCGGTGCCGTCTGTCGGTGGTTTTTGCTCAGTCTCCTCACCGGGGCTATCCTCAGGGCTTTCCGTGGCATCGGCGGAAACATTGCTGCTCTCGCTTGCGGAGGAAGTTCCCTCCTCTTTCAGGCTGGAGGACAGATCCATCTCGCGCTTCAGGTCGTCGGTGGCCCTCTGGAAATCGCCGAAGGCCTTCCCGAGCGTCTTGGCAAGATCGGGCAGCTTTTTAGGGCCGAGCACGATCAACGCGATCACGAGGATGACGATGAGTTCCTGTCCACCTATACCGAACATGATAGTGCTCTATAGGATACTTCCTATAGCCGTGTCAAACGAGGATAAGCTCCAGAACAGAACATTTTTCCTGCCAGGGTGGATAAGTACCGGGTAAAAGAGCATTTGACTAATAGGTGCACGTTACATAAGCTAAGAGACAGTATGGAGTGCAGGACCGTAGCACGGGAGCTGACTATCGAGGGGACGGGCATCCACCGGGGGGAAAAGACCGCCCTGCGCCTGATGCCCGGCACGCGGGGAATAGTTTTTATCAGGGGAGGCAGACGCATCAGGGCCACCCCGTCGAACGTCGTCGACACCCGGCTCAACACCGCCATCGGGGAAGGCAGCGTTCTCGTGTCCACCATAGAGCATCTCATGTCCTCCCTCTATGGGGCCGGGATCACCGATTGCGAGATCGAGGTCTCAGGCGAGGAGGTCCCGATGCTCGACGGCTCGGCGCTGCCCTTTGTCCGGCTCCTCGAAGAGGCCGGGACCTCACCGGTGGGCAGACAGTGCGCCCCCATACAGGTGCCCTCCGTCTTCCGTTCACAGAGGGGGGATGCCTGGATCGAAGCAAGGCCGGGCCCGTTTTCGCTGACCTACGAGATCGATTTTCCCGATCCAGCCATCGGGGCGCAGCGGTATCGGTTCAACGGGGGAGACTACGCGGCCGAAATAGCACCGGCCCGCACCTTCGGCAGGATCCAGGATGTTGAGGGGATGCAAGGGGCGGGGCTCGCACTGGGCGGGGGGCTGCACAACGCGGTGGTGGTCGACGGCTGCCGTGTCCTGAACCCCGAGGGTTTCAGGTTCCCCGACGAATGTGTCCGGCACAAGGTCCTGGATGCCCTGGGCGACCTGTGGCTGCTCGGTGTCCCCCTGGTAGCCGAGATACGCGCCTTCAAGGCGAGCCACACGCTGCATGTCGATCTGACGAGACAGATCTTCGAGGCGATGACCGAAGAAAGGCAGAGGTAGCATCGATGTCGAAAAAAACCAGGGAGATGATCTTCGTCGCCTTCATCCTCACGGTCATCGTTCTGCTGAGCGTCTTCAAGACGAACTTGAGCGACCTGGGTCTCATCCGGTCCGGCAATGCAGTGATCTTCACCGTGATCAGCCTGAACGTGGTGCTGCTGATCCTGGTCGTCTTCCTGGTGACACGGAACTTCGTGAAGCTCATGCTCGAGCGCAAGAGGGGGGTGCTGGGCACCAGGCTCAGGACCAAGCTCGTGGCGGCCTTCGTCACCCTCACCATCATACCCACGGCGGTGCTCTTCTTCACGAGCGTCGTCTTTCTGAACCGGAGCATGGAAGGATGGCTCTCGAGCGAGGTCGAGAGGGCCATCGAGGAATCCATGAACGTGGCGAACATCTACTACAAGGAG
>JAJFUP010000155.1 GCA_021372395.1 Deltaproteobacteria bacterium
TTCACGAAGAACGCCACCGAGTCCCTCAACATCGTCATCGCCGGCCTGCTCAAGCCCGGAGACCACGTGGTCACCTCCAGCATGGAGCACAACTCCGTGATGAGGCCTCTCCGTGCGGCACAGGCACGGGGCGTCGATCTCACCGTGGTGAACTGCTCTGCCGCCGGCGAGCTCGACCCCTTGGAGATGGCCGCTGCTTTGCGGCCCGAGACAAAAGCCATCATCCTCACCCATGCATCCAACGTGACAGGCACGATCATGCCGGTGGCCGAGGTGGGGCTGGTAGCCAGGCAGCACGGTGTCGTCTTCTGCGTGGATGCCGCGCAGACAGCCGGTTCTGTGCCCATCGACGTCGAGGCCATGAACATCGACCTCCTGGCCTTCACCGGACACAAGTCGCTCTACGGGCCGCAGGGAACAGGGGGACTCTACATCGGCGGAGGTCTCGAGAAAAGGATCGACCCACTCATGACCGGGGGTACGGGCAGCGCATCCGAGCTCGAAACCCAGCCCTTGTTCCTGCCGGACAAGTACGAGCCCGGGACTCCGAACACCCCGGGCATAGCGGGGCTGCTGGCAGGCGTACGCTTCGTGGCCTCGCAGGGCGTAGACGCCATACGGGCGCACGAGACAGGTCTTGCCCGGGAACTCGTGGAAGGGCTCAGGGCGATCGAGGGCGTGAAAGTCTGCGGTACTGCCGACCCGGCGAGAAGCGTCCCGGTGGTTTCGTTCCTTGTCGATGGCAGGAGCCCTTCGGACGTGGCGATGATCCTCGACGAGGAGTTCGGGATCATGTCGCGGCCCGGGCTGCACTGTGCGCCGTCGGCTCACCGGACGATTCTGACCTTTCCGCAGGGCACGGTGCGTTTCAGCCTCGGGTGGTTCAACACGGCCGCAGAGGTAGGGTACGCCCTTGACGCGGTCTCGAGAATCGCATCAGGGGAGATGAAGGGAGGAACGGCTCATGGCACACATCGTTGATGCACGGGGGCTTGCCTGCCCGCAGCCAGTGATCCTTACGAAAAAGGCTCTGTCCGACAACAGCGTTATCGAGGTCCTGGTCGACGACACGGCAGCTTTCCAGAACGTGAAGAGGCTCGCCGCGAGCCTCGGGTGCACGGTGGAGGAAGCACGGGAAGGCAGCGTATTCCGGCTGCGCATCACCCGGGGCGGGACCTGCGCGCTTGCCGAGGGCGTGATCTCCCGGGAAGGTCCTGTCGTGCTCGTCATGTCGTCCGTGAACATGGGCAGGGGGGACGACGTGCTCGGGACGGTCCTCGTGAAGAGCTTTCTCCACACGCTGACCGAGATATCCGAAAGGCCTGATGTCGTGATCTTCCTCAATTCCGGGGTGAAGCTCGCCGTTGAAGGCTCCGAGGTGCTCGACGACGTGAAAGCCCTTGCAGATGCCGGCGTGAGGATACTCGCCTGCGGGACCTGCCTGAACTACTTCGGGCTCAAGGAGCAGCTCGGGGCAGGAGTGGTATCGAACATGTACGACATTGCGCATACCATGCTCACCGCAGGAAGGCTCGTCCAGGTCTGAAGAGACATGCCCTTCCTTGCCGTTCTGTTCGATTCCGTGAATGCCGCCCTCCTGGCGGAGAAGCTGCTGAAGGAGGAGGGGGTTCCCTTCAAGCTCATACCGGTTCCCAAGAGCCTGAGCTCGGACTGCGGGGTGTGCATCCGGATCGATGCGGATGACGAGGCTCGTGCGGTCGATGCGCTGGGGAAGAAGGTGAGGATCCAGGCCGTTCGCCCCCTCCCGTGAGTCAGGCAGGGCTCTTGATCCTGCACAGGGGTGTTGCGGGTGAGATGTTATCGATGCGATTGTTCACGTCGCCAGGTGCGTGGGAAAACCGCACCTGACGACGTGATGGAATTGCTCAGCAGCTCGTGCAGCCTCCGCAGTCGGAAGACTTCTTCGCGCCGGAGGAGATAACGAAGCCCTGACCCTCGGGAGTGGATATGAAGTCCACCTTGATGGGCTTTGCCTCTTCCAGAAGCTGCTTTTCGATCAGGAACGTGAAACCGTTGGTCTCGTAGACCTGATCGTTGTCAGTCGGCTCATCCAGAGCCATCCCCAGCTGGGGTCCGCCTCAGCCGGCGCCCGCGACAAAAACCCTCAGCGGGGATACCTTGTCGCGAGATTCAAAAAACTCTCTGACCTTCTCTGTTGCCTTTTCCGTAACTTCAAACATCTGTTTTCTCCTTCTTCGGGTGCTACGGTTCACCGAGCTTTTTCCGTATATAGCAGGAATGTTCCGCGAGCAACACCTTAGTTGATGGTGATAATGCGTTCCATCAGTTGTCGATAGTAATCGAGGATACCCTCCTTGAGACAGTAGAGCACGCTTGCCCCCATGGATTCGCCGGTGATCCAGCCTGTCTCCTTGAGCACCTTCAGGTGCTGGGACACGCTCGACTGGGCCAGCGGCAGCGCCTTCACGATTTCCCCGCAGATGCACTGGCAATCGGGCGGCTTGCCGGCCAGCATCCTCACGATCTCGATGCGTGCAGGGTGTGATATGCCCTTGGCAAGCAGCGCGAGTTTCTCCCTGCACTCGTCGAGAGGCATGGCGTCGATGCTTTCGACCTCGGTCCGTGCAGGTTTTTGCACCATCCGGTCATACGCCATCAGCAGCTCCCGTCACAGAGGGACTCATCCTTGCCGTTTCCATATCGATCATCTACGATGAACGATAATACAGGGGAGGCTCACAGTCAAGCATATTTTTTTCCATGGTCCGGGCTGGCGGACAACAATTCCGGGCATGGAAAAATATTGCCTCGCTGTAACCTTCCGGCTATTCCTTCGTTAAAGGGTAAGCAATGCATGAGGGCACAACCATGTTCGAGTTCCACAAGGAAAAGCTCTTCGCGTACCTGATGCGCATGGGCGGGGATTACGAGCTTTCCCGCGATATCCTCCAGGAGACCTTCAGACGTTACCTGGAGCACTACTCGGGCAGTGACGCTTCGCCCTCTCTCCTGTACACCATAGCGAGAAACGCCTTTGTGGACCAGGTGAGGAGGCAGGCTCGCCAGACCCCTCTCGATGAAGAACCTTGTGACCGGGGAAACGGTGCGGAGCACGAGATGCTCATCCGCGAGAGCTATCACGGCGTGCTCGATGCATTGAAAGCGCTTGCAGCGGACGAGAGGGAAGTGCTCTCGCTCGCCATAAGCTCCGAGCTGTCGTACCAGGAGATCGCCGAGGTCATGAACCTGACCGTGGCGAACGTGAAGGTGAAGGTACACCGGGCGCGCAAGAGGATACGAGAGATCCTGAAGGGAGGTCAGCAGTGAGAGACGAGCTGATCAGCATGTTCATTGACGACGAGCTGGACCTGGATGAGAAGATCGACTTTGTCCGGCAGGTCCGCGCGGACGAGGCGTTCACGGATCAGGCCATCGAGTTTCTGAGCCTGGAGAAGGACCTGCGAGCCGAGGTGGTGGAGCGGGTTCCCGAGGTCCATGTGACTTCGGCACGGAAGACGGCGTTACGGGTCATCCGCCCCGTGCATCTCGTTGCCGCATCGCTGGCCGCGGCTGCCGCCCTGTTCATCTTCCTCTTCTGGCCCGTGCATCCGGATGAGCCGGGCGAGCCTTACCGGTTCGTCATCTACAGGCCGGATGTCTCACGGGCGGAGATCGTGGGGAGCTTTACCGGCTGGGACCGGGTCCCCATGCAGCGCGTGGGTTCGAGCGGCTACTGGGAGATATCGCTGGATATCGGCCCGGGAGAGCACCGGTATGTTTTCCTCCTCGATGGCGATGCGCGGGTTCCGGACCCCACCGCCGTGATGCGGGAGAAGGACGACTTCGGGGGCGAGAACTCGGTCCTCGTGACAGGAACGAGCGCATGAAACGCCTGTTCGCGATCCTTGCCTCAGCCTCCCTGCTCCTTGCAGGGTGTGCGCATCACTCCGCTCTTGTCGAGGGCGGTACCGTTACCCTCTCGCTGACCATTCCCCATGCCAGGGAGGTTCTGTTCGCATCCTCTCTCGACGGCTACGAGCTGCACCCGGTCCTCAAGACGGGCAACTCCGCCTGGGTGATTCAGCTCCCCGCAGACCGGCAGTTCAGCTATTTCTACGTGGTGGACGGCAACGTGTACATCCCCGACTGCAGCCTGACCGAGCATGACGACTTCGGGTCCAGGGACTGCGTTTTTGCGCCCGGGATGTAACCTTTTCCTCGGGCAACCGTTTCACCGGGTGAATGCATCAGAAAAAAGGAGAAAACCATGAGGAAAGCAAAGATCGTACTGTTCATTCTTCTCTTCGGCGTTTCTACGGCTTTCGCCGACACCATCGATGACGCTCTCGGCCAGAAGGCCTCGCTTCAGGTGAGGATGAGCACCAGGGAGATGGTCAAGGCCGGCGTGACCGAGAATGACGCGGTCATGATCACCCGGCTCATGATCCAGAGCCGTTACCAGGAGCGTCAGATCCTGCAGGTGCATCAGGCCATCCGTGAGATGCGGCAGGAGGGTCTGCCCGCAGAGCCTTCCATGAACAAGGTCCGCGAAGGCATTGCCAAACGGGTGGAAGCAGGCCTCGTGGTGCGTGCCATGGAACAGACACGAGCCCGTTATTCCTATGCCTACCGGCAGGCCCGGTCTCTCTCGCCGGGAGCGGGTCCGGCGACGGCAACCCTCGGCGATACCATAGCCGAGGGCATGACTGCGGGCATGGCTCAGGGCGATGTCGACAGGATCGTGCTCAAGCTGAAGATCCGGCAGCGATCCATGGATAAAGACAGGCTCCACCTGCTCGCCCAGGAAAGCTTCGCGGCATCCCGGGATATGGTGAGAAGCGGTGCTGCGTCGGCCACCGGGGCGGAGGTCGTGTGCCAGGCCCTGGAGCACTCGTGGCAATATCAAGACATGGAGAAGCTGAGGCTCACGTTCATGAGTCAAGTCCGTACCCGGAGTGCGCAGGGGCTTGCCACGAGGTATTCCCATGCCATCAGGAACGGGGCCGGCTCAGACAGGATCGGGTCGGATCAGGCACAGGGATCCCCGTCACCGGGTGCAGGCAAAGGCTCCGGCTCGAACGGGAGCGGCAGCGGCAGTTCGGACAGCGGCAGCGGTGGTTCGAGCAATGGTGGCTCGGGTAGCGGCAGTTCCGGCAGCGGCTCGGGTTCCGGCCATGGCGGTGATGCTTCCGGCAGCACAGGCCGCGGAGGTAAGTAGATCCCGGTGCACAGCCAGACCAGGGGCGGGTGTCTGTCCGACACCCGCCCCTTCATCGTTGCCATGTCTTTGGAGTCCTTCCTTTCCCTCGTTCAGGGGTCAGCGTTCCGGGAATCCGTGGCTGGGTACCGGGAGAATACATGTCAGGCCATCACGCACCGCAAGCGGGAATTTGACAGGGCGGCATTCCTCAGTTATAATTGTAATACCAACATACCAACATGACGTCGCATTCCTGGTGCATGCCTCTGATTGCATTTCAGATTTACGAGAGGAGGTTTTCCCTATGTCTTTTGAGAGGCCCTGGCACAAGAGTTATCCGCACGGCGTCCCCCGGGAGATCGATGTCGAAAAGATCACCCTGCCGGAGGTGCTCGCACGGTCTGCGCGGCGCTTTCCGGATGTCACCGCCCTGATCTACATGGGCAGAAAGATCGGCTACCCTGCTCTCGATGGCATGGTGAACTCTTTTGCCAGGGCCCTTCTGGACCTCGGCATAAAGAGGGGCGACACCGTGGCCATGCTTCTGCCCAACATCCCCCAGGTGGTGATCGCCAATTATGCCGCCTGGAGGATCGGGGCGGTTGCAGCCCAGAACAACCCGCTCTACACGGAGCGGGAACTCACCTACCAGCTCGACGACTCGGATGCCAAGGTCCTCGTCACGCTGGACCTGCTGCTGCCCCGGGTGCTCAAGATCAGGTCCGCCACCAAGATCGAGCACATCGTCACCTGCCACATCAACGATTACCTCCCGTTCCCGAAAAAGCAGCTCTTCCCTTTCGTCAGGAAGGGGATGTACCGGAAGGTGGAGCCCCGAGACGGGGTGTCTCAGTTCATGGATCTCATGGCCCGCCATGACGCAGCCCCGGTCGAGAACGCCGCCCGCTGGGACGAGGTGGGGTCCCTCATCTACACCGGCGGCACCACGGGGGTGAGCAAGGGCGTGATGCTGACCCACGCGAACATGTCATCCAATGTGCAGCAGCTTGCAAGCTGGTTCCACGACATCCGGGAAGGCAACGAGAGCATGCTCGCCATCTTCCCCTTCTTCCACTCAGCCGGCTTCACGGGCATCCAGAACCTCACGGTCTGGGGAGGATGGACCGACATCCTGGTGCCGCGGCCCGAGCCCGGCGTCATCATCGAGCTGACGAAAAAATTCAGGCCGAGCTTCATGCCCGGTGTCCCCACGATCTTCGTCGGCCTGCTCAACACGCCCGAGTTCAGGAAGATGGACCTGTCCTTCATCAAAGGGTTCGTGGCAGGGGCAGCACCGCTGTCCGTCGACACCATAAACGAGCTGAAACGTCTGACCGGGGGAGACCTCGTCAACGTCTACGGGCTGACCGAGATCACGCCCATGGGCACCGTGTCGCCCTGGAAGGGAGACATAAAGCCCGGAACCGTGGGCGTCCCCCTGCCGGGCACCGATCTCAAGATCGTTGATGCAGACACCGGGACCAGGGAGATGAAGACCGGTGAGCCGGGCGAGATATGCTTCAAGGGGCCGCAGGTCATGAAGGGCTACTACAAGAAGCCCGAAGAGACTGCGCTGGTGATGAGAGACGGGTGGCTTTACACCGGGGACATCGGCTTCCTCGACGAGGACGGGTACCTCACCATCGTGGACCGGAAGAAGGACATGATCGTGGCGAGCGGGTTCAACATCTTTCCGCAGGAGATCGACGAGATCCTTTTTTCTCACCCCAGGATCCTGGAGGCCTGCACCATCGGCATACCCGATCCCTACCGGGGGGAGGCACCCAAGGCTTATGTCGTGCTCAAGCAGGGCGAGGTGCTCGAGAAGGAAGAGATCATAGCCTTCTGCAAGGAAAGGCTCGCCGCCTACAAGGTGCCCCGGGAGATCGAGTTCATCGGGGAGCTTCCCAAGAGCGCGGTGGGCAAGATCCTGCGCAAGGAACTCAGGGAAAGGGACCGGGAGAAGAGGCAAGACAAGGGAACGGCCTGAAGCGGCGGCTCACATCCGATATGGGTCAGAAAGGTAAGACTGTCCGGGAAGGTGGTTTTATGTCCGGCACGGGTGGAGACACCCAGGGAGTTTTTCCTCCGGGCCTGATCATTTTGGTCATCTTGCCGGATGTTCGGCGAGATGACCAAAATGATCAGGTCGATTTTCCCCTGCCGTGACATGGAGCTTGAAGCAGGGGAGAGGTCCTCCCCCATGGACACTCCGTGCTCACAAAAGATGGCTGGCCCGGAAGACCTCACTTCCCGAACAGCTTCAGGTACTTCCCATAGCCCTGCTTTTCCATGTCCTCTTTGGGGATGAACCGCAAGGCTGCCGAGTTCATGCAGAAGCGTTTCCCCGTGGGCGGAGGCCCGTCGTTGAAGACGTGTCCCAGGTGCGAATCACCGAGCCTGCTCCTCACCTCTGTCCTCGTCGTGAACAGGCCCCGGTCCGTCTTTTCGACGATGTTCCCGGCATCCAGGGGCCGGGTGAAGCTCGGCCAGCCCGTACCGGAGTCGAACTTGTCGCGAGAGCTGAACAGCGGCTCGCCCGAGACGATGTCCACGTAGATCCCCTCGCGCTTGTTGTCCCAGTAGGCGTTATCGAAGGCCCGCTCCGTGCCGTTCTTCTGTGTCACCTCGAACTGGATCGGGGTGAGGGTCTTCTTCAGCTCTTCTGCGGACGGCTTTTGGTAGGCTTTTGACGGGTACAGGGGCAGCATGGAGGTCTCCTTTGCGGGCCACTCCTTTTGCAGAAACTGGTCGCGCCCCGAGTTGTGGCGGTAGAACCTGTAGCGGATGGGGTTCTTCTTGTAGTAGTCCTGGTGATAGTCCTCAGCCTTGTAGAACGCAGTCGCCTGGATGATCTCCGTTACCACGGGCTTGTTGAACCTCCCCGACTTGTCGAGAGCCTGCTTCGACTGCTCAGCAAGCCTTTTCTGCTCGGCGGTGTGGTAGAAGATCACCGATCGGTACTGCGAGCCCCTGTCAACGAACTGTCCGCCTCTGTCCGTGGGGTCGATCTGCCGCCAGAACACGTCCAGGAGCTCTGAATAGGTCACCTTCGACGGGTCATACTTCACCTGAATGGCCTCGACATGGCCGGTGCCTCCGGCAGAGACCTGCTCATAGGTGGGGTTCACGACGTGCCCGCCCGTGTAGCCCGAGATCACCTCGACAACGCCGGTTGTCTTCTCGAAGGGGGGTTCCATGCACCAGAAACAGCCCCCTGCAAAGGTTGCCACCTCGTATTTCGCCTGAGCCGTCATGCCGGAAGAAGGGAGAAACGCAAACAGCATGATGAACATTCCTTTCATGAATTTATTTCCCATCTTTTTTTCTCCTCCGTGGTTCATTATTAGATGGTACAGGGGAGGGTGATGATTCAAAACAGCTGAATGCATCACCCGCCACTTGTCTGGGAATTTGCAGACCATGCCCCAAGAGAGTAGGATGGGGGTGCATCAGAAGAGTGTCAGAGAACCGATACCCTTTTACAGAGAGACCGGGAGGAACGCTTTTTGGAAAAACAGCACAAGTTCTCCATTTTCTACGTTTTGATCGGGATCTGGGTGGTGCTCATCGCCCAGAGCTACATAGCCTCCATGTTCGCCGTGAAGACAGTCCCGTACAGCCAGTTCATGACCCTCCTCAAGACGGGCAAGGTCACCGAGATCGCCATCAGCCAGGACCAGATCCAGGGGAAGATGAAGGGCGACCAGAACAAGATCGAGGAGTTCAAGACCGTGCGGGTCGACCCGGAGCTCTCCAAAACCCTGGAGCAGTATAATGTCACGTTCAAAGGCGAGGTCCAGTCCACCTTCCTGCGGGACATCCTCTCGTGGGTGCTGCCCGTTTTCCTGTTCATTGGGATCTGGTACCTCTTCATGAAACGCATGGGCCCCCAGCAGCCGGGGTTCATGTCGCTCGGCAAGAACAAGGCGAAGATCTACATGGAGAACGAACTCAACGTGAAGTTCACCGACGTGGCCGGCGTGGACGAGGCGAAGCAGGAGCTCGTGGAGGTGATCGACTTTCTGAAAACCCCGGGAAAGTTCGGCGAGCTGGGAGGCAAGATCCCCAAGGGCATCCTGCTGGTGGGGCCGCCCGGGACAGGCAAGACGCTGCTTGCCAAGGCAGTGGCGGGGGAGAGCGGCGTACCTTTCTTCAGCATGAGCGGGTCCGACTTCGTGGAGATGTTCGTGGGCCTGGGCGCTGCCCGGGTGAGGGACCTCTTTGTCCAGGCCAAGCAGAAGGCCCCCTGCATCATCTTCATCGACGAGCTCGACGCCCTGGGCAAGGCGCGGGGGTTGGGCGGGGTCACGGGAGGCCACGACGAGCGCGAGCAGACCCTCAACCAGCTCCTGGTGGAGATGGACGGCTTCGACTCCAAGGTGGGCGTCATCCTCATGGCCGCCACGAACCGCCCCGAAATCCTCGACCCGGCACTGCTCCGGCCGGGCAGGTTCGACCGCCACATCCTCGTGGATCGGCCCGACAAGTTGGGCCGAGCCGATATCCTGAAGGTCCACCTCAGAAATGTCAAGGCAGCCCCGGACCTGGACATCGAGCAGATCGCCGCCATGACCCCCGGCATGGTGGGAGCCGACCTCGCGAACCTCGTGAACGAGGCTGCGCTCCTGGCGGTGAGGAGGGACAAGGCGGAGGTAGGTATAGCCGAGTTTCAGGAGGCGGTGGAACGGGTCATTGCCGGGCTCGAGAAGAAGAACCGGCTCATCAACCCGCACGAGCGGGAGGTGGTGGCTCACCACGAGATGGGTCATGCCATCGTTGCCATGAGCCTGCCGGGCACCGACCCGGTCCATAAGATCTCCATCATCCCCCGGGGCATCGCTGCGCTCGGGTACACCATGCAGGTGCCCACCGACGACCGGTTTCTCATGAGCAAGTCCGAGCTGCTGAACAAGATCGCATCTCTGCTGGGAGGACGGGCAGCGGAAGAGATCGTGTTCAACGACATATCCACCGGGGCCCACAACGACCTCTCCCGGGCAACGGACATCGCCAAGAGCATGGTCAAGGAATACGGCATGAGCAGTTCGCTCGGTCAGGTTTACCTTGCCCATGACAAGCGCTCACCGTACATGGACCTCGGCATGCAGGCCGGGGGCGACTACAGCGAGGCCACATCCCAGGCCATCGATCATGAGATCCAGCAGATCATCTCTTCCCAGTACACGGTCGCACTCGACATACTCAAAGGCAGGAAGGACGTGCTCGATAAGGGCGCGAAGCTGCTCCTGGACAAGGAGAAGATCGATCACGACGAGATCGAGGCACTCATGGAGCAGTCCTCGTGAGTGTTCCTCCTGTCCCGCCTGGGGAGAAGATCATTCTCAGAAAGACCGTTTCTCCCGGCGACCTGACGGTGGCCAGCGATTTTCTCGCCCGTCATGCGGGCCTTCCCAAGATGCGGGTCAAGGACGCCATGAACAAGGGCGCCGTGTGGCTCCACAGCCGGGGCAAGGCAAGGGTGCGCCTGAGAAAGGCCACGGCACGGCTTCGGGAGGGCGACACGCTGGAGCTCTTCTACGACCCCGGGCTCCTCTCCATCGACCCGCCCAAGGCCCACTGCGTGACGGACAAGGGAGGCTACAGCATCTGGTTCAAGCCCGCGGGCCTGCTCGCCGAGGGGACCGCGTTCGGCGACCACTGCTCGCTTTTGAGGCAGATAGAGATCGAATTCTCCCTGAAGCGTGCCGTTTACCCGGTGCACCGGCTCGACCGCGAGGTCTCGGGGCTCGTGCTCGTGGCCCACACGAAGAAGGCTGCGGCAAGCCTGTCCGGGCTTTTCCAGGGCAGAGCGGTGACAAAGCGCTACCGGGCCGAGGTGCTCGGGCGCATGGAGGAGGCTGAGGGCGCCATCGACCTGCCCCTCGACGGAAAGCCTGCAAAGACGAAGTTCACCGTGCTGTCCCACGATCCTTCTGCCGGCACCTCGCACCTGTTGGTGGAGATCGAGACCGGGAGGCTCCACCAGATACGCCGCCACCTGGCTGCCGTCGGCCATCCCGTCATGGGAGACCCGCGCTACGGCAGGGGCAACAAGGACGGCCTGCCCATGAGGCTCGTCGCCTGCGAGCTCTCCTTCACCTGTCCGCTGAGCGGTCAGGTGGTGGGGTGCAGGGTGTAGGGGGAACGAGGCCGCCATGATAAGAGAGATCTTCTGCATTGCATGCGCCATCCTGCTGCTGGCAAGCTCGCTTCGGGCGGACTACCGGGAGTCCCTCGAGAGGGAGGATTACCCGGCGGCCATCGCGGAGCTCAAGCCCCTTGCCGAGAAAGGCGATGCAAAGGCGCAGACATACCTCGGCATCCTCTATGCCAACGGCCAAGGAGTGCCGCAGAGCTACAAGGATGCGCTGAGGTGGTACCGGAAGGCCGCGGACAAGGGGTATGTGGCGGCGCAGTTCAACCTGGGGATGCTCTACGACGAGGGCCATGGGCTGCCCAAGGACTATGCCGAGGCGGCGCGGTGGTACCGGAAGGCTGCAGAGCAGGGGCTTGCGGATGCCCAGTTCAATCTCGGGGTCATGTATGCCCGGGGCAAAGGGGTGAAGCAGGACGACGCAGAGGCGTTCGGGTGGTACCGGAAGGCCGCTCTTCAGGGTATGGCCGATGCGCAGTACAACCTGGGGCTCATGTATGACAACGGCCGGGGCGTGCCCAAGGACTATGCCGAGGCGGCACGGTGGTACCGGTTGGCGGCAGAGCAGGGCGATGCGGACGCACAGTACAACCTCGGAGTCATGTATGCGGCAGGCCAGGGCGTTTCCCGGGACTATGTGGAGGCGCAGAAGTGGTATCGGCAGGCTGCAGAGAAGGGCGATGCCGGGGCGCAGTATGGCCTTGCGTCGCTCTATGCCAGGGGCGAGGGCGTGGAGCAGGACGATGCCGAGGCGGCCATGTGGTGCCGGAAGGCTGCGGACAAGGGGTATGCCGAGGCGCAGTACAGCCTCGGGCTCATGTACCTGCACGGCCGGGGTTTACCCCTGGATCAGGTCCAGGCATACCTGTGGCTGTCCCTGGCAGCCGCACAGGGGCACCAGGAGGCAGGGAACAGACGCGACCTCCTTGCCGAGACCATGACCCCCGCCGGCCTGGCAGAGGCCAAGGCGCTCGTGGCCGGGTGGAAGCCGGTGAAATGAGGGGGCAGGGGAATCATGCCGGGATTACAGGTGCCCGTTCAATGATCCCGTACCCCCAGGCCTTCAGTGCTCCACCCGCTCCTTGATGTTGAGCAGGCTCTGCTCGGCCTCCCGCTCGTTATGCTTGAGCAGCACCTTTTCGGCCAGTTTGCCGAGCACGGGAATCGGGATGCTGTAATCGATGTCCACATCCAGGTGCGTCATGTCTCCACGGGGATCAAAGGAGAAAGTCCAGGTGCTCTCGATCCCCCCTTTCGTCTTGTCCACGATCTTTTTCTCGGGGATGTCCTCGATGCGGTCGGTTTCCCCATGAAAGTGCATCCCGACCATCTTGTAGTCCCAGCTGAAATGGGCCCCTGCACCCGACCCTTTCACATCCTTGACATCGACCATGCTCATCATCCATTCCGGGTCATTCTTGGGATCGTCGACATAAGAAAAGACCTTGTTGACCGGCGCATGGATATCAACGCTTTTGTGGATTCTTGGCATGTTCCTTTCCTCCTTTCTCCAGTCGATGACTACTGCTCACCTCGATCCTCCCGAGATCGTTCCCGATGCTGCTTGAAAATTTCAGGGAGGATCGCCCCGTTCACGGGTCTCTCCGGCGAAATCCGCTGACTCCAGCGGCACTCCCGGGTATGGAGGGTATTGAAAGGCAAACAAGCGGATCACAGGAAAAGCATAAACCGGATGACACGCATAAAAACCACACGTCCCGCCTCGAGACCTTGTAAAGATACCTCGGCACGGAGAAAAGTCAAGAGAAGGAGCCGGGACAGCGCGACGAAGGTGGTCATTCAGGGGGCAGCGAGCCGTTCCCGTATCTTCTCGATATCCGCGCCTTCGATGTATTGGGGGATGTTGTCGTACCTGGTGTGGAACCCGTAGCCGCCATGCATCATTTCGTCGATGGCCTGCTCCTTGGACCAGTCCTGCTCGATGATCCGGTACAGGGCGATGATGCACCCGGTACGGTCGCTCCCGTACCAGCAGTGAACCAGGATGGGACCCTCGCTCTCCCGGATGATCCGCAAGGCCCGGATCACGTCCTCGTCGCGGATCTCGGATGCCTCCATCTTCACGCGGAATAATTTCAGCTGCGTCCCTTCGGCTTCATCCTCATCACCGAAGTAATGCTTGAGAGAAAGGACGTTTTTTATGCCCATGGACTCGACTTCCTTCATCCCCGGTGCATCGGGCTGTGCCGACCGGTATACCCTGTCGTCGACCTTGAAGAAGTTCTCTACCTTCGTGTCGATGATCGGCCGGGCCCATTCCGGAGGCCTGACCCGCGGAAGATCCTGGGCAAGGCACGGTGAGGCAAAGACAAGGACAGCAAGGAAGAATACAGCCGCGCAGCATAGCGGGTTGATATGGCGGGTTTCATGATGGGGCATGGTATCTTCCTGCATGCTGGTTGCTCAAACCCTTTCCTGTGTGCACCTCGTGCTCCATGACTGCTGCGACCCCGCAAGCTTTTTTCAAGGGCATCATGTCCGGCGGATGAACTCCGGCGGCCGCGCCTCCTCGAGGGTGATGGCGTCCACGGGGCAGACATGTGCGCAGTTGCCGCACCCCATGCACCTCTTCTCATCGACCATTGCCACCTCTTCCACGCTGAGGGCGTGAAAAGGGCATCTCTCCACGCATGCCCCGCATCCTGTGCACAGGGCTGCATCCACAAGGGCATGGAAGCGTGACGGGGCAAGGGAGGCATCATACCCGAGCTGGTTGTGGAGAAAGATGGCCGTGCAGCAGCAGGGGCAGCAGTTGCACATGAACATATCGTCCTTGACGTTGTTGCGGGCCGTGTGCACGAGACCTGCCTCTTCAGCCAGACAAAGCCGCCCGAGGGCTTCCTCGATGCTCAGGCGTTCCCCCACGCCCCTGTCCACGACGGCCTCGGCAAAGCCGTTGATCTGCATGCAGAGGTTCACCTCCTTTGGAGCAGGACAGTCCCCGGACCTTCCCACCCGCCGTGCCTGGGTCCGGCACGGGCATGGAATGGCAGTGATGAGGGAGGCAGCCCGGATGATCCGGCGGGCGGAGTCGGCATCCAGCACCTGGGACGCACTTTTCACGGTCTCTTCGATGGGGATCACCCGGAGCATGGGGGGGAGCCCCAGGGCTTTGAGCAAGGGGACGAGTTTGGGCATCTCGTCGCGGATGAGTATATCCCACAGCTCGAAGAGCTCCTGGGGGCAGTCCGGGGATATCACCACGGCGTCCCTCAGTTCGATCATGGCAGAGAAGAGCCGGTAGGCCCCTGACTTGGCTGGGATGCGGCTGATGGCGCCCGTGTGCAGGAGCCTTTCCGCAAGTTCCCTCACCCGCAGTTCACCCAGTCCGGTTTTTGCAGATATCTCTTGAAGGGTTCCGGGCATGGCCCCGGCAATGGCGACACTGTCCGGCTCGTTGTAGAGGATGGCAAAGATCTTCGCCATGGTTTCCGAATCAGGGAACCCGAGTCTTGTCGCATAGGGAATCAGCTGGTGCGGTATCGGCATGGCAAACCTCCCATCTCGGATGGACCGGTATTACATGATAGCAGTACTATTGTATACCTGCGGCGCGGTTTTTTCAATGGCTCAGGGGCAAGAGGCAACAGGGGGCACCCTCCCCGAGACCGGTGTCTCCCGGGGGTGGGGAAGTGGCTGCCCGGCAACCATTGACTGTTGCCGGGATGGGATTATGAATGAAGGGTAAGGCAGGCATCTCTGGCGCCGTGACATACCGGTCACACCCTTTATGACAAGAAGGCGGCGGAGTCGGACGGCAGGGGGCCCGGAAAAGGGTATGGGCATGGATAAACCGGGTGAGACCTCTCTGAGGAAGCCGCTCTTCCTCGCGGCTGTCATCATCTCCCTGTACGCGGGCTGTGATGGTCTGAACGTGCTCCCTCTTCTCCGGGAGACCCTCCCGGGCCTGTTCGCCGCCCTTTTTCCTGCTGCGTTCCATGGGGACGTTTGGACTCACTGCAGTGCGGGCCTTTTCCCGATCCCCTTCTTCTGCGGCACGAAAAAGAAAGACCCGTCACGAGACCTGTTTTCCCGGAGTTTTTTCCTGAACCCCATCCCCTCGGCCATCACCACCATAGACGAAGGCATCGTCGTGGATGCGAACGACGCCTACCTGAGGCTCACCGGGTACGCGAAGGAGGACATCCAGGGGAAGGCCGTCACCGCGGTCGATATCTGGGCGGAACCGGACAGCAGGGCGGAGCTGATGGCCGAGCTCAGGGAAAAGGGTTTTGTGCAGAACAGGGAGATCCCGATCCGGCACACCTCCGGCAGGATTCACGACTGCCTGTTCTTCGCGGAGATCATCGAGTACGCAGGCAGGCCTCACGTCCTGTCCATGGCCATCGACATCACGGAAAGGAAACTTGCCGAGAAGGAACTCCTGGAGGCGGAGGGCCGCTACCGCAGCATAATCGAGTACTCCCTGAACGGGGTGGCCGTCTACCGGGTACGTGGTGAAGGGGAGGATTTCGAGTTCGTCGATTTCAACAGGGCAGCGGAGAGGATCGATCACCTCGCGCGGGAAGAGGTCGTCGGGAAGACCCTCCTTCAGCTCTTTCCCAACTTGCGGAAAAGCCAGCTCTTCGAGGCGCTGAGACGTGTGTGGCGGACAGGGACCCCGGAGTTCCTCCCCATCGTCCACTACGAGGAAGAGAGGATTTCCGGGTGGCGGGAGAACTTCGTCTACAAGCTCCCGTCCGGAGAGATCGTCTCGGTGTTCAGCGATCTGACGGCCCGCAAGAAGGCCGAAGACGACCTGCAGGAGCAGCGCAGAGTGCTCCTCACCCTCTTCGGGAACCTCCCGGGCATGGTGTATCGCTGCAGGAACGACTCGGACTGGACCATGGAGTTCGTGAGCGAGGGGTGCCTGGCTCTCACGGGTTACACGGCCGATGAGCTGACCGGGAGCCGCAGGGTCTCCTACGGGCAGATAATTCACCCCGATGATCAAGACAGGGTGTGGAGCGAGGTTCAGAAAGGGCTGCGCACCAAGGAGCACTTCCAGATCGTCTACCGCATCATCACGGAGAAGGGCGAGGTGAAGTGGGTCTGGGAGCAGGGCGTCGGGGTTTTCTCCCCCGAGGGGGAGCTCCGCTCCATGGAAGGGTTCATCGTCGACATATCCGAACACAAGCACATCCAGAAAGAGCTGAAGACAAGCGAGGAGAAGTACGCCGCCATCTTCCAGGCAAGCCCGGACTGGATCTCGGTGTCCACCATCGACGAGGGGACCTACATCGAGTCCAACGAGGCCTTCCTCAAGGGAACCGGCTACACCCTGGAGGAGGTCCTCGGACGCACGTCCCTGGATCTGGGATTCTGGGAAAAACCCGAGGACCGCAAGAGGGTCATTGGTAAGATCCGGGACAAGGGTAGCATCCGCAACGAGGAGGTGAGGTTCCGGACAAAGGATGGCAGGATACGGACCCACCTGTGGTCGGCCGAAAAGATGGATCTCGGCGGCCGCGCGTGCATCCTCGGGTGGGGGAGGGACATCACCCGGTATAAGTATATCGAGGCCGAGATGCAGCGCTCGCAGCGGATGGAGTCCCTGGGGAGGCTTGCGGGCAGCATCGCCCACGACATCAACAACCTCCTCGCCGCCATAGACGGTTTCTGCGACCTCATCATTCTCAAGGCGGAAAACAGGGATTCCGTTGCCGGTTACGTGGGCAAGATAAAGGACGTGAAGAACTCCGCATCCGCCTTCATCAGGCAGCTTGTCTCCTTCAGCCGCAAGCAGCCGATGATGCCGGTGGAGGTGGACATCAACGAGGTCATCAGAAAGATGCAGGATCTCCTGCTGCCGCTGATGGGAGCCAGGATCGATCTGAAGCTTATGCTCGACCCGCAGGCTTGTCTTGTCATGGCGGACAGAAGCCAGCTCGAGCAGGTGATCATGAACCTCTCGCTCAATGCCCGGGATGCCATGTCACAGGGGGGGACCTTCACTCTTGCCACATCACACGCCGAGGTGAATGAAGAATCCGCTGCCCGGAACAAGGACCTGTCACCGGGAAACTATGTGAGGATCATCGCGACCGATACGGGCAACGGCATGGACGAGGAGACGGCGGCTCACGTTTTCGAACCTTTCTTCACCACCAAGGAGGAGGGCAGGGGGAGCGGCCTCGGGCTCACCACCGTGTACACCATCATAAAACAGGCCGGCGGAACCATCAGGCTCCGCACCGAGCCGGGCAAGGGGGCCACCTTCACCATCTTTCTGAATGCCCTGAAAGGGAAAGAGGATGACGGTGAGCTTCGGGGGAACACGGAGTGAGGGCGGAATTACACCCGTTTGCCTGCATAAGGGTTCACCGGCCCTGCCTCAGGTCGTTGTCGTGAAGAGGATCTTGAAGGAGAACACGCCCTCGTTGATGCTTTGCTGGATGTCGAACCCCCGATCCCTGAACTTTTTCAGGAGGTGGAGCACCGGGCGGTTGTCGGCGAGCACCTCGACCGTGAAACCCAGCAGCCCCTGTTTTTCCGCCAGGTAGGCCGCGTAGGAGAGCAGCTCCATGGCGATGCCGCGGTTGTGGTGATCGTCGCGGACCACGATGGCGAGCTCGGCCGTGTGGAGGTCTTTCTCCACGGCGTAGCGGGCTACCCCGATGATCTCCTCCCTGCCCTCGTGCTCCAGGATGGCAAAGACGGCCATCTGCTTCGTGTAGTCTATGACCACGAACTTCTGGAGGTCTTCGTGGGGGATCTCCATGTGCGGCGAGAGAAAGCGCAGGTAGAGGCTCTGATCCGAGAGCGAGTACACGAACTCCTTGAGCAGCGGCTCATCGCTGATCTTGACCGGGCGGAGCAGCACGGTGAGGCCCGCGGCGGTGGTCCGGTGGGTTTCGATGTCCCGGGGGTATTCCCCTCTGTCGCCGGAGAAGAAGGCCTGGTCACGAAAGATCAGGGAGTGTTTCTTCGCCTCCCCGATGAGCCACGGTCTGAACGCCGGGTGGGCGATGGAGATGAGGGACATGGCCCTCTCTCTGATGTTCTTGCCGTGAAGGTAGCAGATGCCGTACTCGGTCACCACGTAGTGGATGTCCCCCCGGTTCAGGGTGACCCCTGCGCCCTGGGAGAGGAACGGCACGATGCGGGACACGGTCCCGTTTCTGGCTGTCGAGGGCAGGGCGAGGATGGTCTTGCCGTCGGGCAGGGTCGCCACCCCCCTCATGAAGTCGGACAGCCCGCCTATGCCGCTGTAGAAGACCTGGCCTATGGATTCCGCCGTTGCCTGGCCCGTGAGGTCGACCTCGAGCGCCGAGTTGATGGCC